>NZ_KB907307.1:4422129-4737995 GCF_000381925.1 Nocardia sp. BMG111209
CGTATGGAGACCGTAAGTATTCACCTCATCGGTGTACGGAAATCCGCAAAACCGTTGTGCCCGAGACCCGCCGCGCAATCGCCGGACTCGGGATCGGTCCACCGCCTGCCGGCTGTGCCGTTGCGGTCGGTCCATGGGCCGGTGGCGGCGGGCGAGGTTCACACCTCGATCTGCGAACCCATGATCACGGTGCGGTGGCGGGGCAGCGCGAACCAGTCGGCGGCGTCGGCGGTGATGTACGAGGTGGCGATGAACAGGTGCTTGCGCCAGGACGCCATCGATTGTTCTGTGCCGATTCGCAATTCGATCTTCGAGAGGAAGTACGACGCGTGGTCCAGGTCGAGGCGGCCCTCGGTGTCGGCCGGGTCGACGGCGGCGAGGGTCGCGGGGACGTCGGGGGTTTCCATGTATCCGCATCGGACGGTGACGTGGGTGATGCCGTCGTCGCCGTTGCCGAGGTTGTCGACGATGATCCGTTCGTCCGCGGGGACACGGGGTATCGGTTCGGTCCGGACCGACACGATCACGATGTGGTCGTGGCGGACATGGTTGTGTTCCACGTTGGCGCGCAGGGCCAGTGGGGCGGTCTGCTTGCCGCGGCTGAGGAATACCGCCGTGCCGGGGACGCGGGTGGTCGGTGGGGTGCCGGCGCTCATCGCGTCGATGAAGGCCGGTAGCGCGCCTTCGCGGCGTTCGCGTTCGGCGGTGACGATCCGCCGGCCACGCTGCCAGGTGGTCATGATGGTGAACGCGGTGATGCCGATGAGCAGTGGCAGCCACGCGCCGTGGACGAGCTTGGTCAGGTTGGCCGCGGCGAACAGGAGATCGACGGTGAGCAGCGGGATCGCACCCAGGCCGAGCAGCCACCACGGTATGTTCCAGCGCACCCGGGCGACGTAGAAGAACAGCAGGGTGGTGATGGTGATCGTGCCGGTGACGGCCATGCCGAACGCGAACGCGAGTGCCGTGGAGCTGCGGAACGCGAACACCAGGGTGAGCACCGAGACCATGAGCAGCCAGTTGATCCAGGGCACGTAGATCTGCCCGATCGTGGATTCGGAGGTGTGCGCGATCCGCAGGCGCGGCAGATATCCCAGTTGCGCGGCCTGCGCGGTCACCGAGTACGCGCCGGTGATCACCGCTTGGGAGGCGATCACCGTGGCCGCTGTGGCGAGCAGCACCATCGGCAGGCGGCCCCAGCCGGGCACGAGCAGGAAGAACGGGCTGGATATGTTGGTGGGGTCGTCGAGGATCAGCGCACCTTGGCCGAGATAGCTGAGGACGCAGGCGGGGAACACGAGCAGCAGCCATGCGCGGGTGATGGCCCGGCGGCCGAAATGACCCATGTCGGCGTACAGGGCCTCGGCGCCGGTCACCGCGAGCACGATCGCGGCCAGCGCGAAGAACGCGGTGCCGAAGTGGCCGAACAGGAATCCCAGCGCGTAGGTCGGCGACAGTGCCTTCAGGATCTCGGGGTGCTCGACGATCCCGGACACTCCGCAGGCCCCGATGACGGTGAACCAGCCGATCATCACCGGCCCGAAAATGCGTCCGACCACCGCGGTTCCGCGCCGCTGCACCATGAACAACGCCACGATGATCACGGCGGTGATCGGTACGACCAGTCCGGCCGCCGACGGCCGCACCACCTCGAGCCCCTCGACCGCCGACAGCACGGAAATCGCCGGGGTGATCATGGAGTCGCCGAAGAACAGTGAGGCGCCGAAGATTCCGAGGGCCGCGAGAACCATCGCGAGCCGGCGGCCCTGCGGCGCGCTCCAGCGACGCAGCAGGGTGATCAGCGCCATGATGCCGCCCTCGCCGTCGTTGTCGGCGCGCATCGCCAGCAACACGTAGGTGACGGTCACGATGATCATCACCGACCAGAACACCAGCGACACGACCCCGTACACGTTCTCGGTGGTCACCGGCACCGGATGCGGGTCGCCCGGGGCGAACACCGTTTGCAGGGTGTAGATCGGGCTGGTCCCGATATCGCCGAACACGACGCCGAGCGCACCCACCACCACCGCCGGTCGAACCGAATCGCGGGGTCCGGCATGGTCGACCGGCGGTTGCGGTGCGGTCGCGGATGGGGCGTCGGTCACGGCGTTCCTCCTCTGCACGAGCTGATCGCGCTCGTGTGCCGGACAATACCGGCCGAATCGGCTTCCTCGCCGCGTGCCCGTCCGGAGTCGCGCACGCCGACTCGTCGCGGGCATCATCGTGGCTACCCGTTCGTGACGCCCGGACGAATCCCGTGCGATGCTCCCGGACGCGCTCCGGGAGCATCGGGAGTCAACGGCAGCGTGCCATTGCCATCGGTTGTGTCAGCTCGCCACCTTCAGCGACTTGCAGGCCTGGATCTCGTCCGCGAGTGCGTCCTTGTCCGTCGCGTACACATTGACCGTGCATTCGTGGAACTTGTCGCCGTCGGGAACGAGAGCGGTCACGAGCACGTTCGAGCTGGACTGGGTCGCCACATAGAAACCTTTGCCACCCGCGATGTCGACATCTTCGAGTACGACGATGTCGGGTGCGCCGGTGCCACCGCGCGCGAATTCGCGTCGGCTCGAGACGAATTCGGGTGTCGCGGGGAACGTCTCGGTTCGAATCGCCACGTCCTGTGCTGCCTTCGGTTCGGCCGCGCGGACGAAGACGACCGAGTCGCCCGACTTGCTCGCGGTCGTACCTGCCGGGGGTGTGAAACAGAAGCCGCTCGGGCCTCGGTACGGGCAATTTGCGGTCGAGGACGGCGTGGTGGCGGCAGCACTCGTGGGGCTACCGGCCGTCGAATGGCCGTCGGTCGCGCACCCGGCGGCGACCAGACATCCGGCCAGGACAAGGAGTTTCTTGATCTTCACAATCTCTATTTCCCGCCCGCGCCGACTTCCGTTAACCGACCCACCCGGACTTCGGTCCGCCGGAACCCTTGTGCCGGTGCGCAACCCGCGCCACGAGCGGATCTCTCACGCGGCGGGCCGCCCGGCCGAAAGATCCGGTCGCCGTTGCCGTTCGATCACGTCGATCAGATTGTCGACCGCTGCCAGCGAGGACCATTCGTCCCTCGCGACCAGACCGGGATACTGATCCGATCGGGCGATGAACGCGGCCTCCGCGGCCGACCAGTGCACAGTGACGGACGAGAGACGGACTTCCTCGCCGACGATGCCCATAACCCTTGCCTCTTCTGCCGATCCTGTCCCCTGAACACCGATTCAACACCGGCACCGGCGAATTCGGCGAATCTGTACGTTTCCGCTACGGCGGTGGCCGCCGGCTTCGCGATTCCTTTGCGAGCGGGCGACACGGGCCACTCGGCTACACCGCCACCCCGAGCGGGACCGTCATGATCAGTCCACCGCCGAGGTGCCCCTCGGAAACTCCCGCGGCTTCCGTGAGCCGCGGGCCACCCGGGAACCCGTACGAAACTCGTTCGAAGGGCAGGTAGAAGCCATCAAGAGTGCGTCAATGCAGCCATCGACCGGGTCGATACCGCCTAGCGTCCGATTCCTGTCCGGTTCTGGTTCCGGGCAGCGAGGAGGTGGTTCGGATGCCCGATAATCCGGTGATGCCGGCCGAACTGGCGTCCCATTCCCACGTCGTCGAGATCCTCGACCTGCTGTCCGAATCCGGCTGCACCGTAGCGCTTCTGGCCAGACTCGTACGGGCGCAGTGGGCGGATCTGGCGTCCGCCCTCCGCTTGATGGCAGCCCATGGACTCCTCATCGGCGGTGACCATGGCAGCTGGGACGAGCCTCTGATGAGCCGCGGGCCGATCCGATTGACCAGCCGGGGCGAGGAGGTCGCACAATTGCTGTCGGACCCGAAGCGCCGAACGTGACGGTCGGCCCACGGCGTCGCCGTCACCCGGCGATGTTCGTCCGTCGACTCGGGAGCCTGCCCGGGAACGGCTCTGGCGCCCACGGCTTTCCGCGTATCGACCGCGTCGCGGGACGTGTGATCATGCGTGGTGTAGCCGGACATGCGGCGCGAAGACCGAGATCGGCCGCCTCGCAGCACGAACCCCCGGAACCGTTCCGGCACCGTGCTCGATCGACGCGACTGCCGTATGGCAATCCTTGGGATGCAACGGATTACGACGTCGTGGCACTCGGCACGACGCCTGCGCCAGAGCGCGCCCCGATCCGCCCGGCACCACGGTCACCCGTCACCGATAATGCGGCAGATTCGCGGGAGTCGGCACCGGGTAGGCGTCGTGATGCACGTCGGTGACCACCGCCCACGGGTAGAAGTCGTACCCGAATCCACTGCGGTACAGATAGATCCCGACACTGGTCACCAGCACCGGCGCATACCGGCAGGACCACTAGAACATCAGCAGTCCACCCGCCGACCACACGACACCGAACCCGATGAACAACGCGGAGCCCCACCATGGGACCCCATCCTGCACACCGATACCGACACCGCCGGCACCGAGACCGGCTGTCGCGACATACACCTCCAGGGCAGGTAGCGACACCGGCCGGTGCCGCAACACAACCGGCCGAATTCCACGGCGACCCACACCTCCGAATCTCCACATGCTGCACACGATCCCGGCCGTCCCCCAGGCCCGCAACCGTTCTCGCTTCCGTGACGTCTCAATACTGTCCAGAGGTCTGGGGAGCACGGCGCCCGATCTCGAGCGTTCGACCGCAGTGCGCCTTGTCGGGCCTTAACCTGTTGGCAGGCTTGAACGCTGCGATCCGAAGGGGACCTCCTGTGGGTTCATTTCATGGTTCGGGATTGATGTCGAGACTGGGGGTTCTGGCAATCTGCAGCGCCACTGTCGGCGTGGCTGCCTGTGGGCCCGATCATGCTGCGCAGCAAACTGACACCGCACCGACGCCTCCGGCATGTGAAGCGTGGAAGGCGGCGGCCGACCCGGAGCAGAAGCTCAACGCGGCGGCGCACTGTGAATCGCAGGCGGCCACGGTCGATCTCAAGGCAACAGTCGGCGGAGACCTCGTGACCGAAGTCCAAGTCGAGAATCACGGGGCACACATTTACACCCGCTTCGGCCCCGGGTTTGCGAAGTTGTTCGACCAGGCCGGTTCCGCTGACCAGGGTCCTGGGCTGTTGCTCGGATCGCTCATAGCCGACAGCGTCGATGGGTCTGAGACCGTCACCGAGAACGGCAAGATGTATTCGCGAAACACCCAGCTGTTGTTGTCGGCATCAGCGGCGCCCGCGAAGGCGGCGGCCGCTCATCCACAAGTGTGGCGCGATATCACCATACCGTTCGGTGCGGGTGACGGAACGTTTCGGTTGCAGCAACGCATCGTCAAGGATCCCAATCTGACGTGGCAGCTCTACGACGGCGCGCTGCGCAATGTGATAGTCGTCGGAACCGAAGTGCTGCACGGTGTCCAGACCACTCATGTGAGCGGGACGATCGACTCAGCGACGTTCCTGGCGAATCTGACTCGTCTCGATCCCTCGATCGATCCGGCCGCGTTGGACCAGCAGACGTTGCAAAGCATCGGGTTGACCACTCAGGCGGTCGAGTACTGGATCGACGACAGCGGGTTGATCCAGCAGATCCAATCGATCTCGAAGTCTAGCGCTGAGCCGATGGTTGCGACCGTCGGTTATGGACCTTTGTCGATCCCTGACGTCAAACTTGGTGAGCCGCCGACGAATTATGGCGGGACCGTCGCGACGGAGAACGGATTCGGTGCCATTTCGATCGGTATGACCCGACAGCAGGCGCTTGCGGTTCAGGGGACGACAACCTCGGCGTCAACACCCGCATGCGCGGCAATCGACTTCCGGACCAAGCTCGGCGTCAATCAGGTGCTCGTCGGGAGGAAAGACGGCAAGGTCGACTCGATCGCCACTGCGGCGGGCACTGTCACCGATCGCGGGGTCGGCGACGGTTCGACAGCCGACGCCGTGATCGCGGCGTACTCCGGCGATCGGCATGTGAAGAAGGCGTACTCCGAGGCCGGTCAGGTAGTGGTCGTGACCAGCGGGGATCCGGACGCGGTGTTGCACGGACAGCTCGGTGTGCCGGTCCTAGGGTTCTCTGTCGGTGACGATGGTACTGTCGGCCCGCCGGTGATCGGTAGCGTGCCGGGTATCGAGAACTGTTCGGGCTGAAAGAACTTCGCTTGACAAATCCGACTCGATGATCGACGGGTAAGCCGTACGCCGGCACAGTGAACAGCTAATTTCCTTTGTGCACCAAGGGTAGAGAGGGACGACGGTGGGGACCGTACCAAGTTCGGACTGGATGAGCGCATTTCGAGCGATGCGTGACGAGCACGGGTTGACTGATGACGCGATCGGCGTCTACGCGCTCAGTCTCCAGTTCGGACTGGACGACGTTCGATCTGTGGCTACAGAGGCGATTACCGGCGGGGGAGATGACAAAAAGTGCGATGTACTTTACGTTGACAAGGACTTGCAGGTAGCTGTTATTGCGCAGTGTTATGTCTCTTCCAAAGGCAAGACGAGCGCACCGTCGAATAAGGCGTCGGACCTCAATACTGCATTGACATGGCTTCTCTCCGAAGATATTGAACGCCTACCCGAGGCGCTCAAGGGCCGAGCGGATGAATTGCGGTCGGCCGTAATAGCTGGCGATATCCGTAAGTTCTACATCTGGTATGTTCACAACCTACCTCACTCGACCAATGTCCAGAACGAGCTTCGCGCAGTCGAGAGGACCGCGAAAGCTCTCCTGGGCAATCTCGATCCCAGCCCCGAGATAAACATCTTCGCCGAGGAAGTCGGTTCAAACGCCTTTGAGCGCCTGTATGCGCAGGCCGAGCGGACGATCATCGTGACTGATGAATTTGAACTTGCGGTCCCCGGGACCGTTGAAGTCGTAGAGGAGGATTGGAGCTCGCTCGTGACCACGGTTCCCGGGAGTTGGCTGCACACGATATTCTCCACATATCAGACGGACCTTTTCTCGGCCAATCTGCGCGGGTATCTCGGCTCGCGAGAGAGTGACTCCAACATCAACAACGGAATAAAGAAGACTGCCCTGGAGCAGCCTCAGAACTTTTACGTCTTCAACAACGGAATTACAGCGTTGGTCCTTGACTACAGCTTGCGACGCAAGGCTCGGGGCCATCAAAAATTGACCATCACGGGAATTTCCATCGTCAACGGGGCTCAGACAACGGGATCGATCGGCAGCCTTGAGGAATCCCCCGGCGAGGACTTACAAGTGCCGATACGGTTTGTAAAAGCATCGAAGGACTCGATTGTCGGAAGTGTTGTCCGGTTTAATAACTCACAGAACCGCATCCAAGCAGCAGATTTCAGAAGTACCGATCAAATTCAGCAGCGACTTCGAAACGAGTTTGCCAATATCCCCGGTGCCGAATACGAGGGTGGTCGCCGAGGTGGTGCCAGCGATGCTATCAAACGCAGCCGCTTCACCGTCCCATCGTATACCGTTGGACAATCCCTGTCGGCATTTCACGGCGACCCGGTGACAGCCTACGACAAGAAGTCCGACATCTGGACCAACGAGAGTACATACCGGGCAATTTTCACCGACCGAACCACAGCTCGACACATAGTATTCTGTTACAGCCTCCTTAGCGCGATTAACGATAGGCAGATCGCTCTTACCGCGAGGCAACGGCAGGATTCAGCGCTTCTAACCGAAGAGGACCTTAACGCGCTGATCTTCCTAAACAAAAAAGGTGCCAACTACCTACTTGTCTATGTAATATCGCAATGCATAGAAGCGATCATTGGGCAGCCGATTCCAAACCGCTTCGATCTTGAATTCAAGGATAATCTCAGCCCGGCCGTCGCAAGCGAGCTATGGGTTCCGATAATAGAAATGATCCTCGCTTTGTCGGCCCAACTATCCGATGCATTCTCCAAAAATAGAATCTCAAACGAGAGTGTCGCCAGGGCAGTGCCGAAGTTTGTTGGCGTCCTAAATTCACTGAAAACACTGTATCGAGGCACGTTCGAAAGCTTCGCAGGGAACGTAAGCATTCGGAAATAGGGCGGTATCTACTCCCGGACCCGAGGGGAATACTCGGGTCGATATTCCAATAATCTCCGCAGTCGGATATGCACAGCCGGGACACATCTCCCGGAACGGGAGACAAACATAGTCAATGTCCCATGAACAAGTATATGTCCTGCTTCCGACTGTTGCGTTCGATCAACCGGACCTAATCATCCGGTGGCATGCAACGAAGAATGATCGGTGGATGACAGGTGTTCAGGTGCCCACAGCTGGGTCCGCCGACCTGCTGTCCAGGCCATAGGAGATCCGAGTGCGGGCTCGAGCGACGAACCGATCAAAGCGCTCAGACGCGTGCCACCGTTCGAGCTCGGTTGACAACTCACGCGGGCAGCCGGACCGCATGGGTCCGTCTGCCCGTTTCCGTTGCACTACTGGATATTCCGCCGGAAGGACAATGCCGGGACGGCCGTGTCCCGACCATCCCGGCATGCCGACCGTGCGGAATTACGCCAGCCGCAACGCGACCCGGATCGAATCGCGACCGGTTGCCTTGCGGGTCAATAATTCGAAGGCCTGCTCGAATTCCTCGAGCGCGAAGCTGTCGCCGAGCATGGCCGCGGTGGGGATCTTGTCGTCGTTGATGAGTTCGGCGGCGGTCTTGGTGTCCAGGCCCGCGCCGGGATGCAGGGTGATGCGGCGGGTGGGTATCCAGTCGCTGTGGAAGCCCTCCAGCGGACGGTCTTTCATACCGGCGATGACGACGTGGCCGCCTTTGCGGACCAGGTCCATCGCGAGGTTGACCGTCACGGGATTGCCTGCGGCGGCGTCGATGACGACGTCGGCCATCTTCCCGCCGGTCAGTTCGCGGATCCGGTCGAGGGGGTCTTCGGCGGAGACGTCGATGGTGGCGTCGGCGCCGATGGCGCGGGCGTTGCGGAGCCGGAATTCGTCTGCGGCAGTGCCGGTCACGATGATCCGAGAAGCGCCGGCGGCTCTGGCGGCCACGATCGTGGCCATACCCATGTGGCCGGGGCCTTCGATCACGACGATGTCGTCCTGCTGCACCGGCGCCACCCAGGTGACCGCGCACGAGAGCGGCTCGAACACGGTCAGCTCATCGGCGGGCCGGTCGGTGCGCAGCGGGTAGACCCGGGAACCGGGCAACAGTTCGAGGTATTCGGCGAATCCGCCGTACAGGCCGGAGCCTTCGTCGACGGCGAAGTCGTGGCCGTAGATGCGGTATCCGTCCGCGGTGACGACCAATTCGCACACGGCGACCCGATCACCTTCGGAGACACCCCATTCGCGTTCGGCGGCCGCGCTGATCCGGTGGATGCGGCCGACGATCTCGTGGCCGGCGATCGACGGGAACGCGCCACCCCAGGAGGTGTGGACGTGGCCGCGGAAGTGGTCGATGTCGCTGTGGCACAGTCCGGTTGCCTCGACGCGCAGGACCGCGCCGCCGGGTTGCGGGTCGGGAACCTTCAGTTCGCGCAGTTCCCAGGTCTCGTCGCCGCGGAAGACGATCGCCCGGCTGGTCGTGGTCACAGGACCTCCTCGAGGAGTGCGGTGGCGCGGTCGACCGCGCGGCGGGTGGTGGCGGCGTAGCCCTCGGCCTCGACTCCCGGGCCGAGTACCTCCAGTTCGAAGACGCCGGTGTAGCCGCTGTCCAGCGCGGCACGGACGAAGCCGGCGATATCGAGGTCACCGTCACCGGGGACCACGCGGTCGCCGGGTGGCGGGGGCGGGTCGGTGCGTACGTCACAGATCTGCACCACCGCGATCCGGGATCCGGCGCGGCGCACGGTGGCCTCGTAATCCGTTTCGCCCCAGCAGTTTCCGATGTCGGCGATCAGGCCGAGCCCGGTCCGGTCGGCCACCTCGATACCCTCGGCGAGGGTGTGGAAGTAGGACCGATCCGGGCGCAGGGTCGGCTCGATCGCCAACCGGACGCCGCGGGATTCGGCGTAGCCGATACAGGGCGCGACCGCTTCGGCCAGGGCCTCGGTGAGCTCGTCGAACGAGCGGCCGTCGGCGGCGCCCGGGGTGAAGTACGGGGAACCGCCGGTGCGGGCAGCGAGATCGGTGACGCCGTTCAACTCTGCACGGACGGCATCCCAGGTGTCGGGGGCCGACAGGTCGAAACCGCGGGTGATCACCGTGGTCGCCGGGATTCCGCGGTCCGCGAGGGCGGCCACCGCGGCGTCGCGGCCGTAGTCGTCGGCCTTGTTGATCAGCAGGCCCACCTTGGCGAGGCCGAGCGCGTCGATCAGCTCCAGGTTCTGCCCGAAAGACCAGGAGTAGGTACACATCTGGCTCACCGAAAGCCTGGGATGGGTCATGCGGGATGTCCTTCCAACCGCGCCTCGATGTCGCGGATCTGCGCCTCCAGCCAGCGCACCTCGCTGAAGTTCTCCCGGCCGCTGCGCTCCAGGAGTTGCTGGTGCGCAAGCAGTTTCGCCTGAAGTGCCCGCCGGTCGCCGGGGTCGCGGACCAGCGCGATCGAGACGAAGTGCAGCGCGTGGACCGGCCGGTCCGCCGCCAGGTGTGCCTCGGCTCGGTCCAGCAGTGTCGCGGTGTCGATCAGGTCGGCGATCTCACCCGAGATCGCTTCGGGTGGAACGTCGTACAGCTCGGTGGTGTTCTCGTAGCGGAACCAGCCGGCGTGTTCCTCCCAGATGGCCCGCACGATCCACGGCACCTTGCCGTGCCCCTGGGGAATGTTCAGTTCCGGCGGCAGGGTGATGCTGCCCATCAGCGTCCACAGGTCGGTGCCCGCGTTCATCCCGGCGATGGTCTGCTCGCGCAGATATTCGGTGGCATCACGGATCTCGGTGAACCGCCGGCGGATCTCCGCGGCGCCACGCACCGGTTCGCCGTGGCCGGTGATCAGCACCTCCGGTTCCAGCGCGATCACCCGGTCCACGGACGCGAGGAACGATCGGGCGCTGCGGATCTTGTCGCCGCGGATGGTGTACAGATTGGGCACATGGCCGAACAGCGGGCCGGTCATGTTGCCGGTGAACACGATTCGGTCGTCCGGCAGCCACACCACCAGAGAATCGGTGGTCTCGCCGCCGGGGGTGGAGTACAGCTCGAAGCGCCGGCCGCCGAGGGTGAAGGCGTGACTGTCCAGGAAGGTGGTGGTCAGGACCGGTTCCGGCGGTTGGTGGGTGGGGTCCACGCGGGTGACGTCGCGGTTCCACAGCTGCCGGGAGCGGCGGGCGAAGAACGGCTGCAGCCGCCGGAAGTACTCCCGTACATCGGTGTGGTTCGCGTGCGCGATCGTCTCCACCCCGGGGCCGGTCAGTTGCGACCAGCCACCCACATGGTCGGGATGCCCCTGGGTGAAAATGATTACCCGCCAAGGGTTCTCGCTCACCTCGGCGAAGCGTTCCCGGATCTGGTCGGCCTCGTTGTACATGCCGGTGTTGATCAGCACATCGCCGTCGGGTGTGGTGACCAGATAACTGTTGGAGATACCCCGGGAGGCGAAGATGCCGTCCCCGAGCGGGATCGCGGCCTGCGATCCCTCCCCCTCCTTGACGATGAGCGCATTGAGTGGCTGTTTCATCGCTGCCCCTTCCCGGTTTCCGATCGGATGCCGAATTCGTCGGTGTAGAAGGCGAATCGGTCCCGCAGTTGATCTGCGTTCAGGCCGAAGTCACCTTCCAGGTCGTAGACGACTCGGCCGTTGCGGCCGCGCGGATGATCCGCGAGATACCTGTGCAGGTCGGCGCGGCACTCGTCGGTGACGTCCAGTCCGGCCTGTTCGAGAACGGTTGTGGCGGTGCCGACATCGTCGCGGACGACGTCGTCGAACATCACCTCGACGAGCTGCCCCGCGGGCACCCATGCCCGGTCGCGCAGATATCTGCGCAGCATGGTCTCGATGCGGCGCACCCAGTATTCGACGTGGGCGTCGATATCCGGGGTCTTCTGGCTGCTCTTCAAGGCCAGTCCGCGCATCGTGAGCAGCGATTGCAACGTCGCCACCGGATCGCGGTGGATCATCACTACGGTCGCATCGGGATAGGCGGCCAGCAGCGGGCCGAGCTGTTCGGCATGCTGATTGGACTTCACCATCCAGCGTTGCTCGCCCGGGAACTGCCAGGCGATGGCCTGCAACACCTTTCGCATGTACAGGTAGTGCGGGGTCTGATCGTGCCCGAGATAGTGGTCCCGGAAGCCGGGCACGTCGGCCATCCACTCCCACTGGTAACTGGCGAAATCCGGGATCTGCAGCTCGTTCTCACCGCAGCCGTGATCCGGCGAATGTTCGTGCATCGCGGCGAGGATCTCGTTGCCGCCGGAGATCCGCTCCCAATGCCGCTGCGACGCCGACCAGCGCGGATCCACCCCGTCGGGACCGGCCACCGCGCCCGGTTGCGGAGCGGGCTGGGCCGCCAGGAATACCGGCAGGTGCCGCAGCCGGCGGTCGGCGGCGAGCAGGTTCTCCAGATGCGTACTGCCGGAACGGGGTAACGCGACCACATCGATCGGGCGGCGTACCGGGACGTCCAGGCACTGCGGATTCTCATGCCAATAGTGCTGGATCCGAAGACGATTCGCGGCGGCCTTGACACAGCGGTCGACGAATCCGGCCTTGTTCGCCTGCCACACGTTGGCGTCCGCGGCGACCTCGGCCAGCAGCAGGCCGAGCCGTTCGGTGAAGTCCATCGCGCCGAAGTCGTCCAGCCCGGTCTGCGAGCGAGCGGCCGTCAGCACATACTCGACGCTCAGATCGACCGTCCGGGCTTCGGCGGCCTCCAGCGCGGCCCGCTCCTCGGCGGTGCGGGTGTCGCGGCGCATCCCCTCGACGCGCAGAACCTTCACGGCCATTGCGGCAACCCCAGAATGTCGCTCTTACCCGCGTTGGCCATCCAGCCACCGTCGATGACCACCAGGTCGCCGGTGTGGAAGCGGGACAACGAGCTCATGAAATAGACGGCGATGCCCTCGAAATCCTCCGCCAGACCCATCCGGCCGGACGGGTTGTACCGGCGGACCCGTTCCACGACGGGATGATCGTCGGGCATGCTCACCGTCTCGCTGACGGTGTGACCGGGACAGACCACGTTGGAGCGGATGCCGTAGCGGCCGGCCTCCACCGCGATGCCGCGCGACATCGCCACCATCGCGCCCTTCGCCGCGTTGTAGTGCTGCATCCCCGGGCTGCCGGTCAGCGCCGACAGGCTGGCACAGAACAGCAGCGAGCCGCCGGAGGTGTCACCGGCGTCCCATTGCCGCTTCATCTGCCGCGCGCCCTCCCGCACGGCCAGATAGGCGCCGTGCTGGTTGACCGCCAGCAGCCCGTGCCAGGCCTCGCTGGTCATATCGAGGAAGCTGCGCTCGTGGCTCATCAATCCGGCGTTGGCGATGACTCCGTCGACCCGGCCGAACTCCTCGGCCGCCTCGCGCATCGCCTCGACCACCCGGGCCTCGTCACCGACGTCGACCTGCTGGGCCAGCACACGGCCGCCGAACGAGGCGAGCTCCCGCACCGCCTGCTCGTTCTTCTCCGGCCGGCGGCCCCAGACGACGACGTCACCACCGGCGCGGGCGATGCCGCGGGCCATCGCGAACCCGATTCCTGCGTTTCCACCGCTGACGACTACCACGCGGCCTGTTAGATCGAACACAACTAACATTGGTATAGCAAAATTGGATTTGCAGTCAAGTGGTCGGACTCTACCGACATCGTTTACCGTGGGCAGATGGCCCGGCCCGCACCCGCGTCCACTCGCGCAGCGCACATCATCTCGTTCCTGACCGCGCACCCGTCGCGAGGCTTCACCATCAGCGAGCTGGTGACGCACCTGGACATGAACATCGCCTCCGCGCACGCCACCCTGGCGGTGCTGTGCGATTGCGGGTTCCTCGTCCGCGATCCGGTGCATCGCACGTACATCCTGGGCCCGGCGCTGGCCGTCACCGGATTCGCTGCGACGCAACAGCATCCGTCCATCGTCGCCGCGATCGAACAGGCCGACGCGCTCGCCGCCGAACTGGATATGGAGGTCGGCGTCAGCGCCGTGGCCGGCACGGATGTCATCCTGCTGGCCCGCCGCGGCCCCGAGCCGCCGCATCCGACCATCGGCTACCCCGGCGACCGCGCGCCGCTGATGGCGCCGCTGGGCGCGATCTTCGTGGCCTGGGCCGAGGACAAGGAGGTCGACGCCTGGCTGGAACGCGGCGCCGCCACCGATCAACTGGCCCACTTCTACCGCGAGATGCTGGCGCAGATGCGCGGCAGCGGATTCAGCGTGCCGATGGAACCGATCGCCGCCGCGTCGGTCGTCGCCGCCTTCACCCGATTGCGCAACACCCCGACCGACGAGGACGCCGAGCACGGCCTGGCGGACGCCCTGCAGCGCACCAGCGAGATCCTCATCTCGATCTCGGATCTTCCTCCGGCCGAGGAGATCTCGTTCCGGACCGTCGCCGCCCCGATCTTCGATCCGATCGGCCGGGTGCTGCTGGCGATGAGCATCAGCGGGCCGGATCACCCGGTGCGCGTCGATCGCGTCCGGGAACTCGGCCGGCGCCTGACCCAGGCGACGGCCATCGCCACCCATCGCACCCACGGCCGCCCGCCGGCCCGCCTCGGCCACTGAGATCACCGTGACGCGCCGCAGCACAGCGGCCTGACCGGCACCGACAGGTATTTCGGCGGCAGTCCGCCGGACTTCGGACCGGCGTCCTCTCTTGCGCCCGGCAGGGTTTTGCTATAACAATTTTTAGATAGTTATAGCGAAATCATGGAGGATGAGGCCGGTGCGACACCTGACACATCTGGAGCGGCTGGAGGCGGAGAGCATCCAGATCTTCCGCGAGGCCGTGGCCGAGAGTGAGCGGCCGGTGATGCTGTACTCGGTCGGCAAGGACAGCTCGGTGCTGCTGCACCTGGCGATGAAGGCGTTCCACCCGTCGCGGCTGCCGTTCCCGCTGCTGCACGTGGACACCACCTTCAAGTTCCGGGCCATGTACGAATTCCGGGACAAGTTCGTCGCCGACAACGGGCTGGGCCTGATCGTGCATCGCAACCCGGAATGCGTTGCGCGGGGCATCAATCCGTTCGACCACGGGTCCGCGACCCATACCGACATGTGGAAGACCGAGGGGCTCAAGCAGGCCCTGGACCTGAACAGATTCGATCTCGCCTTCGGTGGCGCCCGCCGCGACGAGGAGAAGTCCCGGGCCAAGGAACGCGTCTTCTCGGTCCGGACCGCACAGCATCGGTGGGACCCGAAACAGCAACGGCCGGAACTGTGGCGGCTGTACAACGCACGGAAGGCTCCCGGGGAGAGCGTGCGGGTGTTCCCGTTGTCGAACTGGACCGAACTGGATATCTGGCAGTACATCTACCGCGAGCAGATCCCCATCGTGCCACTGTATTTCGCGGCGAAGCGCCCGGTGGTGCAGCGCGACGGCGCCTTGATCATGGTCGACGACCACCGGATGCCGCTGGCGCCCGGGGAGATTCCCGAGGACCGCAGCGTCCGGTTCCGCACTCTCGGCTGCTACCCGCTGACCGGGGCGATCGAGAGCACCGCGGCCACCCTGCCGCAGATCATCCAGGAAATGCTGCTCACCACCAGCTCCGAACGCCAGGGCCGGGTCATCGACCACGACTCCAGCGCGTCGATGGAGAAGAAGAAGCAGGAAGGCTACTTCTGATGGCACATACGATCACCGACCTCGTCGCCACCGATATCGACGCGTATCTGCGCCTGCACGAACACAAGTCGATGCTGCGGTTCATCACCTGCGGCAGCGTCGACGACGGCAAGTCCACCCTGATCGGGCGGCTGCTCTACGACTCGAAACTCGTCTTCTCCGACCATCTCTCGGCGCTGGAACAGGATTCGAAGACCGTCGGAACCCAGGGCGGGGAACTGGATTTCGCACTGCTGGTGGACGGCCTGGCCGCCGAACGCGAACAGGGCATCACCATCGACGTGGCCTATCGGTTCTTCTCCACGGAGAAACGGAAGTTCATCGTCGCCGACACCCCGGGCCACGAGCAGTACACCCGCAACATGGTCACCGGCGCCTCCACCGCCGACCTCGCGGTCATCCTGATCGATGCCCGCAAGGGGGTGCTCACCCAGACCCGCCGGCACAGCTATCTGGTGTCGCTGCTGGGTATCCGGCAGGTCGTGCTCGCGGTGAACAAACTCGATCTCGTGGACTATTCGCAGCAGATCTTCGACGCGATCGAGGCGGACTACCGGGGTTTCGCCGCCGAGATCGGGCTGACCGAGATCACCTGTATCCCGATGTCCGCGTTGCGGGGCGACAACATCACCGCGGCGAGTCCGAACATCCCGTGGTACACCGGACCGTCGCTGATCGAGCACCTGGAAACGGTGGAGATCGCACAGGAATCGCCGTCCGGGCCGTTCCGGCTGCCGGTGCAGTGGGTCAACCGGCCCGATCTCGACTTCCGTGGCTTCTCCGGCCAGATCGCCGGTGGCACAATCCGTCCCGGTGACCGGGTGCGGGTCCTGCCGTCCGGCCAGGACAGCACCGTCGACCGGATCGTCACCGCCACCGGCGATCTCACCGAAGCCGTTGCCGGGCAGTCGATCACACTCACCCTCACCGACGAGGTCGACATCAGCCGCGGTGACGTGCTCGCCGCCGCGACCGCGCCGCCCGCCGCGGCGGACCAATTCGAATGCCACCTGGTCTGGATGAGCGATCAGCCGATGCTGCCGCACCGGCCGTACCTGCTGAAGCTCGGCGCCCGCACGGTCACCGCCACCGTCGCGGCGCCGAAGTACAAGGTCAACGTCAACACCCTGGAGCACACCGCCGCGCGCACACTGGAACTCAACGAGATCGGCGTCGCCAACCTGGAACTGGACCGGCGGATCCCGTTCGACCCGTATGCCGAGAACCGGGACATGGGCGGGTTCATCCTCGTCGACCGGTTCACCAATGCCACGGTGGCCGCCGGGATGCTGCACTTCGCGCTGCGGCGCGCCGACAATGTGCACTGGCAGAGCGTGGAGGTGGACAAGGCTGCCCGCGCGCGCGAGAAGCGGCAGCATCCGGCGGTGGTCTGGTTCACCGGCCTGTCCGGCGCCGGCAAGTCCACCATCGCCAATCTCGTCGAAAAGCGTTTGCACGAGCAGGGTTTCCACACCTATCTGCTCGACGGCGACAACATCCGGCACGGCCTGAACCGGGATCTGGGGTTCACCGACGCCGACCGGGTGGAGAACATCCGGCGCATCATCGAGGTCTCCCGGCTCATGACCGACGCCGGACTGATCGTGCTGGCGTCGTTCATCTCCCCGTTCCGCGCCGAACGCCGGATGGCCCGGGAACTGCTGGAGCCGGGTGAATTCGTCGAGGTCCACGTCGACACCCCGCTGTCCGTCGCGGAGGCACGGGATCCGAAAGGCTTGTACGCCAAGGCCCGTCGCGGCGAGCTGCGGAACTTCACCGGTATCGACTCCCCCTACGAGCCCCCGGAAGCACCGGAACTGCGCCTGGCCGCCGCCGGCCCCGGCACCGCGGCGGAACTGGCCGAACAGGTCGTCACGCATCTGCGCGACGCCGGCCTGCTCGGCCCGATCGAGGACTGAACGGCCGTGAGCGACAACACCTTCACCGCGGGCACCGAATCGGTGACCGCCGCCGACCACGCACTGGCCGCGCGACTGGCCGGCGAGGCGGGCCGGTTGCTGCTGGCGATCCGGGACGAGGGCGGTGCGGCAGGCGACCGGAAATCCGATGAACTGCTGCTGCAACGCCTCTCGGCCGAACGACCGCACGACGCGGTGCTGTCGGAGGAGAGCACCGACGACCCGGTCCGGCTCGGCCGCCGGCGGGTCTGGATCATCGATCCGCTCGACGGCACCCGCGAATACGGGGAACCACCCCGCGACGACTGGGCCGTACACGTGGCGCTCGCCCTCGACGGCCGGGCCGCGGTCGGCGCGGTGGCGCTGCCGGGCGCGGATCTGGTGCTGCACACCGGCGCACCGCCGATGCTCGCCCCCGCGGCGCCGGGACCGATCCGGCTCGCCGTCTCGCGCACCCGGCCCCCGGCCTGCGTGGATCTGCTCACCGAGCGGCTCGGTGCGCGGTTGGTGCCGATGGGTTCGGCCGGAGCCAAGGCGATGGCCGTGGTGCGCGGCGCCGCCGATGTCTACGCGCATTCCGGCGGCCAGTACGAATGGGACTCCTGCGCACCGGTCGCCGTCGCCGCGGCCGCCGGGCTGCACGTGTCCCGCCTCGACGGATCGCCGCTGCACTACAACCGGCCCGACCCCTACCTGCCCGACCTGCTGATCTGCCGACCCGAAATGGCGAGCACGGTACTCGCCGCACTCGACGGCGCCACGGTCTGACCCGTTCCGGCCGCCGCCTCACCACACCGGCGGGCGGCGGGCGGACGGCCGCTACTTCAGGTCAGCGAGGCTCTTGCCGACATCGGCCAGCGTCAGCGGCTTCTCCGGATAATTCTGATACACATACGGATTCGCGTCACAGCGGAACGGGCCGGTATCGGGCTTGAAATCGGCCGCCTTCCAGCCACCGGACGTGGCCTGCTCGATGTTGTAGCACTTCGGCAGGGCCGCACCGGTACGCGCGAGATCGACCGGAGCCTGCAATCCGCCGGCGGTCCACGACCGTTCCCCGACCGCGTTGTCGTACACGCACTTCCGGGTCAGCGCGTCCCCGCAGGCCGAGGCCGACTTCGCGAACAGCGTCCACGCGACGAAGGCGCGCAGCGCCGGATAGGTCACATCGGCGCCGGGAGCGTACTTCGCGAAGAGATCCTTCACCTGTTGCACCGCCGGAATGCGATCGGCCTGCTCCAGCGGCGCGGTGCCCTGGATGTCGGCGACATTGTGTTGCGCGGCAATCGAACTACCGGCCAGCTGGATGAACTTCGAGGTGTAGGCGTTGTTGTTGGTGTCGATCCAGTCCAGCGTGTAGTTCATGCCGGTGAGCACGTCCTCCAGCTTCGCGAGGCTCGCGAAGTCACCGAGGAAGATCAGGCCCTTGACACCCTTGCTCTTGATGGCCTGCGCGTACGGCGTCCAGTCCGGTACGCCCGCAGCGGGATACAGGTCGTTGTAGACGACCGTCGCCCCACCGGCGGTGAGCTCCTCCACGTACTTCGGGGTCATCGTCTTGGTGACCGGAGAGTCACCGTTGATGAGTCCCACCGCCGACGCCGAGGCCGGGAACGCCTCCTTCAACAGCCAGCGATGGAATCCGGTACCCGGCGCGTAGGGCAGCGAGGCGGACTCGCCACCGCCGACCTGGAGATCCGAACCCACACTGGTACCCATCACGGCCTGTGCCGGGAAATCCGGTAGCAGACACGACAATCGGTCCTTCACCCCCAGCCCGTCCAGCGCCGCCCCACCACCGACCAGCGCGAAGTCGTCACGACAGGCCTCGAGCATGCGCTGCCGGACCTCCATCATCTTGGTGTCGTGCAGATCGACCACCAGCCGACGCCCGGCGACGCCGCCGTTGTCGTTACACCACGACGTGAAAACCTTTGCCGCGTCGCTGAACTCGGGGTTCTTGGTGAAACCGATATCGCTGAACACCCCCACCTTCAGCTCGCTCGCGCTCACCCCCTGCGCGGGCGAACTCTTCGGCGATCCGGCATGACAGATGCCCTTCAGATCACCGAAGTCTCCCCCGGACGCCGACGCACCGGTCGTGCCGGCCGTGGTGCTCTCCCCGCCTCCCCCACGGCTGCATCCGGCGGCGAGCAACGCAACCGCCATCAGCGCGACGAGTATCCGCCTCGACTTCACCATCGTTCTCCTCGTTCACTGCCGCCGGTGGCCGACTTCGCCCGGCACCGGCAACTCCGGTCCGACCGGCAAGCCGGCCCAACACGGATCTTGTTATTGCAAAGCCAGCTTTGCAGATAACAGGTGAACTTCGGATCGTTTTCGGTGAGGAGCAGTCCGGCCCCCGACTGCCGGGCTGCCGGCAGCGTCAGCCCTGCGGAACCGGCGCTCGATCGATACGACGCTCGGCCGCCCGCAGAATGCGCCGCCGGCGCAGGGCCGTGCGCAGGCCGCGGTGTCGGGTGCCGTCGGCGGCAATGGTGGTGGAGCCGGCGAACTTTCGTTCCGAGGCGGTCTCCGGCGCGTCGTCGGAGGTCGCGATGAGGAAGCGGTCCGGCAGGGCGAGTTTGTGGACCGTGCGCATGACCAGGAGGTACTGATGCAGCAGCGGGCCGCTGGTGTAGGGCAGATCGTATTTGTCGCAGAGGGCCCGGACCCGCACGGCGATCTCGGGATAGCGGTTGGCGGGCAGATCGGGGAACAGATGGTGCTCGATCTGGTGGCTCAGATGGCCGCTGAGGAAGGCGAGTACCGGGCCGGCGTCGAAATTCGCCGAACCCAGCATCTGCCGCAGATACCACTCGGGCGCGGTCTCCTTCTCGATCGCCTCGGCGGTGAACTTCTCGGCGCCGTCGGGGAAGTGACCACAGAAGATCACCAGATAGGCCCAGACGTTGCGCAGCGCGTTCGCGGCGAGAACGGCGGTCAGCGTGCGCCGCCAGCGGCGGCCGCTCAGCGCGGGGAACAGCAGGTAGTCCTTGGCGACCTGCCGTGCGACCTTCCCGGACAGGATCTTGGCCTGCGCGAACTTCTCGTCCCGGGTGATGGGCCGGGCGCGTTCGGCGTCGAGGCCGTGGATGGCGATCCCCCACTCGAAGGCGGCCGCCAGCAGGATGTTCTGCAGCGGCTGCAACAACATCCACGGCCGCCACGGCTGGTCGCGGGTCACCCGCATCACGCCGAATCCGATGTCGTCGTCCATGCCGAGAACATTGGTGAACACGTGGTGGCGGTAGTTGTGCGCGTAGCGCCACTGCGCCGACGAGCCCGCCATGTCCCATTCCCAAGTGGTGGAATGGATTTCGGGATCGTTCATCCAATCCCATTGGCCGTGACCGACGTTGTGGCCGATCTCCATGTTCTCGATGCTCTTCGCCACGGCCAGCGCGACGGTGCCCAGGGAGAGCCCGATCCGGTTGCGGCTCAACATGATCACGAGACGCGCCGCGACGTCGAGACCGCGCTGGGCCGCGATCGTGCGGCGGATGTAGGTCGCGTCCCGGGTTCCGCGGCCGTCCTCGATATCGCGCCGGATCTCGTCGAGTTCGCGTCCCAGCGCCTCGATATCGGCCGCGCTCAGATGTGCGTAGACGGCGACGTCGGTAATTGCCATATTTCCTACCCTCGGGTTCCTGTGAGCTGTGCCGCGGGAAGTGGTGATCGCGCCCTCGATGGCTACGACCTCGCCCCGGCTGGTTCCGGTCGCGACCTGCCTGATCGGCGGTCACTCGACACATGAACCGGTTACCGCCAGCGTAGGTGCCCTAACCGGTAAATATCTACAATGTAGTGTAACGTTGTTAACACGGTCCGTCCGGACCGTCATCCACGGTGCGGACCGCTGTTCGACAGGTTCGCGGCCAGGCCGGTCAACAGGATGTCGAGCCCGCGCTCGAGTTCGGCGGTGCCGTCGTAGGCGTCGAGGACCGGCGCCAGTTCACGCAGCAGCGGGAACTCGCTGATGGGCAGCCGATACAGCCCGAGCCGGAGTACGCCGTCGGTCTCCTCGGGGTTCTCCACGACCTCCTGCAGTTCGTTGAGGACGTGCCCGAACAGGAATCCGAAGAAGGCCCGATAAACGTGCAGCGCGTCGGCGCCGGAGAATCCGGCCCGCGTCAGCAGCGCCAGCATATCCTCCAGCGGCCGCAGCACCGCCTGTGACCGCAGTCCCAGCGGCGTCGCCAGCGGCCGGGTCACCAGCAGCGGCACCACATTCGGATGGTCCAGCGCCAGCCGGCGGAAATCCCTTGCCACCACCCGCAACTGGGATCTCCAGTCCGGGGCGCCGGCATCGACCGACAGCTGCTCGAACACGATTTCGGCCACCCCGTCGAGCACCGCGGCCTTGTTCGACACGTGCCGATAGATCACCATCGGATCGCGCCCCACCGCATCGGCCAGGCGCCGCATCGACATACCGTCGACCCCGTCGCGGTCGATGATCTCGAGCGCGGACCGCAACACCGCCTCGCGGGTCACCGGACTACGCCGGCGACCGGCGGGTGACGGCTCGGTTCCGGACCGGGTGGATTCACTGTCGATCGGCAATTCGGCCATGGCGGGGAGGGCCTCCTGTTCTGAGCAGCTGAAATTCTCCGATAGTGTAGACCTACAATGTTGACGTACGGGTCGGAGAGGCGTGTACTGGAGGAGCGGATCCACTGGATCGCCGTGCTGAGCATTACTCGATTTCGTCGCCGAACAGGAGCATTCCGATGGCGCCACTACAGATTCGTCACCGCTCGGCCCGGCATCGCGTTCCGCCGGACCGCACGCCCCGACTGCGGCTGAAGCCGAAGGCGGACAGCACCGGCTACCTCGACGGTGCGTGGTGGCCCCGGTCGGGCAAGCTCGTCGCCGAGCTGCCGGATCTCCTGGCCGTCCTGTCGGTCCGGCTGGGAACCGTCCAGCGCGTGGTCTACGACCGGGCGAGCTGGTCACACGTCCCCCGGCAGCTGATACTCGGTGACCGAGCGATCCGCCTGGACGCTTACCCGTTCGAACTCGGCAACACCATGTACGTCTACGGCAGCGCCGGTCATGTCATCGTGCTCCGCGTGATCACCGCGAACACCGACCGCGACGTCGCGCACACCGCCCTGATGACGATGGTCGCCCGCGATCCGGCGACGCCTCCCGCACCACGACTCGCAACCCGGTCGACCGAGTAGATCGCGAATCGCGGCCCGCACGGACTCAGCGGCCCGAGCGGATGTCGCCGGGTATCGCGCCGCCCTCGGAGGCCCACATCTGTTGCGCGGCCGCGTTTTCCGAGTCGTCGCCGCGCGTTCCGGAGTCGTCGCCGCGAACTCGGGAGTCGTCACCGTGCGCTCGGATGGCGGCGGCCAGCAGTTCGGCGGCCGTGGACGAATCCGCCGACGGTGCGGTGGCGGCGGTCATGACGGCTTCCGCCACGTCGGGCGCGGTATCCGGGGGCACGACCAGCAGGATCGTCCGAGCGCCGTCGACGGCGAGGACGTCGACGGTGTGCGCGGGTTTGAACCGGTATCCGTCGAGCCGGACCCGGCGCCCGGCGGTGATGAATCCCCTTGGCGTGGTGGACCATTCGAGGAGATGGTAGGTGATCCGGTGGATGGTCCCGAGCTGTGGCTCCAGATCTGCGAGCAGGTCGGGGGCCTCGACGGTGAGATCGTCGCTGCGGGGCCACCACGCGCCGTCGAGATGACCCGAGCCGGGGACGGTGGCCCGTCGCCGGACCCGCGCACCGATTGCGGACGGGGGATCACGGCCGGTGTCGACCGGAAGCGTTCCAGTGCTCATGACGGCTGTTCCTTTCTGCTGTGCGTCAGCTGGGCTGGGGTACATCGAGGTGGCAGGTACCCACCGTCGGATGCATGCCGAGGTAGTTCAGCGGGCCGGCGATGATCGTGACCGCGATGGTCCCGGCGGTCGCGCAGGTGGTCGGGGCGCTGGTGTAGTAGTGCCGCTGCCCACCGGCGACGACGCCGATGATCAGCCAGGCGAGCACCAGGATTCCGACGAGGCCGGCTGCTCCGGAGCGACGTACGGGAAGCCTCCGACGGTCGCTCGCATAGGTTCTCATGGGTTTCGTTCTCCACATCGTTCGATTTCAGGGCACTGATGAGCTGTGCGGACGGGCCGCCGCGAGCGGGTTATCGACCGTGGCGCGACGGAACCGCGTGCCGCCGGGTTTCCGGCTCGGCCACACCGCCGGAGGTGACGACCTCGGTCGCGCGAGTGTCCGCACGGGCGGGGGCGGTCCGGCAGTCAGCCTCGGCATCCCGCGGGTCACGATCGCGCAGGTCCCGATCGCGTAGGTCCTGGCGGGCGACACGGCCTCGGCGGGCGGTGCGGCGGGCGCCGGCGAGCAGCAGAGCGAGTCCGGCGATACCGATTCCGCCGACGACGATGCCGTAGAGGAACAACACCCCGGTGGATCCGGTGATGTGGTAGCCGAACAGCGAGAAATTGTCGGTCAATGCGTGGTTGCTTCCGCCGTTGGCGAAGACTCCCGCGAATCCGACGAGGACGGCGATGACGAGGATGGCGAGTCCGATGATGACGATCATGGGATCCCCTCCGATCTGTTGGTTACTTCCAGTACACGCCTGCCAACGTTGTATGTCAACACTGTAGGTCTACGTGATCTGCCCTGGTCCGACGGTCCTCGGCGACCGGGGGCGAGGCCCGGGGCGGCACTCCCGGCGGAGATGGGGGACGATGGATCGGTGACCTCGACCGGTCGTGCCTGGGACCTCGGCTACGCGGCCGGGTGGCAGCTGATCCGGCGCCTGCCCGAGCAGCCGGCCGTTCGCCTGTTCGACGCGGCCGCCGACCGCGCGTCCCGGCGCGGCGGACACCGGCAGTTGCGGCGCAATCTGTCCCGGGTGCTGGGCACCACGCCCGACCGCGTCCCGGCCGGACTCGTGCAGGCGAGCCTGCGCTCCTACGCCCGCTATTGGCGCGAGGCGTTCCGGCTGCCCAGGATGGATCCGGTCCGCCTGGCCGACATCATCGAGCGCTCGGCGACCGGCCTCGAGCACATCCGGGACGCGATCGACCGCGGCACCGGTGCGGTGCTGGCCCTCCCGCACAGCGGGAACTGGGATCTCGCCGGAATCTGGGTCGTCGAGCGCATCGGGCGACCCACCGTCGTCGCCGAACGACTCGATCCCGAATCGCTGTTCCGGCGCTTCGTGCGCTTCCGCGAAGGACTCGGCTTCGAGATCATCCCGCTCACCGGCGATGCCATCTCGCCCTTCCCGACGCTGGTCGACCGGCTCCAGCAGGGCCGGGTGGTGGGCCTGCTCGGCGAACGCGACCTGTCCGGCACCGGCGTGCCGGTCACCTTCTTCGGGGAGCCGGCCCGGATGCCGTCGGGCCCCGCACGCCTGGCCATCGATACGGGCGCACCGCTGCTGCCCGTCCGGTGCTGGTTCACCCCCACCGGCTGGGGCTTCCACATCGACGCACCCCTCGATACCGGCGGCGGCATCGAGCGCACCACGCAGAACCTCGCCGACCGATTCGCCGCGGGTATCGCCGCCCATCCCGCCGACTGGCACATGTTTCAGCCGCTGTGGACGGCCGATCTCCACGGTGCCCCGAATCGCGACAGTGTAGGGTAACGCTGTAGACCCGGCTGTTCCGGGCCGGACGGGAACTTCGGCGTGATGCCCCAATCGAATCGGATCGGTTGCACTGCAACGGTTTCCACCACCGACCGGTCGCGGAACCGGAGTCGCCCGGACGCGGCCGCCAAGCCCATCGCTCCCGTCCGGCGACCGGCGCGCAAATGAGCGAACAGGACCGCGCAATGCGCACAGTGAGTGAGAAGGACTATCTCGAGCTGATGCGCGATATCGCGGCGTTCCGCCGGGCACTGGCCACCACGGCCGACCGCGCGACCCGCGACCAGCTCGACCGCGCGATCAGGGAGCACGACGCCGAGGTGCGCAAGCGGGACCGGCACGGCCGCTGACCATACCGCCCGGTCGGGACGACGATCCGGACGCGAGGTCCGGACCGATACCCGGACCGGGTATGATCGTTATATCGGCGACGCATCGTATACGGCCATTCGAGGTCGTCTCGTCGCCGGAATCGAAAGTATCCGGCCGATTCGCGGCCGAGTCAGGAGCGTCGTCATGACGCATATCGAAAATCGCGCCGGTACCGTCGCGGCCACCGTGGTCCGGGAGCACCCGCCGCGGTTGCTGCTGAAAGCCCACGGGAAGAAGGTCGGCTATGTCGACGGAGCGTGGTGGCCGCACAGCGACGACCTCGCGAGCGAACTGCCGGCCCTGTTCCAGGCGCTGGCCCCGCGGCTCGGCACCATCCATCGGGTGACCTACCGCTCCGACGAATGGGCAAGTGGGCCGGACGAACTCGTCTTCGCCGGGCGAGCGGTACGGCTCGACAGATCCCGGCACGGCGCCGCACACACGGTCGAAGTGCTCGGGACGAGCAACACCCGCCTGGTCCTGCTCGTGATTCCACCCGCCACCAGCGGATATCGCGCCTACACGACCATGACGTCCGCGGCCGCGCCGGACAACGAAGCCACCGTCGAGCAATTGCTGCACCACACCCGGCCGGGCCACCGCCGTACCGGCCGAGCTGCCGCACTGCGCCGGGTACACGCCGATTCGGATCGCCGGTCCGGACACGGGGTGCAGGCCGTTCAGGCGTCGCGCAGTAGCGCCGGCGCATCCACGCCGCTGGTACCGGGGTCGGCGTCGTAGAAAGCGAGGGTCTGCCGATCGCCGGGCAGGGTGAGCACCTCGGCCCTCAGCTCGAACGACCCGGCCCGCGGGTGGTCGAACCGCTTGCGCAACACGACCCCACCACTGACCTGATGACGCGACCACAGGCGGGAGAAATCCGGCGAGGCGACGCTGAGCTCCCCGATCAGTCGAGTCAGGTCGGGGTCGGTCGGCTGCTGCGCGGCCGTCCGGCGCAGATGCGCGACGGTTTCGGTCGCTACCGTGGTCCAATCCGGATACAAGCGGCGAGTCTCGGGCAGCAGGAACACCCGGCGGGCCATGTTCCGTTCCCCGTGCGAATCCAGACCCAACAGTGCCGCGGCCATCGGCGTCCAGGCCAGCACGTCGAGCGAACGGCTCACGACGATCGCGGGTAGGTCGTCGAACCGCGCGAGTACGCCGAGGACCTCCGGGCGGACTCCCTGCCCCCGCAGGCTGTTCCCGAGCCGCGGCGACCGGGCCGGCCGCCACGCCAGCCGCAACAGATGATCGTGTTCGATCTCGTTGAGCCGCAAGGCATGTGCCAACGCCTCGAGTACCCGGTGGGAGGGTTTGACGCGGCCCTGTTCGATACGCGTGTAGTAGTCGGGGCTGATACCGGCGGCCATCGCGATCTCCTCGCGGCGCGCGCCGGGCACCCGCCGACCCGGTGCCGAATCTGCTCCCGAACCGCCGGGGCGCATCCGAGCGCGACAGGCACGCAGGAAATTATACCCACCGACATCACCGACACCGACGCGATCGCGGCCCTGGTCGAGGACACCTCCGCTCGGTTCGGACCCGTCGACATCCTGGTCGACAACGCGGGAATCATGTTGGCAAACCCCATGATCGAAGGCCGCACCGACGAGTGGCAGCGCATGATCGAGCTGAACCTCACCGCCGTACTGAACCTGTCCGGCGCACTGCGCGCCGAATTCGCTTCCAGCGCAGTACGTATCACCGACATCAAACCCGGCGGCGTGGACACCGAACTGGCCGGGCACATCAGCCACCCCGCCCTCCGCGAGCGGATCATGACCGCACCACAACGCACGCGCCTGCTCGACCCCGATGACGTCGCCGACACGATCGCCTACGCCGTCACCCGCCCACCCCACGTCTGCCTCTCCCACCTGACCGTGATGCCGATCGGCCAGGCCCGATAGCACGGCCCGAGCGGGTGCCGGATCAGTCCGCTCTCGACGGCCGATCGCCGTTGTCCGCCGGATCCGGTTCCAGCAGTGGTGCGATCATCTGCCGGACGTAGGCATGCAGGGTGCAGTCGTCGACCGCGGCGAGTTCGCCGGTTCGGATCCGGTCGCGCAGGAAGCCGATGCCCGAGACCAGGGCGGCCAGTAGTTCCGCACGCAGCGCCGCGTCGGGGGCCGGCAGACGAGCGGCGAGGGCGGTGCCGAAATAGTCCTGGATCCGGCTGCGGAGGATCTCGCGGACGATGTCGTCGTTGGCGGCCAGCAGATATCGGGCGACCGTGGCGTGGGCCTCGTCGCCGCGGGTGGAGTCGAGCAGGGCGGGGGCGATCTCCGGCAGCGGTGTGTTGTGGAAGAAATCCGCGGAGTTCGTCGCGGTTTCGCGAGCGGCCTCGGCGAACAACTCGTCCTTGGAACCGAAGTAGCGGTACACCAGGGCCTGGTTGACGCCGGCGGCCGCGGCCACCTCGCGGGTGCTGACGCCCGCCACACCGCGCTCGGCCATCAGTGTCTGCGCCGCCACCAGCAGCGACTGCCGGGTCGCGACCGCGTCGCGCCGCCGCACCGGTCTGCCGTCGTCGGCGCCGGTATCGGTGTTCGTCATCGGCATCCCATCCGGCTCGTGCCGACTCTCGGCGAACCTGAATATAGATCAGAGCTGCTGTGTGAGCGGTATCACAGTATACAAAGTAGTCGATCGTTGACTTAGGGGGCGTGATCTTCGTAACGTCGAAGTCATCAATTGACTACATACTTCGGCTCGAACCGGCTTCTTGTCGAGATCGACAGGGCGAAAAGGAGATTCGACACGATGGCGGATTCGTTGCGGGCCGGCGTCCAGCTCGCGAGCACGGCGTGCTCGACGCGGGTGGTCGTCGTCCGGGTGCCGGCCGACCGGCAGCCGGTGATCGAATGCGGCGGCGCGCCGATGACGGCCGCGAGCGCCGGCAAACCTGCCGCATCGGCAGCCGGCACGGTCGCCACGGTGGTCGGGAAACGCTATGTCGACACCAGCGGCGACATCGAATTGCTATGCGTCACTTCGGGTTCCGGGGAATTGTCGTGTGACGGCGCACCGATGACGCTGAAGGCGGCGAAAGCCCTGCCGGCCTCGGACTGAGAGGAACTCGTCCGATGGCTGTACGAGTATCGGAGCTGCGGTATCGGCTGGCGATCGTCGCGCCGACGCCCTCGGCGGTGGTCCGGCACCTCGGCGGATGGGTGTTCGACCAGGTGATGGCCGGTTGGGACACCACCGTATTCGTCGCGGAGACCGCCGACCCGCGACCGCTGAGCATTCTCGGCGCGGAGATGGCCGAGCTGTCGTGCAGCGCGACGCCACCGCCGCCGGAGACCCGGCCGCACGCCGTCGCGGTCGCGGTCGACCTGTTCGAGGCCGACGACCGGGTACATCGAGATGTGCTGGCGACACTCACCAGCGGGCGATCGGACGTGACGTTCTGGGGTCCGTCGCAGCCGGTCGAACTCGATGCCACACTCGCGCGGACGGGCTATGTGCCGAGTCTGGCGGCGCGGGCGTTCAAGGCACGCGCGCTCGCCGCCGCGGGTCTCGCCGACGCGGCCGAGGTCCTGTACACCAAGCCGCCCGCCGTCGGCGTACGCCGGATCCGCCGTTCCACTCCCCCGCCCGATTCCCGGGCCAGCCGATCCTCCTGATCGGACGCCGGTTCCGTTCGCGGGCCGCCTGGCTATTCTTATAAACATTCACTGTTTTGCCCTCCGGGTCGCCGCGGTCCCGTTAGCCTCGTGAGAGTGTCCGAAGCCGAGGCCCCCGCCGGGTATCCCACACTGTTCAGCCCGATCCGGCTGGGCCCGCGCACCGCGCGCAACCGGATCTGGATGGTCGCGCATGCGACCGAGTTCTCCACCGACGGGACGTTCGCGGACGCCAGCGCCGAGTACTACGCCGAGCGGGCCCGGGGCGGCGTCGCCGCGATCACGATGGAGGCCATGGCCGTTCACCCGTCGAGCCAGCCCCGGCGCGGTGTGATCCACGCCTACGATCCGGCGGTGGTGGCCAGTTACCGCAAGGTTGCCGCCGCGGTGCATCCGCACGGGGCACTGCTGCTGGCACAGTTGTGGCATCGCGGGCGGCAGACCGACGGCATCATCTCCCGGTTGCCCACCTGGGCGCCGAGTCCGGTGCCGGACACCGTGTATCGCGAGATCCCGCACGAGATGACCGTGGCGGAGATCGACGAATTGGTCGGGCACTACGTACTTTCGGCGCGGCACGCGATCGAGGGCGGGGTCGACGGGATCGAGGTGCACGGGCTCGCGCACGGCTATCTGCTCGGCCAGTTCCTCTCTCCGGCAACCAATCACCGCCGCGACGAGTACGGCGGCTCGTTCGAGAACCGGCTGCGGATCGTGCACCGGATCGTGACCGAGGTGCGCCGCGTCGTCCCGCCGGACCGGATCCTGGGAATCCGCGTGAACAGCAACGACGGTGACGTGACCGGCGGGCTCGGCAACGCCGACTGGGTACGCATCGCCGCCGCCGTCGACGGGTGGGGGCTGCTCGACTACTTCTCCACCTCACAGGGAACCTATCTCGACCGGATGGCCATCTACGGCACGTCCGCGGCGCGGCCGGCCGGGTACGAACTCGCCGACACCGCGAACCTCACCCGGGCGGTCTCGGTGCCGGTCGTGGCGGTCGGCCGGATCACCACTCCCGAGCTGGCCGAGGACGTCCTCACCACCGGGAAGGCCCAATTCGTCGGCATGGCACGGCAACTCATCGCCGATCCGGACTGGCCGGCCAAGGCGCGCGCTGCCCGGCCGGACGATATCCGGCCCTGTGTCGGCGCGAACTGGTGCGTCGCGTCCTTCGCGCGCGGGCCGGTGTCGTGTATCCACAACCCGGAGGTGGGGCGGGAGCCCGAATTCCGGCGCGACGCCGCACGGCCCCGGCAGGGCCGCCGGGTCGCGGTGGTCGGCGGCGGCCCGGCGGGGTTGCGCGCGGCGCTGAGCGCCGCCGAACTCGGCCACGAGGTCACACTCTTCGAACAGGACGATCGGCTCGGCGGTCAGGTCAACCTCATCACCCGGGCCGACTCGTATCGCGAGTGGTCCGGTGTGACCGATTGGCTCGCAACCCAATTGGCCGCCACCAAGGCCGAGATCCGGCTGGGCCACCGCGCGACCGCCGACGATGTCGCGGAATTCTCGGCGGTCGTCGTCGCCACCGGATCGACACCGCTGCGGCACGGCTGGACCGCGCGGCGGCCCGACAGGTGGGCGCCGGATGCCGCGGCGGTGCCCGGGTCCGATCAGTGGAACGTCTACACCCCGGTGCAGGTCCTGACCGGACGCACCGAACTGCCCAATCGCATTCTGCTGGTGGACGATACCGGCGATCGGCAACCGTTCGTCGTGGCCGAGTACCTGGCCGGGCGCCGGCACGCGGTGCAGGTGGTCTCCGCGTTCCCGCAGTTCGGGCACGCGTTCGCCGACGGGCACGATCTGCCGTTCGCCTTCGGCCGATTGCGCCGTGCCGGAGTCACTTTCACCCCGCACGTGGAGGTCACCGCGATCGTCGAAGACACCGTCACGCTCACCGACGTGTACACCGGCGAGACCTCCGAGCTGACCGAGATCGACGGGGTGGTGTTCGTACTCGGCAACGCCGCCGACGACGCGCTCGCCCGGGAGCTCGCCGGCCGCGGCCCGCAGGTGCACGTCATCGGCGACGCTCAGGCTCCCCGCCGGATCTTCAACGCCATCTGGGAGGGGGAGGCCATCGCCAGAGGATTGTGAGCGCGGCGCCGGCCGTCCCGGGCCCGGCCCGGGACGACCACGGCTCGCGCCGCGCGGATTCACGTGGTGGGCAGACCCGATTTCTCCGCCCCCATACCCGAGAATCCCACCGAATAGCCACCGTCCACGGGCATCAATGTCCCGGTGATATAGGAGGACTCGTCCCCGGCGAGAAAGAGGGCCGCGGCGGCGATCTCGTCCGCCAGTCCCCACCTGTCCATCGGAATTCCGGGCAGCCGCCACACCCCCGGCGGCGGTTCCGGTGATTCCTCGGACATCGGTACCAAACCGGTCCATATCGTGCCGGGACAAATTGCGTTGACGCGTATTCTGTCGTCGGCATAATCGAGTGCGGCGGCCTTCGTCAATTGATTGACGCCGGCTTTGGCCGCACCGTAGATCGAATGATGTTTGAATCCGACGACCGCAGTCGCGGACGAGACGTTGACAATGGAGCCACCGCCGGTCCCGCGCATCGAGATGATGCCGTACTTCATACAGAAGAAGACACCTCGGAGATTCACGCCGTGCACGCGATCCCAGTTCTCGGTGGTCTGCTCGTGCAAGGGCTTCAGGCCGCCGCCGAATCCGGCGTTGTTGACCAGGATGTCGATGCGGCCGAACTTCTCCTCCGCCGTCGAGATCATCCGCTGGACGTCGGCCTCGTCGGCGACATCCGCCCTGATACCGACTGCGTCACCGCCGATTTCGGCGGCGACGCGGGCGGCGCTGTCGCTGAGGCTGACACCGAGGACGTGCGCGCCCTCGGCCGCGAATCGGTGGGCCATCGCCTTACCGATTCCCGAACCCGCTCCGGTGATGACGGCAACCTTGTCTCGTAGACGCATACGGCACTCCATGGGTATTTCCGTGCCGCGCCACGCGGTGATGCCGGGAGATGCTTCGACGGAAATGGGAAATTCCGGCCGGAACGGGCTGCGCGCAACACTGTCCGACGCTGCGCGGCAAGGAATCAACTGAATCGATCACAGAGATCATGGAACGGCGTGCCGGTGATGTCAACCCGGCGAACCGCTCCGGCTTGCCGGGAGTTATTGCCTGCGATACAACTGTAGTTGCGAATGCGCGACCGTCGGTTCGGTCGCCCCGGGGGGCGAGCAGGACGGAGTATGTTGATGACCGACGCGCTGGGATGGCGGCTGAAGCTCGGAGTGGTGACGCCGTCGGTGAATACCGTGGTGCAGCCCGAATACGACGATATGCGCCCCCGCGGGGTCACGAACCATATCGCCCGCATTCATATCGCGAACTGGGTCACCGACGACGACAACGATTTCGCCGGCCTGGTGGGAGATATCGACCGCGGGGTGGACGACGCCGTCGCGCGCGTGCTGACCTGCGAACCGGACTGTGTCGTGCTGGGCGTGTCGATCGAGGCGGTGTGGGGTGATCCGGAGGCCGGCAACGGGATTCAGGATCGCCTGCGGGCCAGGTTCGGCGACGGCCTACGGCTCGTCCACGCCGGCGACGCGATCCCGGCGGCGCTGCGCGCGGTGGGTGTCGACGACGGACCCATCGGGGTCCTCACCCCCTATCAGCCCGGCTCCGAACCACACCTGCGAGCCTTCGTCGAGAGCTGCGGCTACGACCTGCAGACCGCCGTCCACCTCCGTTGCCCGACCGCGGTACAGATCGCGCACACCACGGGCGAGACGATCCGGCGGGAGCTGAGCGTGATCGCCGAGAAGCGCCCGCGGGCGATCGTCCAGTTCGGCGCCAACATGGCCGTCGGCCGGATCGCCGCCGAGGCCGAACAGTGGCTGGGCCTGCCGGTCCTCGCGGTGAACACCGCCACCTACTGGTACGCCCTGCGCAGCAACGGAATCGACGATCAGGCCGAGGGCTTCGGCCGCCTGATGGCCCACCACTAGGCCGGGGCCTCCGGCTGGCCGGTGTAGATACCCGTCGGCGCGCTGTGATACCCCTTCGCGCCGACCGCGGTGGCGAGGGGACTGCGGGCGGGCCCACCGGCCCGCACCAGATCGACGACGGTCCGGAAGTCGTACCGCGGTACCCAGCCCAGGGCGGCGCGGGCCCGATCGTTGACGTAGACGCGGTCCAGTGCGGGGAACATCCGCCAGCCCCAGCGCTGGTAGTCCGCCGCGATCTCCGGGAACAGGCGGGCCACCACCGCCGGTGCGTCGACGGCCAGTTCAGCGAGGTCGTCCGGGGTGAAGGGCGTGGTGGCGCTGACGATGAAGCGGCCGAACCCGATCTCCGGCGCGCGCCGGGCGGCCAGTATGTGCGCGTCGACGACATCCGCGAGATCCACACGGCGATAGAGAAACTCGTTGACCTTCAGGTTGTCGTCGGAATAGGCGGCGCGCACGTCGTCGCGGTCGTCCGGCTCCGGGAAGAATCGCGCGGCGCGCAGGACGATCGTCGGCAGGCCGAGATCCCGCGCCGCGAGTCCGGCGAGGTCCTCGGCCGCTACCTTGGTGGCGCCGTAGATGTTTCGCACCACGGGGTGGACGTCCTCGGTGATCCAGGCCGCGGGCTCGCCCGCCGCCGGGGTCAGCGCTCGCCCGAAAGCGCTGGTGCTGCTGCTGAATACGACACCGGTCACGCCGGCCGCCGCCGCCTCTTCGAACACCGTCAGCGAGCCGGACACATTGGTGTCGACGAAATCCTGCCGCCGATGGGATTCGACATGCGGCTTGTGCAGCGTGGCGGTGTGCAGCACATAGGTCACACCGTCGAGCGCGCGGCGTACGGTCTCCCGGTCGCCCACCGAGCCGGTGATCGTCGTATACGGCGAGGGAAGGACGTCGAGTCCGGCCACGTCCTGCCCACGCGCGCGCAAGGTCCGGACGAGCGCCTCGCCGAGATGTCCCGAACTACCGGTGACCAGAAAGCGTTCCATACCCGTCGATCGAACTAGCGCACGCGCGCACCGGCAACCGGATTATCGGCGGCATCCGCGGCCGCGGCCTGCCCCGGTTCGGGGTCGAGGTGGAAGCGCCGGCGGATGTCGGTGCGCGACAACAGCTTCGGCGGGTAGCCGGGGCCCGGCCGCGGGGTTACCTCGTCCCAGGCCAGTGGTTGTCCGCAGTGGGAGCACACCACTTCGGCGGTGGTGTCGTGGCCGCAGGTGTCGTGGTGGGTGGTGATCGGGGGGCCGGATTCGCCGGACAGCCAGCGGTCGCCCCAGGCGGTGACGGCGAGCAGGACGCCGTAGAAGTCGCGGCCCGATTCGGTGAGCAGGTACTCGTAGCGGGCCGGGGTGGTCTCGTAGGCGTGTTTCGCCAGCAGGCCCGCGGCGACCAGGCGGGCCAGGCGGTCGGCCAGGGTGTTGCGGGCGATACCCAGTTCCTGCTGGAAGTCGTCGAAGCGGCGGATGCCGTAGAACGCCTCGCGCAGCACCAGCGGGGTCCACGCGTCGCCGACCAGGTCCATCGTCCGCGCGATCGAGCAGGGCCAGCTGCTGAAGGACGTGCGTTTCATGCCGCCAGTATACGAGTCTCTTCACTGGACTTACCAGGTAGAGCTAGTCTGATGATGCAACCATCGAAATCTCTGTCGAGAGGAGTGCGTCATGGAGTGGACCGGGGCGCGATATGCCGACACCCCGACCGTGGCGGCGGAAACCTATATCGAGGCGCCGCCGGATCGGGTCTGGGAACGGGTGAGCGATATCGGGCTCATGCCGGCGCTCAGCTCCGAATTGCGGGAGGTCCGATGGCTCGACGGAGCCGAGGCGCCGCGGGTCGGCGGCCGGTTCGTGGGACGCAGCGCGCACGAGGCACTCGGCGACTGGGAGACGGTCAGCACCATCGTGGAGTGCCGTGCGCCGCACTCCTTCGCCTGGGCGGTGGGCGATCCCGAATACCCTTCCAGCGTCTGGCGTTTCACCCTGCGGCCGGCGGGTTCCGGCACCGTGCTGGAGCAGTGGATGCAGATGGGCCCGGCGCGCTCGGGGCTGAGTTTCGCGATCGACGCGATGCCGGACAAGGAGCAGAAGATCGTGTTCGTGCGGCTGCGCGAGTTCGAGCGCGGTATCGAGGCGAATCTCGCCGGTATCAAGTCCTTGCTGGAAGAGGCGTCGTGATGCGCACCGCGACGACCGTCGAGGCGTCCGGCGACTGGCGGGAGACCGCCGAATTCGTCGTCGAGGCGGAGAAATCGGGCCTGGACATCTGCTGGGTCGCCGAGGCGTGGGGCGCCGACGCCGTCACCCCGCTGGGCTGGCTGGCCGCGCGCACCGAGCGAATCCTGTTGGGCTCCGGGGTGATCCAGCTCGGCACCCGCTCCCCCGTGACCATCGCCCAGACCGCGATGACGCTGTCCCGACTGTCCGGCGGCCGGTTCCTGCTCGGGCTCGGCGCCTCGGGGCCGCAGGTCCTGGAGGGTCTGCACGGAATTCCGTTCGCGCATCCGCTGACTCGGATGCGGGAGACCGTCGAGATCGTCCGGGCCGCCGCCACGGGTGAGAAGATCGCTTACCGCGGAAAGCATTTCACCATTCCGCTGCCCGGCGGCGAGGGGCGGCCGATGCGGCTGAGCATGGAACCCGTACCGGTCCCGATCCATCTGGCCACCCTGTCGCCGCGAATGCTGGAGCTCACCGGCGAGATCGCCGACGGATGGCTGGGCACCAGCTTCATCCCCGAGGGGGCGGCGGCCTATTTCGATCATCTGGACGCCGGACTCGCCCGCGCCGGCCGCCACCGCGCCGACCTGGATGTCTGCCAGGGGGCCGAGATCCATCTCGTCGCCGAGGACCGCCTGGCCGAGGTCGTGGCCGGTCGCAAGAAGGAGCTGGCCTTCTCGCTCGGCGGGATGGGTTCCGGCACCACCAACTTCTACAACTCCGCCTACAGCCGGCAGGGCTGGGCGGAGGTCGCCGCGGCGGTGCGGCAGCGGTGGCAGGCCGGCGACCGCGCCGGGGCGACCGCGCTGATCACCGACGACATGGTGCTGGCCACCACGCTCATCGGCACCAAGGCGATGGTCCGCGAGCGGCTGCGCACCTGGCAGGCGACGGGTGTCGACACCGTCCGCCTCTATCCCGCCGGCGACACGCTCGCCGAGCGGCTGGACAACCTGGGCCGGGGTATCGAGCTGGTGCGCGCTCTCGGCGATCGGTGATCGGTGCCGCCGCGCGGGTCGCGGCGGCCCGGCACGCGGCTTTCGGTCCACCCCGGGCCGGTCGATTGACCGGCCGAGGCGCCGAACCTACGTTTCGCGTGGTAAACATTGTTCACCACATGGGGACGGAGTGGCTGTGGAAACGACCGACGTGGTGATCGCCGGCGCCGGGCCGACCGGGCTGATGCTGGCCTGCGAGTTGCGCTCGGCCGGGGTGGAGGTGGTCCTGCTCGACGCCCTGCCGCGGCGGGCCGCATCCTCCCGCGCGGGCGGGATCGGCGCGCGCACGATGGAGATCTTCGATCAGCGCGGCATGCTGGGCCGGCTGCTGCCGCACGGCCGAATATTCGAGGGCGCGGGCCATTTCGCGGGATTGCGCATGGATTTCGGCGGCCTCGCCACCCGTTACCCGTTCGGGCTGGCGCTCACCCAGACCATATTGGAGGACCGGTTGGATTCCTGCGCAACCGAATTGGGTGCTCCGGTGCGCTGGGGATCGGCGATCACGGACTTCGCGCAGGATGCCGACGGTATCGAGGTCCGGTTCGGCGACAACCGGATCCGGGCCGGGTACCTGGTGGGGTGCGACGGTGGCCGCAGCACCGTCCGCAAGGTGGCGGGCATCGAATTCCCGGGCACCGACGCGACCATGCTCGGCATGATCTGCGATGCCGAACTGGCCGACCCGCCCGCCGAATGGGTGCTGACCCACCGTGCCGGACCGGGCGATTTCTCGGTGATCCCGTTGCAGCCCGGCTGGTTCCGGCTGATGGTGCAGCGGCACGACCGGGTCGCCGGTCCGGCCGGCGAACCGGATTTCGAGCGATTCCGCACCACGTTCCGTGCGGTCGCGGGCACCGACTACGGGATGCACAGCCCCCGTTGGGTTTCGCAGTTCGGGGACGCGGCCCGGCTGGCCGATCGCTACCGCGCCGGTCGGGTGCTCCTGGCGGGCGACGCCGCGCACATCCACTATCCGGCGGGCGGGCAGGGGTTGAACACCGGCGTGCAGGATGCCGCGAACCTCGGCTGGAAGCTCGCCGCCGTCGTGCACGGCGGCCCCGGAACACTGTTGGACAGTTACGATTCCGAGCGTCGGCCGGTCGCCGAGCGGGTGCTGCACAACACCCGGGCCCAGACCGCGCTGCTGCGGCCCGGTGCGCATGCCGACGCGCTGCGCGAGACGCTGGCCGGGCTGTTCGACATCGACGAGGTGCGAAATCGCCTCGGGCACATGCTGTTCGCACTGGACATCCGCTACGACGTGGGTGACGTCCACCCGCTCTCCGGTTACCGGGCGCCGGACGTCGACCTGACGATATCCGGTACCGCCACCCGGGTACACCGGCTGTTGCGGTCCGGCCGGCCGATCATGTTGTCGCTCAACGGCAACAGCGTCGCGACGGCCGGGTGGGAGGATCGGGTCGACACCGTGGACGCACAGTGTGCGGTCCGGCGCTGGACCGTGCCGGGGCTCGGCGACATCGCGACTCCGGCCGCCTTGCTCATCCGGCCCGACGGGCACGTGGCCTGGGCCACCGACCACTCCGGCGCCGACCCCACCGCAGCGCTGACCACATGGTCCGGGCCCGCCACCGCGAACCCGGCACGACCGGCCCGACCCACACCCGGAGCCCGCAATCACCGCACCGATCGCACCGATCGCACCGATCGCACCGATCGCACCGATCGCACCGATCGCACCGATCGCACCGATCGCACCGAATGATCATCCGTAGCTCCCGCGACCAACTGTCGTCGATCGGTTCCGGTCTCGATACCGCCTCCGACCGCACTCGGGGGCCGCTCGGCAGGGTGTCGTCCGGCGACGAACCTCTTGCTTCAGCTATATCTTAAGATATATCTTGGGACAGTGAGCCCGCGTCGTCCCGCCGACTTCGGCGGCATCGGGCCGGGGACCGGCCGCTTCTTCGGCCCCGGCGAATTGCGGCTGGCGCTGCTGGCGCTGGTCGCCGAACAACCCGGCCACGGGTACGACCTGATGGCCCGGCTGGAGAACCGTTGCGACGGCGCCTACCGGCCCAGTGCGGGAGCGGTCTACCCCACGCTGCAACAGCTGGAGGACGAGGGCCTCGTCCGGCTCGAAATCGACAGCGGGCGAAAGGTTTTCCATCCGACCGAAACGGGACTCGCCGAGGTCGCCGGGCACGGCGAGGAGATCGACCGGATCTGGGCCCGCGCCACCGAACGCGGTGAGTGGGGCATGTTCCGCGATCCCGACGCCGCCGAGATCATCGGGCCCGCGTTGCGCCTGTTCAAGACGGCCGTGTCCACCATCGTGCACGCGCACGGCGATCCCGCCGTCGTCGACCAGGTCCGCGACGTACTCGCCGCCGCCACCCGCGACCTTCAGCAACTGAAGACCGACGTCAAGCGGCTGCATCACCACCACCATCAGCAGCGCCGGCAACGCGGCCGGCGCACCGAATGAGCGCATCCCCCGAGTGAAGGTCATCCCATGGCGCACACCGACATTCCCCAGTCCACCGGCCGTCCGGCCACCGAACCGCGGGCCCGCGGGCTCGGCGACCGGCTGCTCGACCGGTTCTTCCACACCGCCCGGGTGCTCGAGACCGAGAAGATCGCCGCCCGTACCACTCGCATCCGGCTCGGCGGCCCGGAGTTGCAGGAGCTGAGTTGGCTTCCCGGACAACAACTCCGGATCGCCACCGGGACCGGCGAGGGTGGCAGCCCTCTGGCGCGGATGGGTGATCTGCGCACCTATTCGGTGTGGCATCACGATGCCGAGACCGGTGAGCTGCATCTGTGCGTCCTCGACCACGGCGACGGCCCGGGTGCGCGTTGGGGCCGCACCGCGCGGGTCGGTCAGGAGGTGCGGTTCCGCGGCCCGGAGGGTTCGTTCACCCTGCGCGAGGACGCGCCCTATCACCTGTTCGCCGGTGAGGAGACCGCCGCGGTCGCCTTCGGGCCGATGCTGCGCGCGGTACCCACCGCTGTGCCGGTGTACGGCGCGGTCGAGACCGCCACCGAGACCGACCGGCTGCCGCTGCACCGCGCCGCGACCCTGGTCCAGCCGCTGCGCGGCGGCGAATCCGCCGCCTCCTCGGAGATCCTGCTCACCGCCGTCCGCGGCCTGGACCTGCCCGCCGAACCCGGCGCGGCCTATCTGGCCGGCGAGGCCCGCACCATCCAGATGATCTCCAAACACCTTGTGCACGAGCGCAACTGGCCCCGCCGCGCGATCCGCACCAAACCGTTCTGGACGCCCGGCCGCCGCGGCCTGGACTGAGGGCGGCCGGAAGCGGGCAGGTTGCCGGGTACCGGCAGGCCCTCCCGGCCGGACCGGAACGGTCGTAGCGTGGAGATATGGACAATCGCTCGGAGATCCGGGAGTTCCTCCGTTCGCGCCGGGCCCGGATCACACCGGAGCAGGCCAACCTGCCCGTTCACGGCACCAACCGGCGGGTGCCGGGGCTGCGCCGGGAGGAGGTGGCGCTGCTGGCCGGGGTGAGTGTCGACTACTACGTGAAGCTGGAACGCGGCAACCTCAGCGGGGTGTCCGACGAGGTGCTGGGTTCGATTGCCGGGGCATTGCAGCTCGACGAGGCCGAGCACGCGCATCTGTTCGATCTGGCGCATGCCGCCAATGCCCGGCCGGTGCCGCGGCGGCGGCCCGCGGCGGTGCAGATCCGGCCGAGCCTGCAGCGTTTCCTCGATGCCGTCGCCACCCCGGCGTGGATCCGCAACGAGCGGATGGATTTCGTCGCCGCCAACGAGCTCGGGCGCGCGCTGTACTCGGACATCCTCGCGAGCCCGATCCGGCCGGCCAATACGGCCCGGTTCGTCTTCCTGGATCCCGCTGCGCGCGAGTACTACCCGGAGTGGGAGGAGGTCGCGGCGGATATCGTCGCGGTGCTGCGCGGTTCCGCGGGGCGCAGCCCGCACAATCGGGCCCTGATGGATCTGATCGGTGAATTGGCCACGCGCAGTGACGAATTCCGGACCCGCTGGGCCGCGCACAACGTCCGGTTCCATCGGACCGGGCGGAAGCGGTTGCACCACCGCATCGTCGGCGAGCTCGAACTCACCTACGAGGCACTGGAATTGCCCGCCGATCCGGGTCTGACGTTGTTCGCCTACACCGCCGAGCCCGGCACCCCCACCGACGAGCGGCTGCGGTTGCTGGCCGAATGGGCGACGACGCTGACGGCCATCGACCATGTCGATCGGATCCCCCAGGCCGGCACCCTGCCCTGAGGTGAGAGCAGCGGCTACTGCTTGTAGGTGGCCAGGAATCGGCCGATGCGCTCGATGAGCGCCTCGAGTTCGTCGGCGTAGGGCAGGGTGATGATGCGGAAGTGGTCGGGGCGCGGCCAATTGAAGCCGGTGCCCTGCACGATGTGCAGCTTCTCCTGCAGCAGCAGATCCAGCACGAATCGCTCGTCGTCGTGGATCCGGTACATGTCCAGATCGATGCGGGGGAAGGCGTAGAGCGCGCCCGCCGGCTTCACACAGGAGACACCCGGGATCGCGTTGAGCGCCTCCCAGGCCCGGTCGCGCTGTTCGCGCAGCCGGCCGCCGGGCAGCACCAGATCGCCGATGCTCTGATATCCGCCGAGCGCGGCCTGAATCGCCTGCTGCGCAGGTACATTCGCGCACAGGCGGAGGCCCGCGAGCATCGACAGGCCCTCCAGGTAGTTCTCCGCGTGCTGGGTCGGGCCGGACACGGCCAGCCAGCCGGAGCGGAATCCCGCGCACCGGTAGGCCTTCGACAGCCCGGAGAAGGTGAGGCACAACAGATCCGGCGCCAGCGCGGCGACGGCGGTGTGCTCCGAACCGTCGTAGCGGATCTTGTCGTAGATCTCGTCGGCGAACACCACCAGGTTGTTCCGGCGGGCGATCTCCAGGATCTGGTGCAGCACCTCCGGCGGATAGACCGCGCCGGTGGGGTTGTTCGGGTTGATGATCACGATCGCGCGGGTGCGGTCGGTGATCTTCGCCTCGATGTCGGCGCAGTCCGGATACCAGTCCGAGCCCTCGTCGCAGAGGTAGTGCACCGGGCGGCCACCGTTGAGGGTGGTGGCGGCGGTCCACAGCGGGAAGTCCGGCGCGGGGATCAGCACCTCGTCGCCGTTCTCCAGCAGCGCGGTCATGGCCATCATGATCAGCTCGGAGACGCCGTTGCCGAGGAACACCTCCTCGACGTCGAGGTCGTCCACGCCGAGGGTCTGGTAGTACTGCACCACCGCGCGCCGCGCGGGCAGCAGGCCCTTCGACGAGGAGTAGCCGCTCGACGCCGGCAGCGAGCGGACGATGTCCTGGAGGATCTCCGCGGGCGCCTCGAAACCGAACAGCAGCGGGTTGCCCGTGTTGAGTTTCACCACGTGATGCCCCTCGGCCTCCAGCCGGGCCGCCTGCTCGGCCACCGGGCCGCGGATCTCGTAGGAAACGCCCGTCAGCTTGCTCGACTGTTTGACCTGCATGAACATCCTCTTTCCGATGCGGTTGACGGACACTCTACTTGGTTTTTCCAAGTTCGTGCTTGGAATTTCCAAGCGTTGGCCTACAGTGGGCGTGTGCCCCGCCGAAGCTACAGCCACTACTGCGCCGCCAGCCGCGCCCTCGACGTCGTCGGCGACCGCTGGAGTCTGCTGGTGATCCGCGAACTCTGCGCCGGCCCGCGCCGCTACAGCGATCTGTTCGCCGATCTGCCCGGCATCAGTACCGATGTGCTCGCGGCCCGGCTGAAGGACCTCGAAGGCGACGGCATCCTGACCCGGCACCGGGTCGGTCCGCGCGCGACGACCGCGGTCTACGAGCTGACCGCCGAGGGCGCGGCGCTGCGCCCGGTGCTCGACGCGTTGTCCGCCTGGGGCACAACGCTTCTCGGCGAGCGCCGGCCCACCGACGCGGTGCGCGCACACTGGTTCGCGCTGCCGCTGGGCCGGGCCGTCGCCGAGCGGATCACCGCCGGTACGGTGACCGTCCACATCGGCGACACCACATTCCACATCGTCGTCGGCGCGGACGGGATCACCCATCACGACGGACCCGCGCCGGAACCGGACGCGGAACTGCGCCTGGACTGGGAGACGGCGACCGCCGTGGCCGCCGGCGAACTGTCCCTCGCCGACGCGGGCACCTGGGCGCCGGCGCCCTGATCGAGCGGTTCGTTCAAGACCGCGGCCGCACCGGCCTTCGAGACTGTGGGCATGACCGAGCAGACCTTCACCCCGGCCCTGGGCCGGTTCGCACCCACCCGGTTCTACGATGCCGTGATCACGCTGACCCGCGAACGACTGTGGCGGGCACTGACCGTCGCCCATATCGCCCCGCGACCGGACGATCTGATCGTCGACGTGGGGTGTGGCACCGGATCGCTGTCCCTGCTGCTGGCCCGGGTGGAGCCGCGGGCCCGGATCGTGGGCGTCGATCCGGATGCCGAGGTGCTGGCGACCGCGCAGCGCAAGGCGGCCGCGGCCGGTGCGCCGGTGCGGTGGCTCACCGGCATGGGTGACGCACTGCCGGAACTGGTGGGCACCGGCGCGGCCGACACCGTGGTGTCCAGTCTCGTGCTGCACCAATGCCCGATGGCGGTGAAGCGATCTGTCCTCGCCGCGATGTACGAGGCGCTGCGGCCCGGCGGCAAGGTGGTCGTCGCCGACTACGGACTACAGCGAACCGCGTTGATGCGCTTCGGTTTCCGGGGTGTCCAGCTGGCCGACGGCAGGGCCGACACCCAGCCCAATGCGGACGGGGTGCTGCCGGAACTGCTGTCGGCCGGCGGTTTTCGCGAGGTCCGGGAGGCCGAGGTGATCGCCACGGTGACCGGATCGATCTCGATCTATGTCGCGCGCCGGGACTGATCGGTCAGCGCCGCCAGCACCATCGCCGGTGTGAGGCCCATCATTTCGCGCATCCGGCGGGTGAAGTGCGCCTGATCGGCGAAGCCGGCCGTGATCGCGGCCGTCGCGAGCGGCTCCCCCGCACCCAGCGCCTCGGTGGCCCGGCGCAGCTGTGCCCAGATGCGCCACCGGGCCAGCGGCATACCGACCTGCTCGCGGGCGAGCGTGCGCAGCCGCTGTGGCGAAAGCCCCACCAGCACAGGCAGTTCGGGCAGCGTGACTGCGCCGTCCCGCAACAGGTTCAAGGCGGTGACGAGCCGGGGATCGAGCTCGCCGGACGGACCCGCACCGGCGATGTCCTCCGCGCGGAAACCCTCGAGTTCGGGGACAGCGACGATACCGCTACCGCCGCGTCCGGCGGGGTCCGCCCGCTCGGCGAGTGCGCGCAACCGGTCGGCCGGCGCGGACTGCGGCTCGATGTAGCACGTGCGCAGGTGCTCGGCGGCGAGCATGCGATGCCTCATCATCGGCAGGACCAGCAGTGCCTTCCCATGGTGGACGGTCCCGGCCGGGTCGATCATGGTGATCTCGCCGCGCTCGGCGACGGCGATCTGGAAGGCGGCGTGCCGGTGGAAGGCGGAATCCCCCGCCGGGCCACGGTAGACGGCATAGCCGTCGCCGATGGCGAAGCGGTGCACCTGCGCCGGGTCGATCACCACACCCTCGATCGTGCCGCACGTGACCGACCGGTGTGGGACCCGGGCACCGACCGTTCGAGGCGGTTCGCACCGGCGCCGGTCCCGAGATCCACGGGCCCGGTGACGCACTCGCACCGGCGATGGCCAGGCGCATGGCGGTGCCACGACGAGCTCGACGGCGACGATGTCGGGCAACTCCGGGAACGGTTGTCCTGAAACACCTTCCGCTACAGCACGGGCTCTCGAGATCCACGGGTTCGGTGCGGCACTCGCACTGGCGACGGCCGGGCACAGCCGCACTCGGCGACGAGACAGCGCCGGTGTCGGGCAGCTCTGTGAACGTTTGTCCTGAAATTTGCCCGGCGACTCTGGGAATGGTTGCATCGGAACAACTTCCGGTTCGAACCGCGACGGCGAGTGCCCGTCGACCAGGGTGATCACGCCGCGCTGCCCACCGGTTCGGGGGTGCCGAGGCGATGTGGGTAGCCGATGCGCAGTAGCGCCGCCGCGGCCGCCGCGGCGAGGACCGTCAGTGCGCCGAGCAGCAGTGCCTGCCGATAGCCGTGGTGCAGGAGTGGGGTGACGACCAGCGGGCCGAGGATCTGGCCGACCGAATAGCCGACGGTCAGCAGGGCCACCGAACGCGGGAAGTTCAGGTGGGTGCCGACCGCCAGCGACAGGGTGGCGACACCGAGGAAGGTGGCGCCGAACAGGATCGACGCGATCGCCGCGGCGGCGGTGCCGTCGATCACGGCCGGCAGGGCGATACCCACCGCCTGCAACACCAGTGCGGCCAGGAGCAGCGACGGCCGCGACCAGTAGTGGACGAGCCACGTCCACAGGGCCGCCGACGGTGCGGCCGCCACGCCGACCAGCACCCAGGCCGCGGTGCCGAGCGGGCCGTGTGCGCCCTGGTCGATGGCGGCGACCAGGAAGGTGCCCGCGATGACGTACCCGATGCCCTCGAGGGTGTAACTGGTGAACAGGGCCGCGAACCAGCGATGCGACGACGGCCGGTGTGTGGCGGGTTGTGCGGCGTCGCCGCGATCGAGCGGCAACGACCAGCCCGCCACCGTGAACAGCGCGGTCAGCGCCGCTGCCGCCCACCATGCGGCCCGCCAGTCACCGATCTCGCGCACCAGCAGCACCAACAGGCCCGAGCCGGCGATTCCGGCCCCGACCCCGCCGATCCCCCAACCGGCCAGATGGGCGTGCCGGTCACGCAGCCGATCCAGCAACACTCCGGCGGCGACGACGAAGATAACGGCGCTGGCGGCCCCGGCGAGCAGGCGCAGCGCCAGCCACACCGCGGTGGTCCGGGTCAGCGGCATCGCCGCGACGGTGCCGACCAGCAGGACCAGCGCACCCCGGAACATCGGGCACGAACGGGTCCGGGCGGGGGCCGCCACACCGATCAGGGCGCCGAGCAGGTAGCCGAGGTAGTTGGCGGTGGCCAGTCCCGCGCTCGCCGCCGGGCTCAGATCGGCCTGCGCGGTCATCAGCGGCAGGATGGGGGTGTAGACGAAACGGCCGACGCCCATCCCGGCGGCGAGGGCGGCGCCGGCGCGGCCGACCAGCCCCCACGGACGCGAGCGCTCGATCGGGGAATTCACGAAGGTCACGCCTCATGGTGGGATTTCCCGGCGGCCGGCCGCCACGACCGGCTTGCTCCCGTCTGATAGGCGCAACCTCCCACCGCACGTAGCATCGGGTGTATGGAGCTGCGCCAGCTCGGTTACTTCGTGGCCGTCGCCGAGGAACTGAACTTCGGCCGCGCGGCGAAGCGGCTGCTGATCGCGGGGCCCTCGCTGTCGCAGCAGATCAAGGCGCTGGAGCGGGATCTCGGCGTGGCGCTGTTCGTCCGCGATCGGCGCAGTGTCGCGCTCACCCCGGCCGGAACCGCGCTGCTCCCGCACGTGCGCGTGCTGCTGGACCGGGCCGACGATCTGCGCCGCCGCGCCGCGGGATTCGCGGGTTCGGAATCGGTGCGGCTCGGCTATGTCAACTGGCTGCCCGCCGAGCTGAGCGAACGGGTGGCCGGGATCGCCCGGCTGCATCTCGACACCTGGGTCGCGCCGTCCCACACCCAGGCGGCGCGGGTCGGCGACGGCAGTCTGGACCTCGCGGTGTGCTGGGTCCGGACCGGCGACCTCACCCGCTATCGGCTGCGAGCGCGGCTGCTCGGCGCCGACCGGCTCTACGCCGTATCGACCGCCCGCGACGGGAATCCGATCCGGGCCCGGGACGTCGCGGTGCCGGTCGACGACGACGATACGGCCTGGCTGTCGTGGAATGTGTTCGCGGAGCAGTTCGCTCACGACACCGGTGCGCCGATCGTCCGCATCCACGACGGCGGCATCACCGGTCCGGCCTTCTTCGATCACGTACGGGCCCTGCGCCGCCCGGTCCTGAACTGCCCGAAGGGCCAAACCGCCACGCTGCCGGCGGATCTCGTGCGGCATCCGATCGTCGCGCCGGAGCCGGTGTGGACCTGGTCGCTGGTCACGCGCCGGGACGGGAACCGGCCCGCCGTCGTGGCCGCCGCGGACGCCGCGGACGCGATCTGCCGGCAGGCAGGCGATCCGGGGCTCGGGACCGCCGGGATCTGGCTGCCCGCCGACGATCCGCACCGATCGACCGGGTGACACCGTGCGCGGCAACGGTTTCCGGTGAGATCAGCCGAGCTGTTCGGCCACCGCCGGATCCGGGTAGCGGACGCCGGTGAGCTCCTCCGAGACCTCCCACAGCCGGTCCTGGCGCTCCCGATCACGAGCGCGTTCGGCCGGCTCTACCACCACCGGATAGCCACGGACCTCCAGAAGTCCTGCGGGACCGTAGAATTCGCTGCCGGACGCGCCGGGATCGGTGGCCGCGCGCAGGGTGGGCAGCGCACCCATCGCGGGTGTGCGGCCCAGCAGGACGGTCAGCCCGCGGTTGAGCGCGCGCACGGGTGCGGGCGCATACCGGGCGACCTCGGTGTTCGCCCCGCCCGGATGAGCGGCGAGCGACCGCGCGGCGGTGGCGGACAGCCGGCGGTCCAGCGCGTAGGTGAACAGCAGATTCGCGAGTTTCGACTTGCCGTAGGTGTTTCCGCCCGGGGCGGCCGGATCGGTGGCCTCGATGCGCCCGGCGCGGTGGCCGAGGCTGCTCACGGTGACGACCCGGCCCGCGGGGGCCGCGATCACCCGGTCGAGCAACAGGCCGGTCAGCGCGAAATGGCCGAGATGATTGATGCCGAACTGATTCTCGAATCCGTCGGCGGTGACACCGCGCAGGCCGGTGACGCCGGCATTGTTGATCAGCAGATCGATGTGGTCGTAGCGATCGCGCAGCGCGGCGGCGGCGGTGCGTACCGAGTCGAGGGAGGCCAGATCCAGCGATTCGGTGTCAACCCGCACTGACGGAGCGGTTTCCGCGATGCGCGCGGCCGCGGCGCGGGCCCGATCCGCGTTCCGGCAGGCCAGCACGACGGTGGCGCCGTGTTCGGCCAGCGCCCGCGCCGTCTCGAATCCGAGCCCGGTGTTCGCACCGGTGACGACCGCGACACGGCCGTGCTGATCGGGAATATGGGTCTCGGTCCAGGTGCTCATCGTGCGCCCTCCTAACATGAACCCCAAGTTCACCTTAAAAGTGAACCAGCCGTTCATGTTCTAGGCAAGTATGGTGACCGGATGACCGACAGGCGCCGTCGCGCGGACGCGCAGCGCAATCGAACAGCGATCGTCGAGGCGGCGCGTGATCTGGTGATCACCACCGGCCCCGAGGTCGGGATGGACGAGATCGCCGCCGCAGCCGGGGTCGCCGTCGGTACGCTCTACCGCCACTTCCCCTCGAAAGCCGTTCTGCTGGAAGCGATCGTCGACGACCTGTCCACCTCGATCGACGAATCCCTCACCGCCGCAGCCGATCGCGTCGAGGACGGGGCGACCCGGCCCGAGGACGAGATCACCGGGCTGCTGGCCAATATCGTGTTGGAGGTACGGCAGGAGCGGTTGCTGCGCTTCACCGCCGCGGACCCGGCCGCCGATTCGCTGCGCCGGGTCCAGGAGCGGGGCCGCACCGTGGTCGAACGGCTGGTGGCCGCCGCGCATCGCAACGGCGCGCTGTACGCCGACGTCACCGTGGACGACGTGATCCTGCTGCTGACCACCGCCCCCAGCGACAGTGTCCCGGAATCGGAGCAGTTGCGCTGGCTGGACCTCGCCCGGCGGGCGCTCGGCCCGCTCCCCCGCGATGTCTCGGAATCCGTCTCATAAATAGGCCGTCATCGCGACGCGGCTATCGAGATTCGGTGAGATGCCGATAGAGCGTGGCGCGCGAGACCCCGAGCCGGGCCGCGATCTCGTCGACGGAACCCTCGCCGGCGTCGCGCATCCGGCGGGCGGTCTCGATCATCTCGGCGGACATCACACCGGGACGGCCGCGGCGCGCGGGTCGAGCGGGGGCGGCCGCGGCGACCGGACGCGCCGCCGGCACCGGCCCGGACCTGCCGAGCAGCCGCGCGACACCGGCCAGGATCGCGGTGCGCAGCGGGCCGGCGGGCTCGTCGCCGAACAGGACCACCGGATCGCTGAGCATCGCGTAGACCTGCGCCGCCCGGACCCGGTCGGTGAGATCGGCGTCCGGCCCGGCGATCGACTCGTGCACCGCCACCGCGAAATCCCGCAGGCGCTCGAAGGTCCGCTCGTCGGCGGCCAGTGACTGGTCCTGCATCTGGATCCGCAACAGCGTGCGGTAGGTCAGCCACACGTCCAGCAGGCCCACCACCACCGCCCAGGCCCGGTCCCCCGGATCGCCGAGGGCCGTCGCGGCCGCCACCACTGCCTCGCTCTCGGTCAGCAACGGCTCGACCAGCGCGGCGACGATATCGCCTTTACTCGGAAAGTGGTAGAGCACAGCGGTTTTGGTGAGCCCGACCCGGTCGGCGATCTCCCGGACGGTGACGGCGTGATGGCCGCGCTCGGCGAACAGCTCGAGCGACACCGCCAGGATGCGCGCACGGGAATCGTCGATCACGGGCCCGATCCTACGCCTTGACTGACCAGCGGTCAGCATCCTATGGTGGCATCACTGACCAATGGTCAATATTTTTGAGACAGGATGCGATTATGAGAAATTCACGGGTACTCATCTCGGGTGCGGGTATCGCCGGCGAGACGCTCGCGTATTGGCTTGCGCGCCATGGCTTCCGGCCCACGATCGTGGAACGCGCGGCGGGGCTGCGGCGCGGCGGCCAGGGTGTGGACGTGCGCGAGCGGGCCATCGAGGTCATCGAACGGATGGGGCTGACGGCGCAGGTGCGATCCGCGGCCGCCGATGTGCTCGGGATGCGGTTCGTCGACGCGGACGGCCGCCGCCGCGGGGAGGTGGACATGGCGAGGATCAAGGAGCGGATCGGCAGCGACGAGGTCGAGATCATGCGCGGCGATCTGGTCCGGCTGCTGCACGACGCCAACGGCGGCACGGTGGAATACCTGTTCGGCGAGTCGATCTCGGCGCTCGAACCGGACAGCGACGGGGTCACGGCCGAATTCGAGCGCGCCGGGCGGCGGAGATTCGATCTGGTCGTCGGCGCCGACGGACTGCATTCGACGGTGCGCCGTCTGGTCTTCGGTCCGGAACAGCGCTTCGTGCGTCATCTGGACCATTACTTCGCCTTCGGCGACGCGGATCCGGCGCTGGGCCCGGACCGCTGGGTCACGGTGTACAACACCCCGGGCGCGATGGCCGGGGTCTATCGATCGGGCAGCCATCCACAGGCCAAGGCCTACCTCGCATTCCGCAGTCCGCGAAGGGAATTCGACCCGCGCGAGCCCGCGGCCGCACGCCGCGCGCTGACCGAGCGGTTCGGGAAGGATCCGGCGTGGCACGTCGCGCAACTGCTCGAATCCGTGCTCGCGGACGACGAGATGTACTTCGACGCGCTCGCGCAGGTCCACCTGCCGAGCTGGGCCAGCGGGCGGGTGGTGCTGATCGGTGACGCCGCCCATTGCGCCTCACCGGTTTCCGGCGGCGGCGCCGAACTCGCGCTGACCGGCGCCTATCGGCTCGCCGACGAACTCGCCGCGGCCGACGGCGATCACGAGCAGGCGTTCCCGCGCTACGAGCGCGCGCACCGGCCGTCGGTCGGCCGCAGGCAGCGGATCGGGCCGAATCTGCGCCTGCTCGTGCCGAAGACTCGCGCGGGCATCGCGATTCGCAACACCCTCACGCGGCTGCCGGTGCTGGAGTCGATGGCGGGGATGGAGCGAATCATGGCCCCCCGCAACACCGAACCGCTGACTACGGCACGTACAGATACCACTCCGTGAAGTTGCCCTGCATCGGCCAGCTGGCGGCCATGATCTTGGCGACGCCCATGCCGACCCACAGGTCCGTGGTGACGGTCTGTCCGGGCTGCCCGTTGGAGTGCACGTAGACATCCGCGGAACGCAGCCCCTGCGAACCGAGCCAGCCCAGCGAGACGTGATTACCGCAGGGGCCGTGCAGATATCCCGACGGCGTCACGTGCGCGAGCACGTGACCGGGGGCGTGCGGCGCGGCCTCCAGCGCCACATTGATCGCTCCCGCACAGAAATTCGCGTCTCCGAAGGTGAACAGGGTGGTGCCGAAGGGCGGCAATTGCGGCAGCGGATCGGCCTGCGCCGGCCCCGTGCCACATACCGCCGCGGCGATCCCCGCCGCTGCCGCAACCCCCGCTGCCATGCGCCGCACCGTCATCAGTCGATGTCCTTCCCGCGTAACGAATCTCGTCGCCGGACTACCCGATCCAGCCGTACCCACCCGGGCGGACCCCCCACGACATCGCAACGGTGCGTCAGCGGGAGTCGTTCCGGCCCTTACTTTATCGGAGGTTATCCAACGGAGTCGACTATCCGGGGATTCGGGCTTCCCACCGGCGGATGGACACCGCAGGTACAGGCCTCGAGCGAGGGGCAGGTGCAGCGCAGGCCCCCCTCGATGAGGGCCCGCGCCTGCGCGAGGACGGCCATGCGCGCATCGATGTCGGCCAGCTTCGCCACCGCCAGGGCCCGGCTCGCGGGACGACCCGGGGCCTCGTCCGCGAGCAGCGCGGCGATCTCGTCGAGCCCGAAGCCGGACGCCTTGCAGATCTCGATGGCCCGCAGCCGGATCAGCACGGATTCGTCGTAGCGCCGGCGCCCGCCGACCCGCTCCGGCGGCCGCAGCAGCCCGCGATCCTCGTAGTAGCGCAGTGTCGTCGCCGCGACACCGGAGCGCCGGGCGACCTCACCGATGGACAGCGCTGCGGTCATGCCTCCGATCATGGCCCGATACCGGGCTTGACTTCCAGTCGACTCGAAGTCGTTGAATACCGGCATGTCGAACCCGTACCCCGAGCTGGCCCGGTCCCGTTACGCCCTGCTGCGCAGTCATCGGCGCGACGGCACCGCGGTCGACACCCCGATCTGGTTCCGGCTGGACGGCACCACCCTGGTGTTCCGTACCAAGATCGGCCCGAAGACCCGGCGGCTCGCGGTGACCCCGGCCGTGGAGTTACGCCCGTGCGATCACCGCGGCCGGATCACCGGCGATACCGCGCCGGTCACCGGACAGGCCACGATCCTCGCCGGCGAGGAGGCCGAGGCCGCGAACCGAGCGCTGCACGAGCGTTACGGCTGGCAGTGGAACGTCGTCCCGATGATCCGCATCCCCGGCGTGGTGAACGTCCACCGGACGCTGAGCCTGGCCGAGAAGGTGCGCCGGACCCGGACCGGGACGTTGTGGACGGACAGCGCGATCGTGCGGGTCGAGTTGGATCCGGTACCGCCACAATTCCGTTGATCGGGCAAGGCCGGTCGCGCGACCGGCGGCACCGGCGGGGCATCGGCCCGAACTGCTCGCGAGAATCGCGGAACTGGCAGACAATCTGAAGGTCATCGGACGGAAGATCGACAGCTGTCGCGGTCGGGTGGCGGACGGATCGCTCGGAGGGAAAGTCATGACGGTGCCGGGAAGCGGCGATGCGGGATCGCGGCGACGGGTCGGTGTCGTCGGCGCGGGCATCGCGGGGCTGGTGACCGCGAAGGTGTTGCGCGAGGACGGGTTCGAGGTGATCGTCTTCGAACGAGCGGAGACGATCGGCGGCGTGTGGGCCGCATCGCGCACCTATCCGGGCCTGCGCGCCAACAACTCCCGGGAGACGTACGCATTCTCCGACCACCCGTACGAGGCCGCGGCGAACCACTATCCGGATGCGGAACAGATTCGCGGCTACCTGGATTCGTATGCCCGCCGCTTCGAGCTGGAGTCGGCCGTCCGGTTGTCGACCGAGGTGGTGCGGGTCGCGCGCGCGGGTTCCGGATTCGCGGTGGAGACCCGCGGCCCGGACGGGAACGACACCGTGGCTTGCGATTTCGTCGTGATCTGCGCGGGTACCTTCTCCGCACCGCATATCCCGGAGATCGCCGGGGCCGAGCGGTTCGAGGGGACGGCCGTGCACTCGAGTGCCGCGACCGCACCCGAGCTGTTCACCGGACAGCGGGTCGTGGTGGTCGGCGCCGGGAAGTCGGCCCTGGACTGCGCCGCCTGGGCCGCCGAGCGGGCCCGGGACTGCACACTGGTGTTCCGGCAACCACATTGGATGGCGCCGCGATTCCTGCCCGGTGGCGTTCCCAGCGATCGGGTGCTGATCAATCGGCCGACCGAACTGCTGTTCCGGTATCACCACCTCTCGGCGGCCGAGAAGGTGCTGCACGGGCCCGGCCGATGGCTGCCCGCGGCGTTGATGTGGGCCATGGGACAGCTCTTCCGCATCACCCAGCGGATGCCCGCGATCATGGTTCCGGCGCAGCCACTGCCGGCCGGATTCGAGAACATCGGGATGGCCTCGGAATTCTTCGCGGCGGTCCGGACCGGCCGGATCACGTTGCGGCGGGACGTGATCGCGGAATTCACCGGCCCGCACGAGATCCGGCTCGGCAGCGGCGAGCGGATCGGCGCGGATGTGGTGGTGTTCGGCACGGGCTGGCGGACGCAACTGCCGTTCCTGGCGCAGGAGCTGACGGCGGAGGTGTTGCGCGACGGTCGTTTCCACCTCTATCGGCACATTCTGCCGCCGGAGGTGCCGGGGCTCGGGTTCGTGGGCTACGCGTCGTCGGTCGCGTGCCAGCTGAGTTCGGAGATCTCGGCGCACTGGCTGTCCCAGCACTTCCGCGGGGAGCTGGACCTGCCGGCGGCCGAGGCGATGCACGCGGAGATCGCGCGGGTGCACGACTGGATCGCGGCCGAGCTCCCGGCGCGCAGGGAGGGGTTCTTCGTCGGACCACATCTGCTGCACCACATCGATGAGCTGATGACCGATATGCGGTTGCCGGTGCGCCGCAGCCGGAACGCGTTCGCCGAATACGCCGGGACGTTCTCGCCGGCCCGCTACCGGGGTGTCGCCGCCGAGCGGGCGCGGGCCCGGACCGGGGGCCCGGCCGCGGGCTGACGACGCCGCGCCGGACATGGTAGGCAGGAGCCATGGGTGACTTCAGGTTCGGCGTCAACATGCTCTCCCTCGGCTCCCGGTCGGAATGGATCGAAAAGTGCCGCCGGGCAGAGGAACTCGGATTCGATGTGATCGGCGTGCCCGACCATCTCGGGCTGCCCGCGCCGTTCCCGGCGATGGTGCTGGCCGCGGAGGCCACCGAGCGGATCCGCGTGAATTCCTTCGTCCTCAACGTGCCGTTCTACAACCCGGTGCTGCTGGCGCGCGAGGTGGCCACGGTCGATCGGCTCACCGACGGACGGGCCGAGATCGGGCTCGGCGCGGGGTATGTGAAGGCCGAGTTCGAGGCGGCGGGAATCCCCTTCCCGACCGGCCGACAACGGGTCGAGCAGCTGGCGGAAACCGTATCGACGTTCCGGAAGTTGTTCGGCGACAGCGACTACCAGCCGCAGCCGGCCCGGCCGGGCGGGCCGCCGCTGCTCATCGCGGGCTGGGGTGACCGGTTGCTGCGGGTGGCCGCCGAACACGCGGACGTGATCGCGTTCACCGGCGCCGGCACCGACGACAGCGGGCATCTCACCGGCGCCGGCCCCGAGGCCCTGGACCGGCGGGTGGCGTACGTGCGTGAGCTGCTGGGCCCGCGGCAGGACAAGGTCGAGTTCAATCTGCTGTTGCAGGCGCTGGCGACCCCGGACGAGCGGCCGGAGCTGGTCGAGCGGATGGCCGCGCACCTGCCGCCGGAGCTGCTCGAGCGCGTCGAGGAGGTGCCGATGGTGCTGGTCGGCGACCACACCGAGATGGCCGATCGGCTGCGGGAGCGGCGGGAGCGATTCGGGATCAATTACCTGACCGTGCTGGAACCGAACATGGCGAAATTCGCACCGCTGATCGCGGCATTGCGGTCCTGACCGAACCCGTAACTTTTTTGCCGATTCGGCAACGAAATTTGCCAGAATAGACGGCGTCACGCACAGTCGTGGCATGACGCACAGCCATGGCACCCAGCAGCATCAGCACCATCACACCGCCGTCGGCGACTTCGACTGGGCCGGGATGGCCGAGGTCCTGGTGGGCGAGGCGGAGGCATTCCAGCCGTTCCTGGACGGCGCCTTCGCCGACCTCGCCGACCTCGAGCCGGAGCGCGTCCTCGACATCGGCAGTGGACCCGGTGTCGCGGCGTGCCTGCTCGCGCAGCGATTCCCGCGAGCGGAGGTCGTGGCCGTGGACGGCACTCCCGAACTGCTCGAGCACGCGCGGCGCCGGGCGCAGCGGCTGGGGGTGCGGCTGCTGACCCGGCAGGGGAATTTCCCGGCGGCGCTGGCCGACCTGCCGGAGGCGGATCTGATCTGGACCTCGCATGTGATGCATCACGTCGGCGATCAGGTGGGCGCGCTGGCGGCCCTGGCGGCGCGGCTGCGGCCCGGCGGCGTGCTGGCCGTCGCCGAGGGCGGGCTGCCCCGGCGCACCCTGCCACGCGATATCGGCTTCGGGCGGCCGGGACTGCAGGTGCGCCTGGACGCGCTGGTCGGGGAGCGATTCGAGCGGATGCGCGCGGAACTGCCGGGATCGGTTGCGGTGGTGGAGGATTGGCCGGAGATGCTGCGCACCGCGGGCCTGATCGACGCACACAGCCGCAGCTATCTGGTGGACCGCCCGGCGCCGCTGACCGGGACGCCGCGGCACTGGGTGCGCCAGGATCTGCAACGCCACCGCGACTCCCTCGGCGATCTGCTCGAGGCCGACGACCTGGCCGCGCTGGACCGGCTGCTCGATCCCGCCGATCCGGCCGGTGTCGACCAGCGGCCGGACGTCTATCTGCTCACCGCCAAGACCGTGCACTTCGCTCGCCGGCCGGAGAACTGAGCCTTGTTGCTAGATTGCTAGCATGCTAGCATCGGTGCGTGGGCGAGAACGTCAAACAGTTCAACGTGTACCTGCCGGTCGAGCTGATCAAGCAGGTCAAGCTGCACGCCATCGAGTCGGGCTCGTCGCTGTCGGCGCTGGTCGCCGCGGCGCTGCGGGACTATCTCGAGGCCCACGGACAGCCATCGACGCAAGAGGAGTGAACGGATGACCACCGACGGGATCGAGGCGGTGTTCCTCACCACGCACAATTGGGGGAAGGCCGCGAAGTTCTTCCAGGCCTTGGGTTTCCGGCTCGATTTCGACACCGGCCACAACTCCGGGCAGTTGCGGGCGGCGCAGGGGCCGTACGTGTTCGTCGCCGAGGTGCCCGAGGATCGGCCGGCCGAGGCACAGCTGGTGCTGAAGGTGGCCGACGCGGACGCCTTCCGGCCCGATCCGGCGGTCGAGGTGGTCACCGAATTCGCGGACACCCATTTCGGCACGCGGGAGATGACCGTCCGCGACCCCGACGGCCGGCTGTGGAGCATCCAGGCTCCGGGAAAGAACTGAGGTGGGGACCGTGCCGGACGACCGTCTCGAACCGCCGGACAACACCGCTGTCCGGGTCGCGCTGTGGCGCGCGCGGCATCTGGAGGTCGACGCCGCGCCGCCCGTCCTGGCGGACGACGTGGGCCTGCGGCTGGTCGATCCCGAGCCGGGCTGGCGCGAGCGGGGCGATATGCATCCGCAGGGCACCGCCGGATTCCGGGCATCGATCGTGGCGCGGGCCCGGTTCATCGAGGATCTGGTGACCGAGCAGGTGGACGCGGGTGTCGGCCAATATCTGTTGCTCGGTGCGGGTTTGGACACCTTCGCGCAGCGGCGGGCCGATCTCGGTTCCCGGCTACGGGTTTTCGAGGTCGAGCGGCCCGGCACCCAGGCCTGGAAGCGGCATCGGCTGATCGAGCTGGGCTACGGCGTCCCGGAGTGGTTGCGGTTGGTGCCGGTCGATTTCGAGGCCGGTGAGGATTGGTGGGAGAAGGTGCGCGCCGGCGGTTTCGACGCGGCGCGTCCCGCCGTGGTGGCCTCGGCCGGGGTCTCGATGTATCTCACCCGCGAGGCCACCGCCGCCACTCTGCGCCGATCGGCCGGTCTCGCACCGGGTTCCACGGTGGTGATGACCTTCCTGCTGCCCGCCGAACTGGTGGACGAGGCCGATCGCACGGGCCTCGAGATGTCGCAGCGCGGCGCGCAGGCCGCGGGTACGCCGTTCCTCAGCTTCTACGCCCCCGACGACATGCTGGCGCTGGCCCGGTCGGCAGGCTTCGCGGAGGTCCGGCACGTCTCCGGAAAGGCGCTGGGCGACCGCTATTTCGCGGATCGCACCGACGGGCTGCGCCCGTCCAGCGGTGAGGATCTGCTCGTCGCCCGCACCTGAGTCAGGCGCTCGGCCGCATCGCGTGGATCGGGTCGTCGGTCGCGGACAGCGGGCGGGTGGTGCCGCCGCGGCGGTGCGCGACGATCTCGGCGGCGATCGCGACCGCGGTCTCCGCCGGGGTCCGGCCGCCGAGATTCAGGCCGATCGGCGAATGCAGCCGCGCCAGTTCGGTTTCGGTGAGGCCCGCCGCGCGCAGATGGTCGCGGCGGTCCCGGTCGGCGCGGCGGGAACCGAGCGCGCCGACGTAGGCGATCGGCAGCCGCAGCACCAGTTCCAGCACCGGGATGTCGAATTTCGGGTCGTGCGTGAGCACGCAGACGACGGTGCGGGAATCGATGCGGGCCCGCGCCAGATAGCGGTTCGGCCATTCGACGACCACCTCGTCGGCGTCCGGGAACCGCGCGGCGGTGGCGAACACCGGCCGGGCGTCGCAGACCGTCACGTGGTAGCCGAGGAAGCGGCCGATGCTCGCGACCGCGGCGGCGAAGTCGATCGCGCCGACGATGATCATTCGCGGTGGCGGAGTGAAGGATTCGACGAAGACGGTCACCTCGGCCGGTTCGCAGCCGACCACGCGCAGGCCGGTGGCGCCGGTGTCCAGCATGGCCGACGCCTCGGCGACCACCTCGGCGGGCAGCGGGCCGCCGACGACCTCGTCACCGGCCAGCGCCAGCAGCGTGCCGGTGCGCAGATCCCGCACCAGCGCAACGGGTTCCGGGCCGTACAGGACCGCGTCCAGGACGGCGTGGTCGGCCGCGGTGACGCGGTGCACGAACACGTCCAGCGCACCGCCGCAGGTCAGACCGGCCGCGAACGGGTCGGATTCGCTGTAGCCGAACGTCTCTCGCACGGGCCGTCCGGATTCCAGTACCTCGCGGCACAACTCGTACACCGCGCCCTCGACACAGCCGCCGGACAAGCTGCCGAGTACCGCGCCGTCGGCGCCGACGGCCATGGTGGCGCCGGCGGGCCGCGGTGCGCTGCCGGTGACGTCCACGATCGTCGCCACGGCGAAGCTGCGTCCCGCCGCATGCCACGCCGACAGTTCGGCGGCCAGTTCGCGCATCGCACACATCCTCTCGGCAGGCGGGTCAGCCGTCCGCGCCGGCGGCCGGTGCGGTGGCGGTCGCGGGGTCGTCGCCCTCGAGCCGCGCGATGAATTGATCGACGAGGGCGAGCGCCTCGGCGTGGCCGGTGGTCATGCCCAGCGACTCCTCGCGGATGCGGACCTGGCAGATCGCGGTCATCAGGAAGATCGCGGCCTCGGGCGCGATGCCGTACATGCTGTGGCCGCGCTGTTCCAGGTACCGGGTCAGCACCGACAGCTGCAGCGTGCGATAGCGCTGCGCGTAGTCGGCCAGATGCGAGCGGATCTTCTTGCGGTGCGCGGCCAGTGCGGCGAACTCGTTGGTGAGCGTGGTGCCGGCGGGCTGATTGGCCAGCTCCCACATCACCCGCAGCGGATGTTCCGCCGATTCCAGGATCTGCGCCTGGCGGACCTGCAACTGCTCGGCCCGGCGGTCCAGCGCCGCGATGAACATGTCGTCCAGGGTCTGGAAGTAGTAGTGCACCAACGGCGGGGTGACCCCCGCCTCCCGCGCCACCCGGCGGATACCGACGGCGGCGTAGCCCTCCTCCAGCATCAGCCGCTCCACGATGTCGAGCAGCTGGTGACGGGTCTTGGAGTGCTCGGTACCCATACGGCGCGTCGAGGTCATGCGAACATTCTGCTCGACTGTCCCGTTCGGCGCGCTTAACACCTGTTCAGCTTACCGGTTTCCGCGCCCGATTTCACGGACTACGCGCAGGTGGGGACGTCCTCCGGAATATCGCACCGGGTGTGCGACACGAACGGACCGGCGCCACCCGCGGTGTGCGGGAGCGCCGGTCCGTCCGGTGTCGAATTACTTTGTGCCGTTCTTCATTTCGATGATGGCGTGCACCGGGCAGTCCAGCAGGGCGCGCTGCACGGCGCCGTGGTCGGCCGCGGGGACGTCGTCACCGTTGCGTTCCATCGAGGCATAACCCCAGTCGTCGAGCGGGAAATACTCGGGGGCGTGCTTGGCGCAGATCCCGAACCCGTCGCAGAGGGTGCGATCCAGACGGACTTTCATACCAGCTCCCCAGCTTCCACTTCGAACGGGCGGACGGCGGTGTACGGATGCGCGGCGCAGGTAGGGCACGCGCCGCCGAGATGCGCGGACACCTCGTCCGGGAATTCGGCGAACAGGCTCGCCGCGACATTCGTCGCCGCATCCAGTGTGCCGCAGGCGCCGCGGCCGCGGAGCACCGTCGACCAGCGGCGCAGCCGGTCGAGATCCTCGCCGGTGGCCAGGCCGTCGCGCAGCGCCTCGGCGGCGGCGGCCATGGCGGCGGTGCCGTTGAAGCACGAGCCGCACTGCCCGGCGTTCTCCCGATCGAAGTACCGCAGCACCGCCGCGGCCACCGCGACCGCGCAGGTCTGCTCGGTGAGCACCGCGATGGCGCCACAGCCGAGGCCCGCGCCGAGACCGCGCAGCGTCTCGTGATCCATGCTCGCGTCCAGTACGCGCCGGTTGATCAGGCCGTTGAAGTAGCCGCCGAGCAGCAGACCGGTCACCCGGTCGGGCGAAACACCGTGCCGGGCGAGCAGTTCCGGCACGGGGGTGCCGTGCGGGAGCTCGTAGGTCACCGGTGCGCCGGCGCCGGTGACGGTGGACAGGAAGGTGCCCGGCGACCCGGGGGTGCCCACCGACCGGAACTCCGCGGCGCCGTGCGCCAGCAGATACGGCAGGTGCGCCAGCGTCTCCACATTGCTCACCAGGGTCGGCCGGCCGTCGACGCCCTCCTGGAACGGCCGCGGCGGCTTGTCGGTCGGCTTCGCCGGACCGCCGTTGACCGCGCGCACCGCCGCGGTCTCCTCCCCCGCCACATAGCCGGGGTCCACGGTGACCAGATCCAGTGCGGCGCCGCCCAATACGCCGTCGAAGTCGGCGATCGCGGCGGCCACCGCGCGGGCTGCGGCGGGATCGGACACGTAGAGCACGGCCCGATCGGCGCCGACGGTGTGCGCGGCCAGCCGCAGGCCGTCCAGCACCAGATGCGGCCGGTAGCGCAGCAACCAGCGATCCTTCACCGAAGCCGGTTCGCCCTCTTCACCATTGGCGAGCACCACGGGCCGTACCCCGGCATTGCGCACGGTGGACAGCTTGCGGCCCAACGGGAATGCGGCACCGCCGCGGCCGAGCAGGCCGCCGTCGGTGACGGTGGTCACGAACGTCTCGGGATCGGGCAGCGCGGCGTAACCGCCGGTGTCCCGGTAGGCGCCGAGCGATTCGGTATCGGTGAGGTCACGCAGCAGCCTCGGCGTACAGCCTTCGGCCACACCGACATTCAATTGTCCGGTCATCAGGTCTTCCATCTCGCGGGGACGGGATCAGGCGACGCGCTGGGCGTACAGGCGCGCGTACTCCGCGCGGGTGCGGGTCGAGGTGTCCACGTCGGTGGCCTGCGCACGCAGCGCGCCGACGGTGGCCTGCGCACGCGCGGTGCGGGCGAACGGATCCCAGCCGAAGAACGTGCACGCGTTCTGCCAGGTGATCTTGTCGATCTCGGTGTCGTCGGCGCCGACGGCCTGCAGCTCGGACAGCACCAGCTCCGGCGCGTCCGGCCAGTACGAATCCGAGTGCGGGTAGTCGCATTCCCACGCGATGTTCTCGATGCCGATCTCGCGCCGCAACTTCAGCGACGTCTTGTCGGTGACGTAGCAGGCCAGCACATGCTCGCGGAACACGTCGCTGGGCAGCTTGCCGCCGAAATCGCGGCGCAGCCACTTCTGGTTGGTGTAGTGGCGATCGGAGCGATCCAGGTAGAACGGGATCCAGCCGATGCCACCCTCGGACAGCGCGATCTTCAGGCCCGGATAGCTGCGCAGCGCCGGACCCCACAGCAGATCCTGGATGGCCAACTGGGACACGCTGGGGGCCAGCACCATCAGGTTGTCGATCGGGGCGTCGGGGGCCAGCTTCAGCGCGCCGAAGCCCTGGCCGATGTGCAGGCACATCACCACGTCGTGGTCCTGCAGCGCCTGGAACACCGGGCCCCAGTACTCGATGTCGAAATAGCTGGGCAGGCCGTCGATGTGCGGCAGCTCGGGCATGGTCACCGCGCGCACCCCGCGCGCGGCGACCCGCTCGATCTCGGCCACGGCCAGCTGCGGATCCCACATCGGCAGGATCGCGATCGAGATGAACCGGTCCGGATAGGCGCCGGCCCACTCGTCGATGTGCCAGTCGTTGTAGATGGAGATCATGCCGACGGTGATCTCGTCCTTGAGGTGGGACAGGTGCCCGGCCGAGAATCCGGTGAAGGTCGGGAAGCACATGGACCCGAACACACCGTTGACGTTCATGTCCCGCACCCGCTCGTGGATGTCGTAGACCGCCGGCCGCATCTCGGCGTAGCCCGCCGGGTCGCGGTCCCACTCCTCGGCCGGCCAGGTGACGACCGCGTTCAGGCCCGCGACGCCGGTGGGGCGGCCCCGGTAGACCCAGCGGTCGATGCCCTTGTCGTCGACGACCACCTTGGGAGCCAGGTCCACCCACTTCGCCGGGACGCGGCCTTCGAACATGTCGATCGGCTCGACCACATGGTCATCGATGCTCACCAAGATCATGTCGTCGATGTTCACCCTGACACCTCACTGCTCCCGGGACCACCACACTCGACCCCGACTACATTCTGGAGATTGGTCATCTCTTTATCGGAGAATATCACTCTCCGACGGGAGTGGAAGCGGCGAATTCCCCCGCGATCAGGGCAGCGGCGTATCGGTGACCGCCAGGGCCTGCTGTCCCTTCCGATAGCTGACCTCGCGGACGCCGAGTGCCGCGTGCAGTTGCCCCGGTGGGAGCGTCACCGGTTTCGGGGCCGGACCGTCGCCGGGATGCGGCAGCGGATACGCGGTGGTCGTGGCGCTGTGGAAGGTGACCTTGTCCTCGGTCTTGCTGAACAGCTGATGCACGTGGCCGTTGAGGCAGGTCACCGAATCGAAGCGGCTCAGCAGGCTCAGCACCTGCATGGCGTCGTCGGTCCCCCATCCCCACTGGGGATACATCGCGAACAGCGGGATATGGCTGAACACCACGATCGGGGTGTCCGGTCGCAGGCCCGCGACATCCTTGCGGACGAAGTCCACCTGATCGGTGCCCAGATGGCCGAGGCTCTGCAGATTCAGCGTGTTCACCAGGGCGATCACGTGCACGCCGGCGATGTCGAAGCTGTACCAGCCGTCGCCGCGGGTGCCCCGGCCGAACACCGACCGATATTTCTGGCCTGCGTCGTCGACCGAATCGTGTTCGCCCGGCACGGTGAACACGTGCGGGGTGTTCAGGCCGAGCAGCATCTGCTTCACCTGGTCGAACTGCTCCGGGGTGGACAGATGGGTGAGATCGCCGGTGTGGATCACGAAATCCGGCGCGTACCCGAGCGAGTTCACCCGGCCGATCGCCTCCCCGAAACTGGCCGCGACATCGGCATTGGCCGGCCCCTGGAAGCCGATATGACTGTCGGACAGCTGCACGAAGCGCAGATCCGGGCGCGCGGCGTCGGCGCGCGCGATCGGCGCGCCGGCGACCTGCGAGATCACCTCGCCGCCGGCCACCGCCAGGCCGACCGCCGCCCCGAACCAGGCGGAGTGCCGCAGCAGTTCCCGGCGGTTCATCCCCTCCGGCCCGTTCACGGCGTCACCACCACGGTGCCGTGCATGAACGGATGGATCGAGCACACGTAGTCCACCGTGCCCGCCTTGGTGAAGGTGAAGGAATACGTTGCGCCGGTACCCATTCCGGGCGAGTGCAGGGTGCCGTCGCCACTGACCACGGTGTGCGGCTCCTCGTCGTGGTTGGTCCAGGTGACCGTGCTGCCGACCCGGACCGTGAGGGTGGCCGGGGCGAAGGCGAAGTTGTCGATGGTGACCGCCGGGCCACCGGGGGCCGGGGCCGACGCCGGGGCCGACGCCGCCGCGGTGGCGGGCGGCATCGACATCCCGGGCATGTTCGGCATCGCGGTGCCGTGTGCGGGGAAGCCCGGGGTTTCCGAACCGGATGCGAACACCGGCGTCGGGGCCGCCGGTGTCGTCGTCGAAGTCGTTGTGCCGCAGGCTGTCACGGCGACGGCACAGGCGGCCGCGGCCAGCGCGCCGCTCAGGGCGCGCCACGGTGCGGTAGCGGGTCTCATTCGCTCTCCTTGATGGGCAACGGCATTCGATGATCACCGGGTGGTGCGCTGCCGTCGTGAGGAGATAGCGGATGGGGTTACACGATCGGTTCAGGCCGGCCGGGCCGGTACGAAAACCGCTATCGTGCCGTCCTTCTCGCGCACCTGCAGCCGGGGCAGCGGGGCCGGCTGCTGCGGCAGCTGATGGGTGACCACCTGCCCCGCCGTATCGAAGGCGGTGCGGTGGCAGGGGCAGCGCAACAGCGGTGCGTCCAGCCACAGGGCACAACCCTGGTGGGTGCAGATACCGGACAGGGCGTACACGATATCGCCACGGCGGCAGACGAATCCGCGCACCGAGCCGGTGTCGAAGGAGATCGTGCCGCCGTCGGTCAGATCCGCCGATGCGGCCACGGTGTGCCATTCGCCCTCGGTCGGCACGAGGGCCGGCTCGGGCTGTGCCGCGGGCGCGCCACCGCCGGTGACGGCGTGCTCGGCGACCGCGCCGACCCCCGCGGCCGCGGCGGCGACCGCAGCGGCCGAGGTGCCGATCAACCACCGGCGGCGAGTCGGGTTGTCGCCCTTGGCCACCGGTGGCGCGTCGGCGCCGGGCTCGCCCAGTTCGGCGGCCAGCCGGCGGCGCAGATCGGTGCGGAACTCCTCGGTGGGCACATCGCCGCCGGGACGCCCCGCGCGCATCGTGATCGCGGTGCGCAACTGCTCCGCCTCGTCGTCGGTCGGCTGCCACGGCCGCGGCCGACGGCCCGCGAGCAGATCCTCGACGTACCGCTCGACATCCTTGTCGCTCACGACATCACCCCGTCCCGGATCGCGCCGGGGAGAGTCGGCACCCGCGCGGGCGCCGCGATGCGTTCGGGAGATGCCGTGATCATGTCGGGTCCTCCTCGTCCGCTCGGGCCGCCATCTGTAGTGCCCGGTGTTGCAACACCTTCGCGTTGGCGACCGTGACCTCCAGTTCCGCCGCGGCGTCGCGTACCGACAGGCCCTGGAGGAAACGGAGTTCCAGTATGCGCCGGTATCTCGGTGGTAGCCGGTCGAGCACCGCGCGGGCCCGGCGTTCCGCGACGCCGCTCTCGGGTTCCGGCAGCGGTTCGGCCGCGTGTGTGCCGGAACCCAGTGCGCCGGAATCGATGTCGTCGGGATCGATCGTGGTGATCTCGCGGCCCAGCCGGATCTTCCAGTAGGTCGCGAGCACGGTCCGGGCGGTCGCCCGGAGATAGGCGCGTACCTCCGGGACCGTCGCGTCGAGCCGCAGGGGCGGCAGGGCCGTGGTGAACACCTCGGCGGTCAGGTCCTCGGCGTCCGGCCGGTTGCCGACCTTGCCGAACAGGAGGCCGTAGACCCAGGACACGTTGTCCCGGTAGACCGAATCCCAGTCGGCATAGCCGTCGGCGGGTACCAGTCGCAGTTCGGGCGCGCGCGGCCGCGCGGCCCGATGTCCGGGGCCAGGTAGTCCGGCCATGTGCCGCCCCTCCACTGCGGTCAGCGGGCGCCTCGGTACGCCCATGAGTAGATAGTGCGGAGGGTTACGCGGGGCGGAGCGGTTCAGTTCACCCAGCGTGGGGTGATCGGGGTTCCGTCCGCCAGTTCGGCACTGAACCCGACCGGCACCACCACCGCGAACGCCGCCGGCGTCGTACCCGGATTATCGATGCGCAGCAGCGATCCCGCGGGCACAACGGCCGCATCTCCCCCGATCAGCGTGGTGGTCTCGTCGCCGACGGTGAGTTCGGCGGCGCCGGACAGCATCAGGAACACCTCCTCCCGCAGGATGCGGTGGCCCTGGCCGGTGGTGCCGGGCCCGACCTCCAACCGCCACAGGCAGATCTCCGTGCTTCCGGTACTCGGGCGGACATAGGAAGTGAAGGTGGCGTTGTGCATGGTGTGGACCTCGGCGTCGGCGGCACGGACGACGGGCATCGGGACTCCTCAGATAGACAAGTAGCTTGTCTATATAGTCAATCCACTTGACCAACCTGTCAAGTGCCACCATATATCCATGCCCGCACCCGCCTCCGACCTCCCGTTGATCCTGCTGGCGGCGGCCGCGGAGGTCACCGACGCCATCCATGCCGGGGTGACGGCGGCCGGGTTCACCGACCTGCGGCCCACCCACGGATTCGTCTTCGTGCGGATGGCCCCCGACGGCGCGACCGTCGGCGAGATCGCCGACCACCTCGGCGTCACCAAACAGGCGGCCAGCCAGCTGGTCGAGGAACTCGTGACCAAGGGCTACGCGACGCGCAACCCGCATCCGCGCGATGCCCGCGCCCGGCTGATCACCCTGACCGACCGCGGCTGGGCCGTCACGCGCGCGGCCGAGGCCGCCGCGGACGCCTTCGCGGCCCGCTGGGCGGCCGTCCTCGGCGGACCCGCCGTCGCCGAGACCCGCGACCGGCTGGCCCGGGTGGTCCGGCCGGGCCGGGTCCGGCCGGCCGCCTGGTGAGCGGACCACTACGCTCGAGCCCACCGGCCTCGCCGATCCCCCGCACCCGCCGCCCAGGATGACCTTCGCCATGACCGACCGGGACAACACCGACTGGGCCCACACCGGGCACGCCTCGAAGGAACGGGCCGAGAAGGCGCGCCGGCTGGCCGGTTACGTCTGGCAGCGCGACATCTCCGGCGTCGAACTGCTCGAACTGCCCGACCCCGCCCGCCGCAAACTCGCCCGCGCCGCCGGGATCAACCCGCCCAGCACCGACGAAACCTGGACCCTGGTCGCCGACCTGCTGAACGAGAAGGACGCCTGGGCCGCCCGCAATCCGCAGCATCCCGCCGCCCGGCGCGAGCACTCCGACGAGAAGATCCTCTGGGTGAAACCACCGGTCCGCCCGTGGACCGCCGAATCCTGACCGGCGGCAGCCATGATCGCGCCACCGGGCGCCGGGCCGACTGCCGCCGGGGCACCGGCGGCCCGCGGGCTCAGTCCAGGTCGGCCAGTTCCTCCGCGGCGGTGGCGACCCGGTCGGACAGGGTGCGCAACAGCGTCGACTCGTCGGCGGTCAGGTCGTCCACGAACAGCTGCCGGACCAGTTCGACATGGTTGGGGGCGGCCCGCTGCAACGCCTCGCGCCCGCGCTCGGTGAGGCAGACCGAGATGCCGCGCGCGTCGTCGTCGGCGGGGGCACGCTCGATCAGGCCGCGAGTGTCCATGCGGGCCAGGTGTTTCGACAACCGGCTCTTGTCCCAGCAGATCTCCGCGGCCAGGTCGCGGGCCCGCATCCGGCCGTCGGGAGCCAGCGCTCGGTCGGACAGCGCGACCATGATCTCGTAGTCCGGCATCGACAGGCCGTCCCGAGCGAGACCGGCCGCCATCGCGGCCTCCAGCCGCTGCCGCATCCGGATGTACGCCGACCAGGTCGTCTGTTCCGCCGCGGTCAGCCATCGCACCATGGGAATGATCCTAATCAGCTTTTGGTTGACATGGACACCAACTGTTCGAGGAGGTTCACATGCCCGCTGTCACCGTCGACGACATCCTGGTGCTGCCGCGGCTGTCCCGTCCCGCCGAAACCCAGCGGCAGCGGCCGGTGCGTGCCGTGGTCACCGGGCACACCCAGCGCGAGGGGGCCGGATTCCGGGTCACCCGGCCGTTCCCCGGCCCGGAACTGCGCTCGGCCGATCCGTTCATCCTGCTCGACCAGATGGGCCCGGTCGCCTATCAGCCCTACGAGGCCAAGGGGGCACCCTGGCATCCGCACCGCGGCTTCGAGACCGTCACCTACATGCTCGACGGGACGATGGTCCATCACGACTCCAACGGCGGCGGTGGCGTCATCGGCGAGGGCGACACCCAGTGGATGACCGCCGGATCCGGCATCCTGCACGACGAACTGCCGGACGAGCCGCTGGTGATCTCCGGCGGCACCTTCCACGGCATCCAGCTGTGGGTGAACCTGCCGCGCGCGCTCAAGATGGCCCCGCCGCGCTACCAGGACCTGCGCGCGAGCGAACTCACCCTGGTCAGCTCGCACGACGGCGGCGCGCTGGTCCGCGTCATCGCGGGCACCGTCGACGGATTCGAGGGACCGGGGTCGACCTACACGCCGATCGCCTACGCACACGCCTCGATCGGCCCGGGTGCGCGACTGGAAATGCTCTGGCCGCAGCACTTCTCGGCGATGGTCTACGTATTGTCCGGCAGCGGCACGGCCGGGGCCGAGGGCCGGCCGATCACCGCCGGGCAACTGGCCGTCCTCGGCCACGGTGACGCGCTCACGGTGACCGCGGACGCGCGGCAGGACACCCCGACCGGCAACTTCGAGGTGCTGCTGCTCGGCGGCGAGCCGATCCGGGAACCGGTGGTGCAGTACGGGCCGTTCGTGATGAACACGCGGCAGGAGATCATCGAGGCCGTAGCCGATTTCGAGGCCGGGCGGATGGGTACGATCCCCGCCGAGCACCTCGCGACCCACCGCCTCGGCGAGTGACCCGCCGGTAAGCGCCTTCCGGACGCCGAGTTGACAACGACGCGGCCCATCAGAAGGGTGGACTCGGCGGCTCGCGGCCGGGCCGCTGTCCAGCAGTCACCGGACCCAGTCAGCTCCGAGGCGGCGGGCGCAACGGGGAGCGCCGGTCGACTCGCCCGTACCTACCGCACCACATCGAGGAATACATGAACGTTCGCAGGCTCATCGTGACCGGCGCGGGACTGATCACCCTCGCAGCCCCGCTCGCATTCACCGCCCCGACCGCCCTGGCGGATGACATCATCACCGGGTCCGCGGGCACCGGCTCGTCCGGCATCGATGATCTCATCGGTTCGACCGGCTCGTCCGGTCTCACCCAGACCGGCTCGGCGGGTGGCACGTTCAAGAATTGCGACGAGGCCCGCGCGGCCGGGCGGGCGCCGCTGTTCCGCGGCGAGCCCGGGTACTCCCCGCACCTGGACCCCGACGGTACCGGAATGGCCTGCCCGACCGCCTGATTCATCGCACGGCCGCCGGAACGAGAACACCCGGTGCGGATTTCCGCACCGGGTGTTCCGTCTTTCGCGACGGCTGCGGTCAGCGCCGGAAGATCCGAACCGCGGTCACCAGCACGACCAGCGCGCCGGCGCCGATCAGGCTGTACTTCACCTGCGGCTGGTTCAGTTTCGCGAAGATCGCCTTCTTGGTGTTGTCGGCGATCCGCTGCGGGTCGGCGCGCACCGCGAGCTCGTCGAGTGTGTTCGCCAGCCGGTTGCGTGCGGCTTCGATCTCCCGCTCGATACTCTCGGTATCCCTCGCCACGTCGTCTCCTGTTGTACTCGTTTGCTGCCGTCGACACGCGAGTCTAACCGCGCGCATCCGCACCCCGGGGTGTCGTGGCGGGCCTGCGTGGATGTCACAGCCGTCGGCTACCGTGCTCAGGCATGACCGAGAACCACCGCCTGACTACCGGTGACACCGCCCCCGCGTTCACCCTGCCCGACGCCGACGGGAAACCGGTGTCGCTGGCCGATTATCGCGGCCGCAAGGTGATCGTGTATTTCTACCCGGCCGCGAGCACCCCCGGCTGCACCAAGCAGGCCTGCGACTTCCGCGACAGTCTCGCCGAACTCGAGGGCGCGGGTATCGATGTCGTCGGCATCTCGCCCGACAAGCCCGCCAAGCTCGCCAAATTCCGTGACGCGGAACAACTCACGTTCCCGCTGCTGTCGGATCCGGATCGCGCGGTGCTCACCGCGTGGGGCGCCTTCGGTGAGAAGACCATGTACGGCAAGACCGTCACCGGCGTGATCCGCTCCACCTTCCTCGTCGACGAGGAGGGCAAGATCGCCCTGGCCCAGTACAACGTGCGGGCCACCGGACACGTCGCGAAGCTGCGCCGCGACCTGTCGGTGTAGGAAGCGCGCACGGAAAGGCCCGCAGCCGTATGACTGCGGGCCTGGTGTTCCGGGCGGGTGTCAGGTGCGCGGCATCGAGGCGATCACCGACTGCATCGTCAACCGCCAGTGGTTGTCCAGCCAGTGGCCGAATTCCGGGTCGTCCACCGTCGGGGGCGGGGCCTCGCCGGGGAACAGCAGCGCGTGCGACGAGCCGACGGGGGCGTCGGGGACATCGCCGACGTCGGGGGCATCGGCCTCGATCGTGGGGATCGGGACCATCGCGTCCGCGGTGTTCGCGCCGCCCGGAGCGCTCGTGACGGCGTCCGCGCCGACCGGATCCCGCTGCAGCCGTTTCGGCCATCCGGCGGCCGGGGCGGCGGTGGTGCCGTGGCCCGCGGTCCAGGTCAGCGCCGAGGTGTCCACGGTGATCGTTCCGGTGTCGCCGGCGCCGATCGCCGGGTCGGTGGCCGCGCCGGGTGCCGGAACCGCCGTAGGGGCGTTCTGATCGCCGTCCTGGCGCATCTCCGGCGGCTGTTCCGGTTCCGGTGCCTGATGCGGTACGTGATGCGTCTCCGCGGCCACCTGGGGATCGGCCGAGGACGGTTTCGCGGTCCCGTGCGTCGTCGCGGACATCTCGTAGACGCCGCCGGCGACCAGACCACCGGCCAGCACGCTGGCCGCCGCGAACAACATCGTGCTGCCGCGCGACATCCGGCCGCGCTCGCCCGGCTCGGCCGTCGCGACCGGTTCCGGTTCCACCACCAGCGCGGCGCCGATCGCCGCCGCGCTCGCGGCCATCCGGGACCGGATCACGGGAGCGGAGAATCCGGCGTTCAGCGCCGCCGCGACCTCCGGTTCGGGCGCGGCCGACCCGACCAGCATCACCACGTCCGGCCACAGGCCCGCTTCCTCCAGCTGATCGCGGGCCGCGATCACCACCGGCCGCAGCGCCGCCTCGGTCACCACCGGGCAGGCGGCGCCGATCGTCGCCAGGACCCGGTCGCGATCCGGCGAGGCGACGGTGAACACCTGATAGCCCGGCGACATCTCGCAGATCATCAGATGCTCGAAATCGCCGGCCCAGACCAGCGCGCGGGCCAGTCCCAGATGCGCGGACTTGGTCGACACCAGGGACGCGTCGCGCCACGGTCCGTCCGCAAGGCCGGTGACGATCGCGCGCCGCTGCGCGGGATCGCGGTAGGCGACGGCCGTACCGGCGATCCGCGGGCCGGGGCCCACGTCGGCGGCCAGTTCGTCCAGTAGCTCCGAGACCAGCGGGCCGAGCTCCGCGGGCTCGTCGAAGGTCCGGGTGCGATGCACCACCACCCGGTCGGGCAATTTGCCCGGCCCGTCACCGTCGCGGCCGACCGGGCAGGTCAGGGCCACCGCGTGGACGGTGCCGCGTTCGGTGGAAACGCCGAATGTCAACACGGATACAGCCACAACAAATGCCTTCCGCAAGGTGGATTCCGAGGAAAATTCGCTAGGGGTTCGTCACCGAGAACGGTCCGGATGGGCTATGAGCGGGCACGAAACGGAATAGCACCGGCACCGGCGCGTGTCATCCGTGTGTCGCTACCGCTAGCCTGGTGAATGTGGTGGAAGTGCACGCGGCGACGAAGCAGAAAAGGCGTCCGGACCCCGCAGTGGAGTTGCAGGACGATCCGCAGGAGTTGATGCCGCGTCGCCGTCCCACCCAGGAACGCAGCAAGCGCAAGTTCGACGCCCTGCTCCAGGCGTCCCGGGAATTGCTGGTCGAGGTCGGATTCGAGTCGTTCACCTGCGAGGAAGTCGCCGCCCGTGCCGAAGTGCCGATCGGCACGCTGTATCAGTTCTTCGCCAACAAGTACGTGATCGTCTGCGAACTCAACCGCCAGGATCTGGTGGCCGTCACCCAGGAGTTGTCGGAATTCCACGGTGAAGTGCCGTCCATGGACTGGCTGCGGCACATGAACAAACTCGTGGATCATCTCGCCGGGCTGTGGCTGACCGATCCGTCGCGGCGCGAGGTGTGGCTGGCCATGCAGTCCACCCCGTCGACCCGGGCCACGGGCGCACTGCATCTGAACGAGTTCGCCGAAGTGGTGGCGCAGATGCTGCGCCCGCTGATGCCGCGCACCCCCCGCGGCCGGCGCTCGATGATGGCGCAGGTGCTGGTGCACGTGGTCTATTCGATGCTGAACTTCTCGGTGCAGGACGGCCAGAGCCACGAGGACGCCGTCGCCGAGCTCAAGCGGCTGATGGTCGCGTATCTGCTGGTCGCGGAGAAGGAATCGCGCATGGGCGGCCAGCGCCAGGACTGAGCACGCGAATTCGGTTGCCGCCGCGGGCAACCGAATCGCGCCGGCCGTCAGCCCTCGATGAGGTCGGCGAGTTCGCCCGGATCCTCCAGCACCACCATCGCGGCGGCGGTGTCCCCATCGTGGGTGAGCGACAGGTGAACTCGGACGCGCGGCAGGAATTCCGCGGCGAGACCGTGCAATTTGATACTGGGCCGGCCCCAGGCGTCGTTGACGACCTCGATCAGCGGATACGGATTGTCGCCGATCTGCGGGCTGCGGGCGAAACGCGAAGAGGCCCAGGCCTTCAGCACCGCCTCCTTGGCGGCCCAGCGAGCGGCGTAGCTGCGGGCGCGGTCGGTGGCCCGGCCCTCGCAGTAGCGACGCTCACCGGCGGTGAAACTCTCCCGCAGCATGGTGGTTCCGGTGCGTTCGATCTGTTCGGTGAACTCGGAGATGGTCACCAGGTCCAGGCCGATACCGAGAATGGTCACAGCGGTGGATGCTCCTCGTCGTTCGGGCGGCGAACTTGATTCGCGCACTTGGGCATACCAGGCAGCAACATACCAGCGCGACCGGTGCGGGGGCACCGGTCGCGCTGTCGCGACGATTTCGCTTGTCGCAGTACGGAGTTACTTCGCGGACGGCGTGGTGGTGCACCCGGTCGGAATGTACACCCCGTCGCTGCTCAGCCGTGCCTGGTCGGACAGCAGCACATCGGCCTCCAGCTGGCGCATCTTCGCCGACGGGGTGCCGTCGCCACCGAAGCGGCGATCGGCCGGCCGCTCGTACAGCGGGGCGCCGCCGCACATGGCCTCGGCGAACCGCTGCCGTCCGCTCAGCTGCCGCTGTTCGGCGCGGCGCAGGTACTCCTCGCGCTGCTCCGGGGCGATGGCCTCGATGAACGCCTGCGGGTGCACGACCGCCAGCAGGCCGGACACGTGCCCGAAGCCGAGCGAGGTGACCAGACCGGCCTTGAGCGCGAACCGATCCCCGAACCGCAGCGGCTGCCGCGGCCACACCAGATGCGGGTACTGCTGCATCTTCTCGTCGACGCAGTCCAGGCTGCGGTTGGGCGGGACGACGCCCTGTTCCAGCACCTGGCACAGGCCGATCAGCTGGAAGGCCGCCGCACCACCCTTGGCATGCCCGGTCAGCGACTTCTGCGAGATCACGAACAGCGGGGCGCCTTCCGACCGGCCCAGCACGCCGGCCAGCCGCTCGTGCAGCTCCGACTCGTTGGGATCGTTGGCCGCCGTGGAGGTGTCGTGCTTGGACACCACCGCGATCTCGTCGGGCGACACACCCAGCTTCCGCAGCGCGGCCGCCAGGCGGGACTCCGCACCACCGCGCCCGGCGCTCAGCGCGCCGAGGCCCGGAGCCGGGATCGAGGTGTGCACGCCGTCGGCGAAGGACTGCGCGTAGGCCACCACACCGAGCACCGGCAGCCCGGCCGCCACCGCCACGTCGCCGCGGGCCAGCAGAATCGTTCCGCCGCCCTGGGATTCGACGAAGCCGCCACGACGGCGGTCGTTGGCCCGGGAGAAGTACCGGTCGCTGATGCCCTTGGCGCTCATCACCGCCGAGTCGGCGGTCGCGGACATGTCACCGAAGCCGACGATGCCCTCGATGCCGAGGTCGTCGTAGCCGCCGGCCACCACCACATCGGCCTTGCCGAGGCGGATCTTGTCCACACCCTCCTCGACCGACACCGCCGCGGTCGCGCAGGCCGCGACCGGGTGGATCATGCCGCCGTAGCTGCCCACATAGGACTGCACCACGTGCGCCAGCGCCACGTTCGGCAGCGCCTCCTGCAGGATGTCGTTCGCCCGCGGCTCACCGAGCAGGTTGTCGATGTACAGCGAGCGCATCGAGGACATACCGCCCATGCCGGTGCCCTGGGTGTTGGCGACCAGCGCCGGATGCACCCAGCTCATCAGCTCGGCCGGGGTGAAGCCCGAGGAGAGGAACGCGTCCACGGTGCAGACGATGTTCCACAGCGCGACCCGGTCGATCGAGCCCGCCATATCGGCGGAGATGCCGTACTTGGTCGGATCCCAGCCGGTGGGGATCTGGCCGCCGACGGTCCGAGACAGCTTCGCCCGGCGCGGCACCCGGATCTCGGTGCCCGCCTTGCGGGTCACCTGCCAGTCGCCCGAATCGGCGACCGGCGCGACCACGGTGTGCTCCGGATCGGCGGCCTCGAAGGACCGCGCCTCCGCCTCGCTGGTGACCACGAAGGACAGGTCCTTGTCGAGGAATACCGAGGTGAGCAGCGGAGCCGCGTTCTCGATCATGGCGCCGTCGTTCACGTAGCGGCGCACGCCGCACCGCTCGACCACGATGTCGTGGTAGCGGTCCACGAGCTCGGACTCGTCGACGTAATCGCCGGAGGCGACGTCGTACCAGCCGGCCTTGGGCTCGTTCTCCCAGACGACCAGGCCGGTGGTCCAGGCCAGTTCGAGCACACCCGCGGCGGTCAGCCGGTCCTCGACCTCGAATTCGAAGCGGGTACGCGCCGAACCCCACGGGCCCAGCTCGCCGGCGCCGACGATCACGACCATATCGGTGAGATCGGCGGTGACCGAACCCCATTGCGGCACCGGCAGAGCCGACGACTGGGTCGGCGGGGCCGGCAGCGCCGGGATGGTCCGGTTCTCCTGCACCACGAGTTCGTCCTCGCCGGACTCGGTCTCGCGCTGCTTGGCCAGTTCGGGCAGATCCAGCTTGACGTTGGCGAGGCCGCCGGTGAGGTCGATGGTCTGCGGTCCGTCGGCGGTGACCCGCCGGGCCCGCTCGCCGGCCCACTTCAGCAGCTCGTCGGCCATCTCGCCGGTCGACCAGGTGTGCACGCCGGCCTTCTCGACCGCGCCGACCAGCGGGTCGTTACCGCCCATCAGATGGGTGCCGCGCACCCAGCCGATCAGCGCGTGTACCAACGTGACCCGCTGCGACCAGGCCCGCTCGACCCGCCACTTGCCGACCACCGCGTCCAGCGCGGCCTTGGCCTCGCCGTAGGCGCCGTCGCCGCCGAACATGCCGCGGTTCGGCGAACCCGGAAGCACCACATGCAGTTTCGCGTCGACATCGTGGTCGGCGCCGATCTTCGACAGGCCGCCGATCAGGCGCTCCACCGACCACAGCAGCACCCGCATCTCCATCTCGGCGCGAGCGCCGGCGTCGGAGAGGTCGCCCGCCACCCGAGGGGCGGCGAACGGGAGCAGCAGCGTCGGCTGCAGCGCGGACTTCACCAGCACCTTCGCGCCACCGGCATTGTCGGACTGCTCGCTGCCGACCCAGTCGATCAGCGTGTCGATGTCCTGATAGGAGGCCATGTTCGCGGGCAGCACCCACAGCGCCGCGCCGTGGCGGGCGTAGTCGCGGTACAGCTGCTTGTAGAAGGCCAGCCGCGCGTCGTCCAGCTTGGAGGTGGTGACCACCACGGTGGCGCCGCCGCCGAGCAGCCGCCCGGTGACCGCCGCCGCGATGGAACCCTTGCTGGCGCCGGTGACCACGGCCACCTCGGACGACCAGACACCGGGCTGCGCGGTCTCGACCGCCGCCGCGGCGATCCGCTCGTAGGTGCCGGCGAGGACCGAACGGGCCTCGCCCATCGCGCGCTCACGCCACCAACTCGCCTGTGCCGCAACGGCTTCACCCGAGCCGAGGAAGCCGTCCACGGCGGCGTCGGAGATCTCCGCGTCGTCGCCGAGCCACAGCCGGGCCAGATCCTCGCGGGCGGTGGCCCAACGATCGTCGATCAGCACGGCCTTCTTGGCGTCGAAGACGGGGGCGACCAGTCGCGGCCAGTCGCTGCCGAGTTCGGCCGAGACCAGATCGACCAGCGAGTCTTCGGTGGCCTCCGGCGCGGAGACCTGATCGGTCAGGCCGAGCTGCTCGAGCACCACCCGGGCCGCGGTGGCGAGCACGCCGTCCCGGCCGGTGATCTGCTCGGTGAACTCGCCCAGCGCCGCGGCGTCCACGGTGGCGCCGCCGCCACCGCCGGCCGCGGGCAGCGCCACGCTGATGCCGCGCCGCGCGGCGACCGCCTGCACGGCGGCGTCGATCGCGGCGTCGACGGCCCCGCCGTCGCCCAGCGCACCGGACACCAGGCCGCCCAGATCGCCGCCGCGGACGCTGGCGCCCTCGCGGGTGCCGAGCGAGACCTCGGCGGTCACGTGGTGGGCCCAGCCGTCGCCGAGCTGCCAGACCTTCTTGACCCGATCGGTGATCGCGGCCGGCCGCTTACCGGACGGACCGAACACCTTGCGCAGGTGGTCGCCGATCGCGTCGGACAGCACCGAGCCGAACGGCTTGTAGGTGCGGGCCAGGCGCTGCACGGTGGCCGCCAGTGCACCCATATCGGCGTCGGCGGCGCCGTCGATGGCACCCAGCGACAGTTCGGAACCGAGGTCGACCAGCAGCTGGTTGCGGCGCGAGGAGACGCCGTCGCACAGGCCCTCGATGGTGTCCACCGGGCCGATCTGATCCGGCCGCAGCTTCGTCCACAGCGCGATCAGCACCCGGGTAGCATCGGCCGCGGTGAACGGGATGTCGTCGGGACGCGGGCCGCCGGAGGCGACCGGGGCCGGGGCGGCGACCGGTGCAGCGGTGGCGGCCGGCGCCGAAGCAGCCTCGGCCACAACCTCTTCCGGCTCGTCGACCGGCGCGGGATCGGTGTCGGTGGAGAACACCACACCGGCCTCGCGCTCGATGTTGAGCACCTCGACGCGGGCGGTCGCGAACTGCGGCAGCTTCAGCGTGTTGGAGGCCAGGTTCGCCACGGTCGGCGTTGCGGCCAAACCGATTTCGACGAACCGCTCGACACCGAGGTCACCGAACAGCAGGTCCTGGGTCTCGATCCAGCGCACCGGGCTGGCGAACTGCCAGGCCAGCAGCTCGATCAGCACCACGCGGCACAGCTCGGTCGGGCGCGCGGTCCAGGAGTCCCAGTCGGCCAGCACATCGCGCAGCGGCTGCGACGGCACGTAATCGGCGATCTCCGAGATGAATTCGCGCTCCAGCGAGAACGGCCGCGGCACCAGGTTCGGAATGTAGCGTCCGGCAAGGATTTCCGGATGCACGTCCTGCGGCAGCAGCTCCTCGAGCTTGGTCCGGAACTCCGGCACGCCCTCGCGCAGCACGGTCGAGTGGAACGGCACGTCGATGCCGGGCACCAGGACGAAGGCCCGCTTACCGCCGAATTCCGCACGGCGACGCTCGATCTCGTCCTCCAGCGCCTCGAGCCCGGCGACCGTGCCGGCGATCGCGTACTGCGAGCCGCGCAGGTTCAGGTTCACGACCTCGAGGAATTCGCCGGCCGCGGCGCCGACACCGGCGACGAAGTCCACGACCTCGGCGTCGGGCAGGCCGACCTGCGACGGGCGGATGGCGGCCATCCGATAGTCGCTGCGGCCCTGGGCATCCCGCGGCACCAGCTCGTGCATCGCGGATCCGCGCTGGAACACCACCTCCAGCACCGCCTCCAGCGGCAGCACTCCGGCGACGGCGGCCAGCGCGTTGTACTCGCCGACCGAGTGGCCGGCCAGCATCGCGCCCTCGACGAAGGCGCCCGCCTCGCGCAGCTCGGCGACCTGGGCGACGCCCAGGGTGGCCATCGCGACCTGGGTGAACTGGGTCAGGTGCAGGACGCCCTGCGGGTGGCGGTACTCGACGCCGCGGGCCCGCAGATAGGTCGGGTTGTCGCGCACCACGGCGAGGATGGAGAAGCCCAGCGCCTCGCGGGTGTGCTTGTCGGCGCGGTCCCAGACCTCCTTGGCGGCCTTGGACCGGGAGCGGGCGTCGAGGCCCATGCCCTTGGTCTGGATGCCCTGGCCCGGGAAGGCGTAGACGGTCTTCGGCGCGGCCAGTCGCCCGGTCGCGGTCATCACCAGATCACCGCCGGTGCGGCAGGACACCTCGACGATCTCGGTGCCGGTGTCGACGGCGACGCGCTCGACGCGGACGTCGATCTGCGCACCCGGCCGGACCATGCCGAGGAAGCGGGTGGTCCAGGCGGTCACGGTGCGCGGCGGCAGCGCGGCCGAGGGATCCACCGCCGAGACCGCGTGCTGCGCGGCGGCCGACAGCCACATGCCGTGCACGATCGGGCTGCCCAGACCGGCCAGCTTGGCGGCGGAATCGCTGGTGTGGATGGGGTTGTGGTCACCGGAGACCGCGGCGAAGGCGGCCATCGCCCGCGGCGCGGACAGCACCACGTCGCGGCGGCGCCGGCGCGGGGTGTCGACGGCGGCCTCGGACACGGTCCCGGCGGCCCGCGCCGGATCGGCCAGCTCGCCCGCGCCGTTGCGACCACGAATGGCGAAGCGCTCCACCAGGTTCGCGACCGGCGTGGCCTCCAGGCCCTGATCGCGCAGCGCGCCGACGCTGACCCGCACCTCGACGACCCGGCCCAGATCGGTGTCGGTGGCCCCGGCCGATTCGGCGCGGACCGCGAGAACCGCGGGCTCGGAAGGCAATTCGGCGAGCAGCTCGATGCGGTGGTCCAGGTGGACCAGGTCCAGCATGCCCTCGATGACGCTGTGGTCACCGTCGGTGCGGGTCGCGCCGAGCACCGCGAACACGGCGGGCCAGCAGGCGCCGACCAGCACGTCCGGCACGGTCCGGCCGATGGTGCTGAGCCCGGCGGGCAGACCCGAACCGGTGACACCGGCGTGGTCGGCGATCAGATCCGGGGTCCAGGCCAGGTTGACGTGCGCGACCGGAGTCCCGTTGACGTCCTTGATCTCCGGCAGTTCGCGGCCGGCCGCGACGGCCAGCAGCGCCGACATCGCGGCGTCGGCGTCGGCCTCGGTGATCACCGGGGCGCCGCCGTTGTACACCGAGGCGGGCACGGTGATCCGGATCCGCACCGCGTCGCGGGCGGCCAGCGGCACGGTCAGCTCGACGTAGGCGTTGTCGGTGTCGGGACCGGTGGTCGGCGCCAGGGTGGCGCCGGTCGGCGGGTGGATCGCGCCCTTCTCGTCGGTGATCCAGCGATCCAGGTCGCCGAGGCGGTGGATCGGGTTGAGGGTGGTGCGCCCGGCCCACTGCACGTCCGGGGCGGCCAGCACGACATCCAGCGCGCCGTGGGTGACCTCGGCGCGGCGACGGCCGTCGACGGCGGTCGGGGTGACCCCGCCGCGGATCAGCGTGTAGGCGGTGCTCTGCTCGAACCGGTCCAGCAGCTCGCCGACCGGCTCGTCGACGCGGGTGATCCCGGCGACCGCGACGGTGCCCGGGATGATGCACACCCCGTCGGCGGCGTAGCGCGGATCGTGCGCCTGCCACAGCGAATCCGACCGCCACCAGCGGCGGACGTCGCCGTCGACGACCGGCACGAAGTTGACCGGCTTGCCCGGGATCTTGCACAGCGAGACGAAGAACGGCACATCGGCCGGGTGCAGCACGGTGTCGGCGACACTCGGGTAGCGCTCGGCCAGCGTGGCGAGCACCTCGACCGGCTCCTCGAAGGAGCCGTCCTCGGTGAACAGGCTGGCGATCTCGCCGTGGTCGGCCGGGTTCAGACGGGATTCGGTGCGCCGCACCATCTCCGCGAACCGGTCCCGCCAGGTGATGTCGAGCCATACCGAGCGGGTGGCGTCGGCGATGGCCTCGCCGATGTCGCTGCCGAAGTCCGCGCTGCGCGGCTGCTGATGCGGCAGGTAGGCGGCCAGTTCCACGTAGCGGTCCAGCCACTGCCGGTAGGTCATGGTGGCGACATCGCCGAAGTACGGCTTGGCCGTGCCGTTCAGCGCCGCGATGATCTCGTCGCGACGGGCGGCGACCGCCTCACCGTCGCCCGCGACCTCGTCCAGCAGCCGGCCGGTCCGCGAGGCGGCGTTGTCGATCTCGTGGATGTCGGCGCCGAGCTGGCTGCGTCCGGAGGCCATACCCGCCGAGGCGGTGCCCGCACCGACCCAGTCCGGGGTGCCGGGCGTGTCGACCAGCAGCTGCTTGACCTCGGGAGCGGTGGTGGCCTCCAGGGTCGCCATCGCCGCGGTGCCGACGAGTACGCCGTCCAGCGGCATCTCCGGATATCCGTGCACGGTGGACCAGGTACCGGTCAGGTAGTCGGTCGCGCGCTCCGGCGTACCGATACCGCCGCCGACGCAGACCACCACGTTGCCGCGGTTGCGCAGCTCGGCGTAGGTCTCGAGCAGCAGGTCGTCCAGGTCTTCCCAGGAGTGGTGCCCGCCGGCCCGGCCGCCCTCGATGTGCATGATCACCGGGTAGTCCGGCACCGCGTCCGCGATGCGCAGCACGGCCCGGATCTGGGCGACGGTGCCCGGCTTGAACGCCACGTGCGCGATGCCGACCTCGGACAGCTCCTCGATCAGCGCGACGGCCTCGTCCAGCTCCGGGATACCGGCGGTGACGATGACGCCGTCCAGCGGCGCACCCGCGGCGCGGGCCTTCTGCACCAGCCGCTTCCCGCCCAGCTGCAACTTCCACAGGTAGGGATCGAGGAACAGCGAGTTGAACTGCACCGCGCGACCCGGGTGCAGCAGCGTCTTCAGCTCGGCGACCCGATCGGCGAAGATCGGCTCGGTCACCTGACCGCCACCGGCGAGCTCGGCCCAGTGGCCCGCATTCGCCGCGGCGGCAACGATTTTCGCGTCGACGGTGGTCGGGGTCATACCCGCCAGCAGGATCGGGGAACGTCCGGTGAGCCGGGTGAACGCGGTCTCGACGACCACCCGTCCGTTCGGCAGCCGGATCGGCTGCGGCGCGAACGACGCCCAGGGCGCGGCCACCTCGGGCGCGGCGCCCGGCGTGAACAGGCTGCGCTGCCCCGGCCGGGTCGCGGCCGCGACCACACCCACGCCCGAGCCCTTCAGCGAGCCGGAGGTGAGCCGGCTCAGCAGATCGCTGGGACCGAGGTCCAGGATCCAGTGCGCCCCCGAGGCGATGGTCTCCTCGACGATGGCGACCCAGTCGACCGGATCCACCAGAATCGCCTTGGCCAGCGCCGCCGCGAGCTCCTCGTCCAGTCCGCACTGCCGGGCCCAGCCGGCGACCAGGTCCACGGTCTCCGCGAGCGCGGGGTGATGGAAGGCGACCTCGACCTCGACGTCCTCGAACACCGGCGCGAAGACCGCGCCACCGCGCTTCTTGGCCTCACGGTCCCGGGTCTGCTCGGCGTTGATCTCGGCGCACCGCTGCCGCACCCGCTCCAGCTGAGCGACCGTGCCGGACAACACGACCCGCCGCCGCCCGTTGCGGATCGACACCACCGCGGCGGCCTGCGGATCGGCACCCGCGGACACCTCGGCGACGACCGCGCGCAACTGCTCGGGATCGACATTGGACACCGCCACCATCGACGACTTGTCCCCGACGGGGATCAGCCCCCGCCGGCGCGCCACCAGCGAGGCGGAGGCGCCGACCAGCTGGGCCAGCGCGAGCATCTCGACATCGCGCTCCCCGTTGGCCTCGGCGGCCGCGGCGGCCAGCAGACCCTGCGAATGCCCGATGATGGCGACCGGCGCGTGCTGCGCCGGATCCAGCCCCTGCAGGCGCAGCGCCCGCAGCGCGGCGACCTGGGTCAGGAAGACACCCGGCATGGAGATAGCGGCCGACCGCAGCACCTGCTCGGAGGGGGCGGCGGACACCTCACCGGCGTCCGTGTCCGCGATCTCGTCCTCCAGCATCCAGGCCACCGGGTCGAACCCCACGGGCCGGACCACCAGCAACTGGTCGGCGACCGGCTCCAGCAGGGCCGCGGCGTCGTTCACCAGTGCGGTCAGCTCGGGTTCCAGCGCGCTGTCGCGCCCGATCTCCTCGAGTTCCCGCAGCCACTGCGCCCCCTGCCCACCGAAGGCGAGAGCATAGGTCTCGCCGGCCAGCAGGCGGTCCAGCAATGACGACTTGATTCCCGAGTTCGAGCTCTGCCCGGCTCCCCGGGCCACCTTCGCGTTCGTTCCGGCGCTCTCGTTGATCGTCAAGACGTTCGACTTCCTTCTCTGGCGGCTCGTCCCTGGTCCGGGCGGCCACGACAACGTGGACTACCCGCGGCCTCGCGGACCCGATACCTGGCCAGGGTGGCACAGAATCATGAGGAAAGCCTCACGTTTGTCCGGAGCGCCTCCGGCTACCGCCGAGTATTTCGGTACGTTCGTCCAAGAACGACCCCAAACATGACCCTCCCTCATGTTTGAACCCGCTGGTCCACCCCGGTTACACCCGCGAAGGAAAGCTGAGGGTCCCTCATATTGCCGGTTATCGAATTGTTATAAATCCAGGTAGACCTACTCGCGAGTATGAAACACTCGTGGCGAGCTTCGCGATCTCGGTCAAGGCCGGTAGAGTTTGGACGGTCGTACCAGCACGCGCGAGTGGCGAAATAGGCAGACGCGCTGGATTTAGGTTCCAGTGTCTTCGGACGTGGGGGTTCAAGTCCCCCCTCGCGCACCAGGTTTCGTCGTTCGTGAGGTTTCCGGACGGGCGTGTTCGAGGGGGCTCGGACACTGCGGGAAGACCCGGATGCAGTGCTTCTACCTGCGAAATTTTCCGGCATTCGTACCGATCCTGGCCTGCTGTTGGTCATCGAGCGGATCGCGGCGAACTCCCTGCCGATCGCAGCCGTCGTGCGCGAGGCATGAGGTCTGATGCTGACCCGGCACATACGCGTGGAACGCGTACTTCGCCGACGACTATTGCGTGGCTACCCGGACGGCCGGGGTGACGACCGAGGCATCGTCGACGGCTGGCTGCGCACCCGTGATGCGGGCCGGATCGACGAATACGGCTACCCGATCCTGGTCGAGACGGACGTCGTGGCTGACGAACTCGCCATGCGGAATTCGTTGGCCGGGTTCGAGATTCCCGTCGAATTCGGCGCTGTAGACCGGCGGCCGCACAGCCCGGCCGGCACGATCGACCGGCCCGTGCTGCGCACCTGCCTGGCCGAACTTAGGCTGCGGCCGTGGGATTTCTGGCTCCGGACCTTCCGGACATCGACGAAACACGCTGGCAGTCGCTAACGCGCAGCGAGCGTATGCGCATCATGTCGGTGCACTGGGCCGAGTACGGGTTCGGCACTCCGTGGGGTGTGCTTCCGTTGTATCTGCTCAAATGCGTTGTCTACGTGGCCGGGGCCGCGGCGGTCATCGGGCTGACGGCCGGGTTCGGCGGGATCGGCCACCTCACCGAGTGGTGGACCCAGCCGGTGGCCTACCAGAAGCTGATCGTCTGGACCCTGTTGTGGGAGCTGGTCGGACTCGGTTGCGGCTCTGGGCCGCTCACCATGCGATTCCTGCCGCCGATCGGCGGCATCCTGTACTTCCTGCGTCCCGGCACCGTGCGGCTGCCACCGTGGCCGCGCCGCGTGCCGTTCACCCGAGGCGATCGCCGTACCGCGGCCGACATGGCCCTGTACGCGGTCGTGCTGGTGTCGGCGATCTGGACGCTCATGGGCCGGGCGACCGCGGCCGGCGTCCTCGACGCGCGGACGGTGATCCCGCTACTGGTTGCGCTGGCGCTGCTCGGGTTGCGCGACAAGACAGTGTTTCTCGCGGCACGCGCCGAGCATTACGGCCTGGCGGTGCTGGTGTTCTTCTTCTCCCCCACCGAGCAGATCATCGGCTGGAAGCTGATCATGCTGGCGCTGTGGTGGGGTGCGGCCACGTCCAAACTCAACCACCATTTCCCGTTCGTGGTCTCGGTGATGATGAGCAACAGTCCGGTGATGCGGCTGCGGTGGCTCAAACGCAAGATGTACCGCGACTTTCCGCGGGACCTGCGGGCCTCCCGGATACCGTTCGGGCTGGCGCACTTCGGCACGGTGGTCGAGTACACGATTCCGGCGTGTCTCGTATTCTTCTGCCACGGCGGTACTTTCACGGTGATCGCGGTCGGCGCGATGATGGTCTTCCACCTGCACATCCTGTCGACGATGCCGGTCGGGGTGCCGCTGGAGTGGAATGTCTTCTTCGTCATCAGCATTCCGTGGTTGTTCGGGCACTACGCCGATGTCGATGTCCTCGATCTGCGGTCGCCGGTGCTCGGGATCGTGCTGCTGCTCGCGCTTCTGGTGGTCCCGGCGGTGGGTAACCTGAAGCCGGAATGGATCTCGTTCCTTCCGTCGATGCGGTACTACGCGGGTAATTGGGCCACCAGCGTCTGGCTGTTCCGCGGTAACGCCGAGGAGCGGATCGAGGCCGCGCTCACGGCGAGTTCCGGCTCGGCGACCACGCAGCTCACGGCGCTGTACGGAGCGCACGAGATGGACATGATCATCGCCAAGGGCATGGCCTGGCGGGCGATGCACCCGCACGGCCGCGCGCTCAACACACTCATCGAGCGCGCCGTCGACAACCTCGACGACTATGCCGTGCGGGACGGGGAAACCGTCGCCGGTCATGCCGTGGGCTGGAATTTCGGCGAGGGCCACCTGCACAACGAGCAACTGCTCGCCGCCCTGCAACGCCGTTGTGCATTCGAACCCGGCGATGTGCGCGTGGTCATCCTCGAGGCGCAATCCATCCACCGGCAGCGCCAGCACTACCGGATCGTCGACGCGGCAACAGGTCTCGTCGAGGAAGGCTTTGTGCGCGTGGCGGACATGATCGCCCGCCAACCCTGGCCCGATCCGGCCGATCCGGTCCCGGTGCAGCCGCTCGAAAGGGTTGCGGCACAGTGACTTCTGTCACCGTGGCACACCACCCGCGCGCTCGACCTGCTCGGCGAGGGCGGCACAGTCGATCGTCCGGGTCGTGTCGACGAACAGGGTGGCAGCGAGACCGAGCGGTGCAGCCTGCTCGGCCCAGTGTCGTCTTGCCCGAGCCCGGTAATCCGTTGATCAGCACGAGGAGCTTGTTCATCAGGTCATCATGGACAACTGTGTTGGGTGTCAAGCACAATCGGCGCGGTCAGAGGCCATAGGTGGCGTCGATGACGTGCAGGAGGGTCGTGACGGCGGCGAACAAGCCGAACACGAAGACCGTCGCTCCGCTCAGCAGCGCCGGCACCGAGCCCGAGCGCATGCCTCGGGATGTGGTGAACCGGCCGACCAGCCAGGTGACCACGCCTGCGGCACACCAGAATCCCCACAGGCAGCAGAGCGGGACGGCGCCATTCGACAGGAGCGTGCCCGTCGAGCAGGGTGATTGGTAATCACAGTGGGTGGGCTCGTCCAAAGCCTCCCACACCGCCCACGAGACGAACCCCGCCACCAATAGGCCCGAGACGCCGGCCCGCCACCATGCTGTGAAGAAGCGCTCGGTAGGTGTCTTGTGCCCGATCCGATCGATCATGCACCGCAAGTCCTTTCGCTCACCGGCTCGCGACGTACGCTGCCCCTCAGGTCAATCGTAGAATCACGGCCCGCAATGTCACGGCGCGGAGACGACCCGCTTCGTCCGGGACGACGCACGCCTATGCGATCGAGTTCGGCAGAGTGTCCTACTGACCCATCGACTGCCGGCCGAGCTGCTCGCCGCTTCGGCCGACTGCGTCGATACCCGGCACAACCGTCTCTGCGCTCTGGCAGGGCAACATCTGAGCTAACGGCAGCCCGCTCGATCGAGCGCCGGCACGATGACAGTAAACTTCGACCTGACCGAGTCCCTTGCCGCATGCGCGAAATGGGGGGACGCCGAGGTCGCGACCCAACTCGATGCGGTGTTCGACGCCGGGATCGCCCGAGTCCTTGCGTGTCCGGACGTCGACATCTCTAGTTCGATCCTGTTCGAATCGTGCCCATCGCCGGAGCCGGAACTTGTCGGCGGTGTCGTGGGATGGGTGCGAAGTACTGAAACGGACCACAGCGAGAACCAGACAGGCAGCGAGGGGGAACACGGTATGACCGGTCAACTCGAAGCGAATCCGGAGACGCTTCATGCCACCGCCGGCGGGTTGGAGGCCACTGCGCAGCAACTCGCCGACACGATCGACATCCACATGCGCGCGGTCGCGGCGTTCATCGGAAGCGAATGGCGAGGTGTGGCAGCGGGTTCCCACGAAGAACCCTGGGCACAGTGGGAGGACAGCGCGCGGCGTGTTGTCGGGTCGTTGCTCACCGACGCGGCCGCCCTGCACAGTACCGCCGAAAGCTACCTCACCGTAGACACGCGATCAGCGGAAACGATTGCCGCAGTAAGCTTCAGCCTCGATCTGCCGGGAGCACTGTGATGTCGGCCGATTACCGGGTGGACCTCGACCGCCTGCAGCAATTGATCGACGACACCGCGAAACTGGAGTCCGCGATCGAGAGCACCGCGGCAGACCTCGACGACCGGATCGACCGGCTGCACGTGCAGTGGACCGGTGCCGGCGCCGCCGCACACCGTGCCGCTCACAATGACCAGATCGCCTCGATCACCGCTATGCAGCAAGCGCTTTCGGCGCTGCGGCAGGAACTCACGGTGGCTCGCAACGCCTATCACCGCGTCGGCACCGTCAACCTGCAGATGTGGCCGTAGATGGCGACACCGACCGTGCCGGTGATCGTGCACCGGGCCGACGAATATCACAGTGCCGGAGAGATTTTCGGGCAGATAGCCACCGACGCGACAATCACCCACTCGTCACTGGCGGCCGTCCTCACCAACTATGCGGGCATGGCCGGCGACGACAGCGTCGGCCGGCAGTGGGCCACCTCCTACGACGAGACCGCCGATCTGGCGATCTCGACCTCCGCCGCACTTGCCATCGCGTGCGGGCAGATCCGCGACCTGATCATCGTCGGCGCCCACAACCACCACGTCACCGAAACCACCGCCGACCACCGCGATCTCCCGGCCCCGGCCGCCCCGGCCCTGACACCGGAACCCTGTCTGCCCCAATCCGTGCCGTCCGCTGCCGGCCACGGCATCCCCGAACCGTTCGGATGGTCGATCATCAGAGACGCCGTCGGCCTCACCTGGCCCGACGGCCACCAGGACCAACTGCACTCCGCCGCGACCGCGTGGCACACCGCCTCGTCCGACTACCGGACCCTCGCCGGTGAAATACCCAGCGCTGTCGCACTACTCGGCAATCAACAGTCCCCCGAGATCGACACCGCGGTCACCACCTGCCGGGACCGGCAGACCGACCTCACCGCCCTCGCCGACGCCTGTCGAGCCCTCGGCGACGGCTGCAACACCTATGCCCAGCACCTCGATGATGCCCATCGGAAGATCCTCGACGAACTGAGTGAGTTTGCCGCCGAAACCGTAGCCGCCGAAACAGTTTTCGCCGTGCTCACCCCCTTCACCGCTTCGGTGTCGGAATGGGTCGGCAACACCGCCATGGCGGCACGAGTCGCCGTCAAGGCCCGCCGCATCGCCACGGTCATCACCGAACTCGCCACCAAAGCCGCCGAGATCGTCACCGACGTCATCAAACCCCTCGCCGAACGACTGAAACCACTGCTGGAGAAGGTTCGACGCTGGGTCGACGCGGTCAAGACCAAATTCAACCCGTTCGCCCGGCGCGCGGCAGTCATGGCGGACGGACGTCTCTTCTCCCGGATGGGATCCAGGACGAACAGGGAGATCCTGGACAGCGGCGACCATCTCCCGATGACCCAGCAGACCATCGAGGAGTACGCGCGCAGAGCCGGAGTGGACCTGCGAGGCGTCCGTGTGGATGTCGCCGGTTCCGCCGACGACGTTCGCTACTTCGACACGATGCAGGCCAGCGCCAGCACCGCTCCGGGGCATATCGCGTTGGCTCCCAGCGCTTTCGCCGATGAAGAGACGTTGATGCGGAATCTGGTCCACGAGCGAGTTCACATCGATCAGTACGCGGACGGACGAGTAGGCTCGAGCGTCACTCGGCAACTGGAGGACGAAGCGTACACAGCCGATGAGGAATTCTGGAACAGATACACTGCGGGAAGTCAGGGAGGCTGAATCCGTGAGCGAATTCTATGTGGAAGATATTTTCCCGGTCAGCTTCCGGCCCACCCCCTTCGTTGTCGGCAGTGCAACCGGGGATTTCACCGTCGGCCAGCACGTCGAGCTGCGAAAGAAGAACGGATCGGTGTTTCGAGGAGTCCTCGAATCCCTCGACTTCCACCAGCCCGAGCCGGGAAAGTTCTCACTGGTCTTCTCCGAGGAAATCTCGTCCCACCTGGAGCCCGGCGATATCGTCCATTCCCTCTCAGCCGGTGATTCCGCAGCGGCAGAGAATGGTACGGCATAAGAGCGGGACGCCGGAAAAAACGACCATCGTGCTCGATTCCGGCCTTCGCCCTCTGATCATGACAGGCACGGGTCATCAGCCGCCGAGTGTGAGCACGGAAGCGGGCTGGTACGCCACAACTATCAGCTCATGCCCGCACGGTCGCCATCACCAAATCCCGATACGGCAACCGCACCACCGGATAACCCTCGATCCCGAGTTCGTGTTCGATCCGTTCCAGATCGACGATCGCCGCATCGCGGTCGCCCGCGGTGATCTCGGTTTCGACGAAAACCCCTGCCCCGGTGACGATATCGACAGCGATTACCACATTGTCACGCTCGGGGTGCCGGTACTGAGTGCGCGCCTTCTCGACCGTCGCGAGTTCGACCATGCCGAGCGCATCCAGCAGCGCCCGCGCCGCATCGGACTGTTCCGGTGTAGCGAGGCGAACGTTGGTCTCCTGCTTCGCGATCACATCGCCGACACGGTGGGTGTCAGCGCCGGACGGCGGCTTGTAGGTGACCTCCGCGAATCCGTTCCGACGCCGGACACGCAGGCACTCAACGGTTTCCATGAAGTCCACGTCGGGCCTGCTGTAGTAGACGTCGGTCTCGTTCAGACAACCGATGTCGCGGTAACCGAGTTCGGCCAGCCGGTCACGCAGGCTGTTGCTGTCGGGCAGTTCGCGTTTGCGTTCGACCTCGATCAGAGTCATATCGGGAATCATCCTCTCCACTGGACAGCGGTCTGCAGGCGGGCGAGATCGGGCTTCGTGCAGATCGTGCGCAGCGTGCCCAACGCCTGTGCGATGGTGTCGGTATCGCGCACGGGAATGTTCTGGAACAGGCACAGCTGCTTGGCATCGACCAGCGGGTTCGACAGCCGTTTGGTCAGAAACCTGTTGTAGTACAGACGATCTCGGGTAAACACGTCATCGGCGCGGACCGGCATCAGGACGGTCCCCTGCTCGGCAGTCGCTTCGATCGACTGCACCGCGACCGTGGTAACCAGATCACCAGTGGTCAAGTAGGCGTAGGTTTCACGGCCCTCCCGCGCCAGCCACGCCTGCCAGATCCGGGCACAGTCCTCGTCGCCGCGTTCGGCCGCAGCCATGAATGCCATCAACGCGACATCGGACACCGCGTCGAACAGATCACCGTCCATAACGTGATGGTCGCCGAACGGCTCGCTGACCGCGAGGAGATTCGCCTGCTGCGCGGTCGGCATCCACTGCGATCCGGTCACCGCATAGTGCACACGTTTGTGCCCGGACCGGAAGTCGATCCAGTCGCCGGCCAGCGGCCCGTCCAGCACCGGCCGGAATCCGGCCGTCCCGGACCGCCAGACATGATCACGGAAGGTGAGGTAATGCAGTTGCACCTCACGGAAGATCCCCACCGGGGCTTCGATCGTCGCGCAGACCCTGGTGTCCAGCTCACTCACCGGCACGATCCGCGAGTCCTGTCGTGCGACCACCTCGTCGTCGTGATGGTGATACGGATGTATCCCCTCGGCGAGATAGTGCGGCAGGAACATACGCAGGAACTGCAACCACGCCCGGGTGCCGTAGGAGTGGACCACTCGCTCGTGCAGGCTCGCAGCGGCGACCGCATACACATCGCGATAGACGAAATACCCGTACTCACGGATGACCGTCGGCAGAGTCCGCAGCATGGCATGCAGGCCTGTATATGCCCCACTGTAGGAATAGATTTCGTGCAACACCGCCGACGCGCTGACCACATCGACCTGCTCCGCGAGCAGATCCGCGATGTCGTGTGCCCAGCCACGGACCAATTCGCAGGAGCCGATCGTATTGAACCGATCCACCGCCATGGCCAGCGATTCCGACATCACTCCCGGTGCTTCCACCAGTGTCAACTGCACCGGCCGGGGTCGCTCGGTCAATTGCGCGGCGAGGAACTCGACCGCCGCGCCACCGCCGGGCCCGATCTCGACGACGTGCGGCCGGTTCGCAGCGACACGCTCCAGGGCACGGTGCACCAAAGATCCTTTCTCGTCATCGTGGTAATTCGTGGCCTGGTCCAGGTACGTCGCAGCCGACTTGTGTTCGCGCGCAAAGCGTTCAGCGATTCCGATCATCGAGCCTCTCCTGATTCCGATCGGCCGCTGATCGGCCCTGCCGGGATCGAACTTCGGTGTGCCATCCCCGGACTCGGTGACGCCGTGGATGGTCGGGCGTCGTGCAAGGTGTCTCACGCAGCCGCCGCCGGAGATCCGAGTGACCCGGATGGGTAGGGCGGCGCGGCACTGTCGAGCTTCGAGGACACCGCTCTCGGGGAGGGCCAGCGAAGGGACAGAAGCGCACCGGCGGTGATCGATCTACGCTCGACCCATGCACATCGGGCAGCGGCTTGCCGCCGAGCGCAAACTCGCCGGGCTGAGCCAACAGCGTTTGGCGGCGCGCGCCTCCTACAGCCTGAGTATGGTCAAAGCGGTCGAACAGGGCCGAGAGGTCGCATCACCCGGATTCATCGCCGCAATGGCGAAAGCGCTGGGGATCGAACCGGACCGACTGCAAGGAACGCCGTTCGTCGATACGTTGAAAGAGGACGGACCGGTCGAGGGACTCTCCGAACTTCGCGCGATTCTTTCCGAAGGCGCATACATATCGGCGGGGCAACCTTCATCACCGGCGACAATGTCCGCTGAACTGTCCAGGGTCGAAAAGGCATTGCGGGAAGACCGGACACGCCACGCCGTGATCATGCTGCCCGGACTGATTCGGCAGCTGCACGGCGCCGCCGAGGTCTCACAAGGTGATCTGGAAAGTACCGAGGCGTACGAGATGCTGTGTGCGGCATACATCGCCGCCGAAGGTGCCTGCTGCCGCCTCGGATACTCGTCACTGGCAGCCTTGGCACTGGATCGCCTCGACTGGGCAGCCGGGCACGTCGAAGATCCCGGGTACGCGGTCCGCAGCCTGATGAAACGCGCTCGATTGCTGATGTCGTACGGCTCAACCGACATCGCGATGTCGCTGGTACATCGAGGCCTGAAGCTGGTACCCGAAGACAACGAGCGACAACGTGTTCTACGCGGATACGGGCATCTCCGCGCCGCCATCGTCGCCGCGCGTGGTTTGCAGCTGAAGGCCGCGCGAGATCATATCGATGAAGCACGCCTGATCGCGCGCCCGATGCACCGGGAAAGCAATCTCTATACGACCGACTTCGGTCCGGGCAATGTCGAAATACATTCTTGCGCTGTCGAGTTGGAAGCCGGTGACCCCGGCAAGGCCGCCGACGACGGAGCACTGCTGACGTTGCCGCCGGACGTTGCGGCTCCGCGAGCAGGTCACCATTGGCAGGACAACGCACGCGCATGGCTGATGGCGGGCAAGCCGGACAAGGCGCTGGTGGCGCTCACCAAGGCGCGTGCCACCGCGCCACAGCAGACGCGCCTGCATCCATCGGTCCGCGAAACCATCCATGGCATCGCCGCAGTTCAGCGCCGCCAGTCGGACAGTCTGCTGGGATTCGCGTCGTGGCTGGGTACGCCGCTGTAACCAACGGCGACCGGCCGGGCTGGCACGATGACATGCATGAACGAGCACGGGATTCCGGTTCTCTACGCCATCGTCACCGGCGCGAGCGTCGCCCGAGACATCGGCAAACTGGTGGACCTCGCCCAGAGCGACGGATGGGATGTGTGCGTCATCTCGTCGCCGGCGGGCCGACGGTTCATCGATGTCGACGAATTGGTCACCAGGACAGGCCATCCGGTGCGCAGCCAGTACAAGGACCCGGGCACACGAGATGTACTGCCGCCGGCCGATGGGATGATCGCCGCACCCCTCACCTCGAACTCGCTGGCGAAGTGGGCCGTCGGGATCTCCGACACGCTGCCGCTGGGCCTACTGATCGAGGGGATCGGACTCGGGATTCCCGTAGTGGCCGTACCGTTCGTGAACCGGGCATTGATGAGCTTCCCGCCAATCGGTGATGCGGTTGGCAAACTCTCACAGTGGGGTGTCACTGTGCTGGCAGAAGACCCACCACACGAGCCGAAGACCGGCGCGGCCGCCGCCGAGCGTTTCCCGTGGGAAAATGCTTGGCACACACTGCACAACCATCCCAAGCTCACGGTCGGAAAACCATCGGATCGCACCGAGAAATATCCGGGATGAGACGAGCAGGTAGCGATCATGGCGCAGGCAGTGACTTCTGTCCGCCAGAAGGGCACCCGGCGGTTACGGATCGTTCGTCACCCGAATTCCGGTCGGTCGCTTTGCCGAGGCGTTCCGCCACTGTTACACAACCCCAAATTCCGACCGGTGTCCCCATAACGCCCGAAGTGCCCGGTTCCGCGGATTCCGTTGCGCCATAACGCAATCACGATCGGGCGGGATGGGTGAGAATCGTGCCGTGTTCGGGTGGGCGCGCACGAGGATCGCGCGATTACGTGAAGTACCGCAAAAGGTTTCGCGGTGGTCGGATCGGATGCGGCTGTCTACCGCAGTGTTGCTGGCCATCGTGATCGGTGCCGGCATCGCCACACTGGCGGAGTGGATTCTGTTCGCGGCGTTCCATCCTCAGCACGGCGGCACCTCGGTCGATGTCACGAAGTTGGCGTTGACCGTGGCCGGTGGGGTCGGGGGTGTGGTCGCGCTGGTGGTTGCCTACCGGCGGCAGCGTGATGTGGAGCAGGGGCGGTTCGTCGAACGGTTCAGCGCCGCGGCCGCGCAACTCGGCAATGCCGATGTGGCGGTGCGGATCGCGGGGGTGTACGCGATGGCCGGTGTCGCCGACGAGTCCGAGGGTCTGCGCCGCCAGCAGTGCATCGACGTGCTCTGCGGGTATCTGCGCCTGCCCTACGATCCTGGGCTCGGCACCAATCATCAGAGCAAGCTCGTCCTCAAAGAACCCGTCACCGACACCGACGGGGAACGCCGCGGCGATCAGGAACGGCAGTTCGACTATCGGCAGAACGACAGTGAGGTCCGTAAGACCATCGTCCGTGTCATCGCGGCCCATCTGCGTCTCGATGCCGCATATTCGTGGTCCGCCAACGATTTCGACTTCCGCACCGCGCATCTCGAGAACCCGGATCTCTCGACGACCGCTTTCTCCGGCATCACCCGATTCGACGGCGCCACTTTCTCCGGACCGACCCGGTTCGACCGCACGGCCTTCTCCGGGACCACCCGGTTCGACGAAGCGACCTTCGCCGACGATGCCCGATTCGACCGCACGGCCTTCTCCCGTGACGCCTGGTTCGACGGCGCAACCTTCTCCCGCGACGCGCGATTCGGTGGCGCTGTCTTCTCCGGTGACGCTCGGTTCGGCGGTGCGACCTTCTCCGGTCCCACCAGGTTCACCGGCGCGATGTTCTCCGGGCACGCCGGGTTCGAGAATGCGACCTTCTTCGGCGATGCCGGGTTCGACGGCGCAATCTTCTCCCACACCACCAGATTCGACGGCGCGACCTTTTCCGGTGACACCAAGTTCGACGGCGCGGCCTTCGCCGGCACCGCTTGGTTCGATGCCGCGACCTTTTTCGACACCGGCTGGTTCGGCGGCGCGACCTTCTCCGGCGACTCGAAATTCGACAGCGCGACCTTTCTCGGCGCCGCCCGATTCGACGAAGCCACCTTTTCCGGCAATGCCTGGTTCGGGGGCGCGGCCTTCTCTCGCGACGCCTGGTTCGGCGGTACGGCCTTCGCCCGCGACGCCTGGTTCGGCGGTGCGATCTTCTCCGGCGATGCTCGATTCGGCAGTGCGGGCTTCTCCGGCGACGCCTGGTTCGGTGGCGCGGCCATCTCCGGCACGGCCTGGTTCGACGGCGCTGCCTTCTGCGGCGACACTCGGTTCGGCGGCGCGACCTTCTACGGCACCACCTGGTTCGGCGATACGGCCTTCTTCGGCGACACGAGATTCAACGGCGCGACCTTCTGCGGCATCGCGCGCTTCGACCGTGCGACCTTCTCCAGCGACACCAAGTTCGACCGCACGACCTTCTCCGGCACCACCCGGTTCGACGGTGCGATGTTCGCGGGTGAGAAACCGGCCGACTTCAGCGCCACCGACTTCGGCCACGGCCGGGTGTCGTTCGCCGATCCGGTGAGATGGGGTCCACCAGCACCGATATTCGCCTGGGACAACGATGTGCGGCGAAAGCCCGCCAACGTACTCCCGGATTCGTGGCCGCCGGTCACATCCGGCAGCGCGGGAAAGATCGGCTGACCGAGCGAACCGTCCGGCCCGCGCTGCTGTCGGCAAGTGGCGGATCTCTACCCGGCGCTCACCGGGGCCGACTCCGTACCGTGCCGCTCACTCAACAACCCGTGCGCAATGACATCCGCTGCGGCAGCGAGCAATTCGCGCAGCTCGGCCTCGTTGCGCCGGAGGCTGTCCGGCCGCCAGTGGAGGCTGATGATCCCGTTCCACGCGGCCAATAGGACAGCGGCGACCTTTTCGGCGTCCACCGAGCGGGCGACGCCTGCTTCGATGCCTTGGCGGATGGCGGCGGCGAGGCGGTCGTTCTGTTGTTTGATCTGGTCGGCCATGCGTTCGGCGAGGTCTCGGCCGGCGGCGTATTGGCCGGGGTCGGTGGGGGCGGCGAGCATACGGAAGTACTCGGGGTACTGGAGATAGAACTGGAGGTATTGCTCGGCTACCGCATAGACCTGTTCGGCGGGGGTGCGGTCGGGGGTGAAGGCCAGGTCCATGAACTGGCGGTCCACCGCGAGGGCTCGTTCCACCACGGCGGCCAGGAGGCCGGCCTTGGAGCCGAAGTGGTTGTAGATGGAGCCGACTGCGACGCCGGCTCGTTCGGCGACCTCGTCGAGGGTCCAGGTGTCCATGGGCCGGCCCTGGAGTGTTTCCTCCGCGGCGCGCAGCAATGCGTCGATCGTGCGCTTCTTCCGAACGTCCACTGAGCACCCTTTTGCATCGCTTGCAAGAACTCGGCTGGATTGTTAGTCTACCTCTCGGGATCTTGTAATGGTTACAATAACCGATCACCTTGCGACACAGTGGGTTTGATCTCGATCGTCGGTCTCGTACCCTGCGGTCCGGTGGCTCGATTTCCCCGTCGCACGGCACCAGGAGCGACCCGAATGAACCGATATCGGACGATCGTCGTCGACGCGGACGGCTCCGAGACTTCCCGCATCGCAGTGCACGCGGCAGCGACTATCGCCGGGGCCGCCGGTGCGCGGCTGATTCTCGTGTGTGCTTATGGGCGGGTGCGTGCGGCCGATGTGGCCGCGGCGGCCGATGTGCTCAAGGGTGAGGCGCATCTGGTTCGGCGGGCGGCGCCGGCCGAGGACACGCTGACCTCGGCGGTGCGAGAAGCGCTCGGCTGGGGGGCAACCGAGGTGGTCGGGCGGGCGGTGCCGGGGTCCCGGGTCGATGCGCTGTTGTCGGCGGTGGCCGAGGATCGGGCCGATCTCGTCGTGGTCAGCGGCGATGGTGCGCGTACGCCGGTGGGGCGGTTGCTGGGAACGTTGTCCGACGAGATCTCGCGGCGGTCTCGGGCCACGGTGTTGTCGGTCAGTCCGATGTCGGCGCGTACAGTGTCGCCTCCTGGCGGTGCAGCTCGACGAAAGGCGTTGGGGGCCGGTCGGGTTCGGTCGTTCATCCGATTGCACGGGCCGGTCGAGGTGTCGTCTCGGGCCGCGCTGTGAACGATCGGGCCGGGGTGCGCGGGCTGGCCGCCGGGCTGGCGGCCGAGGCCGGTGGTTCTCGTGTCGCGGTCGGGGAGGCGCTCGCGCGGATCTCGGGTAGTCAGGACGGTCTGAACGCGTTCCGGGTGGTTCGTGGCGAGCAGGCGCCGGCCGAAGCGGAGGAGGCGGATCGGCGACTGGCGGCGGGGGAACGGCTGCCGTTGCTCGGTGTGCCGATCGCGGTGAAGGACGATATGGATGTCGCGGGGCTGCCCACCTCGTTCGGGTGCGGGGGTGTGTTTCCGCCCAGAACCCTGGATTCCGAGGTGGTTCGGCGGTTGCGGGACGCCGGTGCGGTGATCGTCGGCAAGACCAATACGCCGGAGCTCGGGCAATGGCCGTTCACCAGTGCGCCGGCGTTCGGGTATACCCGCAATCCGTGGAATTCGGCGCGGACGCCGGGTGGGTCGTCGGGGGGTAGTGCGGTCGCGGTGGCGGCAGGGCTGGTGCCGGGAGCGGTCGGCTCGGACGGTGGTGGCTCGATCCGGATTCCGGCGTCGTGGACGAATCTGGTCGGGATCAAACCGCAGCGCGGGCGCGTGCCCACCGATCCTGCGCGGGAGCCGTTCAACGGGTTGACGGTGTACGGGCCACTCGCGCGGACGGTGGCGGATGCGGCGTTGTTGTTCGATGTGATCGCGGATCCGAAGACGGAAACCCTTGGGGCACCGCGGGTTACGTTGTCCGATGCGGTCGGCGCGGATCCCGGGCGGTTGCGGATCGCGCTCGCGCTGCGGCCCGCGTTCACCGGTGCGTCAGTGCCGTTGCACCCGGAGGTCGAGGCCGGTGTGCGGCGGGTGGCCGCGCAGTTGCGGGCGCTGGGCCATGATGTCGAGGTTGCCGAGCCGGGTTTCGGGCCGGCGCTGACGTTGTCGATGATCTCGCGCATCGTTCCGGCCGTGCGGCAACGGCTTCGGGATCTCCCTACGGCGGAGGTGGATCCGCGGACGACGACCAAGGCACGGCTGGGCAGGCTGCTGACCGGTCCGGCGTGCCGGTCGGCTCGCGCGGTGGAACCCTTGTTGCGGCGGCGGGTGGGGCGGTTGTTCGCGGATTTCGATCTGGTGCTCGCGCCGGTGACCGCGATGCCGCCGCCGACGGTCGAGGTCGTGGACGGGTTGGGCTCGTTCGCCACCGACCGGGTCGTGCTGGGCACGATCCAGTACACCTTTCCCTGGAACGTACTCGGCTGGCCCGCAGTGGGTTTCCCGGCCGGCTTCACCGACGACGGGTTGCCCTTCGGAGCCCAACTGCTCGGACCCGCCGACTCGGAACGAAGGCTGGTCGGTGTCGTCGCGCAGCTCGAGCGGCAATTGCGCTGGGACGCACACCTTCCCACTCCGTGGTGGTGAACGGGAAACTCAGTGCGGCAGATCGGGTTCCAGGAATCGGCGGACACACGAGGTGACCTCGCCGGGGCTGTCGACCTGGACGAAGTGGGAGGAGCGGTCCACCCGATCCAGCCGCGCGCCCGGAATGAGCGCGACCAGGCGATCCCCGACCGCCGGATTCACCATCGGATCCTTCCGGGAATACAGCAGTTGCACCGGGACCGGGAACGGTTCTCCCGCATTGCCGCGCCGGATCAGCTCCGCCTCGAATTCGGCGAAATCGCGGGGGCGCATGACATCTCGCAGATAACCCGCGAACGCGCGGGTGCCCTGGACCGACTTCAACGGGTCGCCGTACTCCCGCATCTCCTCCAGGGATTTGAGGGTGTCATCGTAGTAGTGCACGGTCCGGTGGGCCCAGCGAGCGGTGTCGCGGCGGACCCACAGTCCGAACAGGTCCTCGGCGCGCGGGATGGACAAAGCGGTATGCAGCGCATGCAATCTCGGCTCGGAGAACGCCGGGGGGTGGATCGCGACGATCCGGGAGTAGGCGGTCGGCTGGGCCAGAGCGTGCCGGAGCACCAGGTAGCCACCGAGCGAATTGCCCACCACCGGACCGCCGGTCAGGCCGAGCGCGGTCTGGAATTCGCCGAGCCAGGTGACCAGGCCCGCGACCGACAACCGCTGCGCCGGCGCCGAACTGCGGCCGCTGCCGGGCAGATCGGGGACGATCAGGCGGTAGTGCTCGCCGAGTCCGTCGAGGACGTAGCGCCACGAGTAGCCGCTGGTCATCAGGCCGTGGACGAGCAGCAGCGGCTCACCGGCGCCGTAGGTCCGGTAGTGGACGCGCAGCGTGCCGAGGCTCTCGGACTCCATCGCCAAGTCGTGCGCCTCGGAGCGGAAGTACGGGTGCGGCCGGGTCGGCTGTTCCGGGAGGCGGGAGAAGGGCTGCCGGTGGAACGGCCGGTCCGGCCCGGCGGGCTTCTCGCTGACCTGACTTGGCATCGACGCTCCCCTGTCGGACTTTTTGCAACCATTGCAATATATCACAGTGGGCCCGCGTCAGGACGAGCCGCTGGGCACCTTCACCGCATCGTCGTCGAGCTCGCCGGGATCGGCCGGTGATCGAGTGTGCTTGCGGCGGAACGGAGTCCACCAATTCGCCGAACCCATCAACGCCATGATGGCGGGCACCAGCAGCATCCGGACCAGGGTGGCGTCGATCAGGATCGCCAGGGCCATCCCGAGCGCCGCGACCTTGATCAGCGCGACCTGGGACAACGCCGCCGCGCCGGTGACGATGATGAACAGCGAGGCCGCCGCCGTGATGATCCGGCCGGTACGGGCGACCCCGGCCTCGATGGCCGCCGGGGTGTCGGCGCCGCGGTCGTGCGCCTCGACCATGCGCGACATCAGGAAAACCTCGTAGTCCGTGGACAATCCGAAGACGGCCATCGTGATGACCACGAGCGCCGGCAGCGGGAGCGGACCGGGTTCCACACCCAGCACCCCGGCGCCGTAACCGTCGACGAAGATCAGGGTGAGCACGCCGAAGGTGGCGCCCAGACTGAGCGCGGCCATCGCAACGGCCTTGAGCGGCAGCACGATCGACCGGAATCCGAGGCACATCAGCAGCAGGGTCGCGGCGAGGATCACGAGCACGGCGTCCGGTATCGACCGCACGATGGCCGAATAGCTGTCCACCCGTTCGGCATTCATCCCGCCCACCAGCACCGTGGTGCCCGGTGGTGCGGGCAGTTGCCGCAGTGCCCGCACGGTGTCCTCGGCCGCGGGCGAGAAGTCCGGATGGGTGAGCAGGGTGCGCACCAGGACCCGATCCCCGGCCGCGGTCAGCTGCACGGCCAGCCGGACCCCGTTCACCTTCCCGGCCTGGACGATCAATTGTTGCACCGCGATGTCGGGAGGCGCCTGGCCGTCGCGGCCGCGAACGACGAGGGTGGCGCCGTCGGTGGCGTTGGGGAAGTCCCCGGCGAGCGTCTCCTGGGCCACCCGGGCCGGATCGTGGGCGGGCAGGCCGTTGGGATCTATTCCGCCGGTGCGCATTCCGGCCAGCGGCAGGCTCAGCGCGACCAGGACGAGCACGATCGCCCCGGCGACCGCGACCGGACGGCCCATGATCCACCTGGCCAGACCGCTCCAGAACCGGCGGGCCCTGGCCTCGCCGCGCTGGACCGCGCCCCGGCGCCAGGGCACCGCGTCGATACGCGTGCCGAGCAGGGCGAGCGCGGCGGGCAACGCGGTCAGGGCGAGGATCGCGGCGATCGCGATCGCCGCGATCGCCCCGTAGCCGAGGGATCGCAGCATGGAGATCGGGAAGACCAGCGAACCGGCGAACGCGCCGATCAGCAGCAGGGCCGAGAAGACGATCGTGCGTCCCGCGGTCTCGACGGTGCGCGCGGCCGCCGCGGCCGGATCCCGGCCCGCGGCGAGTTCCTCCCGGAACCGGCTCACGACGAACAGGCTGTAGTCGATCGCCAGGCCCAGCCCGATGATCGAGGCGATATTCATCGAGAACGCACTGACGTCGCTGACCGTACTGATCGCCCGCAGCGCCCCCAGCGAGCCGAAGACCGCGAGCCCGCCCACGAGCACCGGCGCCGCCGCGGCCACCAGCCCGCCGAAGATCACCACCAGCAGGATCAGCATCACCGGGATCGCCACGGATTCGGCGAGGACGACATCGGTTTTGGATTTGGTGTTGTAGGCGTCGGTGAGTGCGGTGTATCCGGCGAACCGGGCCGAGACGCCGTCGACGGCGAGGTGGTCGGCCAGCGCCGGATAGTTGCGCAGTTTGGCGCCGTCGTCGCCGGCGAGCACCACCGTCGCCAGGGCCTCGCGCTGATCGGTGGAGCGCAACGCGCCCCGCCGGATTCCCGTTGCGGTCCAATATGATTCGATCGGTTCGGCCAGCGCGCCGGCGTCGACGGACCGGATCCGGTCCAGCACCTGGGGTCCGATGTCGTCGAGGGTCCGGCCGGGTGGGGCGGTGTAGATCACCACGACGTCCGGCCGCCGGCCGCCGGGGGTGTCGTCCATCAACCGCCCGGCCGCCGTGGAGGAGCTCGCGGGGTCGGCGTATCCGGCGAGGTTCAGGTCGCCGAGTACGCCGAGACCCCAGATCCCGCTGAGGATGAACAGCGAAACCGCCAGCGCGACAACCCATCGCGCTCGGCTCGTGACGATTCGTCCCCATGTGGTCATCGGCCCACCCGTGTCCCGGTCGATGTGACGGTGGCAGCGCCGGCCGTCCGCGCGGTGAGCGCTCCCACGATGAATTGTGCCTCGGTCTCGACCGTTTCGTGGCGGGAGCCGCCCCACGAGGACGGGCCCGCGAGGGTGAAGTAGCCGGGCCGCGGCGATCCGGACCCGGGTTCGCCGGTCGCGGGCTCGAAACCCGTTGCCAGGACCAGGAGGTCGATCTCGCGCAACCGGCCGTCGATGGTGCGGACCCCCGCCGGGCCGAGGCGGTCGATCGCGGTGGTGACGAGTTCGACCTCGGGCCGGGTGAAGCACCGGTGGTAGCGATTCGACAGGGTGGGACGCCTTCGGCCCATGGGTTCGGCGGGCGTCAGCGCGCGGCGCAACTCGCGGTCGCGCACCCGGCTCCACAGGTAGGCGCGGCCCAGCGCGGTCGCGATCGGGCCGAGGACGACGGCGCTGCGGTGCCGGAACCCGGCGCTCAGCAGGGCGAGCAGGGCGGCGACGACCCGGAACAGCATGACCCCCATACCGGGAACCCGCACCAGCGCCGTCCGCCACCACATCGGCACGATATGGGTGGGTTTGGGCAGCACCCAGATCGGGCTGCGCTGGAAGACGTACAGCCGCGCGGCCGTCCCGGCGAGCTCCGGAATCAGTTGCACCGCCGCCGGTCCGGTCCCGATCACCGCGACCCGCTGCCCGGTCACGTCGCGATCCCGGGACCAGTCGCGGGTGTGCACCGTCTCCCCGCGGAACGCGGCCGGATCCGCGAACGCCGGAATCCGCGGCGGCCCGCAGGATCCGCGCGCGTCGATGACGTACCGCGTTGTCACCGTGGACTTTCCGCCGTCGAGCTCCAGCCGCCAGCAGTCGTCGCGCTCGTCGCGCCGGACGCCGGTCACCTCGGTGCGCAGCCGCAGCGCGGAACGCAGCCGGTAACTTTCGGCGCAGTGGTGCAGATAGGCCAGTACCTCGTCACGCGCGGGGAAGATCGCGGTCCAGTCCGGATTCCGCGCGAACGAGAACTGGTAGTTCATACTCGGCCGATCGGTCACCATGCCCGGATAGTCGTTCGCGTGCCACACACCGCCGAGGCCGCCGGACCGCTCGATGATCGTGAATCCGCCGATTCCGGCCCGCCGCAGGGCCATCGCGACCCCGAGGCCCGCGATACCGGCCCCGATGATCACGATCTCCTCGTGCTCGTGTGCGCCCATCGCGCCTCCGTCCTCAGAAGTGGTAGAGCGCACAACCGACCTGCACCCCGGCCCCGGCCGCGACGATGAGCCCGAGATCGCCGGTCCGGGTGCGGCCGGTATCGAAGCAGTGCCGCAGCGCCGCCGGGATCGACGACGTGTACAGGTCACCGCCGGTGCCCACCTCGTCCACCACATCCACGACGCGGTCGCGCGGGATGTCCAGGCGGGCGGCCAGCGCGGTGAGGAAATCGGACGAGATCTGCGGTGCGAGAACGACATCGAGTTCACCCACGCCGCGGTCGGCGGTCCGCAGCAGCGCGGCGATCGCCTCGTGCACGGTGTCGAGATAGATCTCCTCGAGGCCCGGCTGCTGCCGCACCTCGAGTCCGTCCGCGCCGTGCATCCGGGTGAAGGTGGTCAGCCGGTCGAGATGTTCGGGGTGACTGGCGAAGTGGAACAATCCGAATCCGGTGTCCGCCCCCGCCGACGCGGTCAGCAGCGCGGCCGAGCCGAGATGTTCGATGCCGCGCCGCTTCCGCAGCGTGCTCGGCACATCGGGGTCGGCCTCGGCGGCGACGACCAGAGCGGTTGCCGTGGCGCCGGTCTCGATCATCGCGGTCGCGGCGTAGCAGGCCTTCAGGAATCCGGTGCCGGAGTCGGACAGGTCGAAGGCCAGCGTCCCGCCGGTCAGCGGATCGTCGGGATCGTGGTTGATCGCCAGGCGGTCGGCGACGAAGGTGGCCGTGGCCGGTTCGACGATGTAGTCGTCCCGGAACACCCCGGTGTACAACACCAATCCCGGCGCCGCGGCTCCCGTGACGAGTTCCCGGCCCGCGCGTACGGCGAGATCGACCGCCTTGTCCTCCCCGTCGGGCCGCGCCACCGCGACACCGGCGATCCGCACGGTGGGTGCGGCGGGCACGGGCAGCGGCGGTCGGTCGGCGGCGGCGCGGGTCTCGACGACACCGCGCAGCCGGTCCGGGAGATCGTCGAAGGTGTACAGGGCGGCGCCGATCGTCTGCCCGGAACCGGTGATCCCGAACAGGATTCGATCGCCGGACTGCACGTCGCCCTTCTCGACCAGATCGTGGATCGCGACCATGTGCGTGGTGGAGGCGGTATTGCCCCGATGCTCCAGATTCGACACGGTATTGGCCGGATGGGCCGCCGTCCGCCCGATCAGCTGATTGATCGTCGTCATCGCGTCCTGGATCGACGCCTGCGAAGTCTGGTGCACCACAATGCGATCCACGGCCTCGGGTTGCCAGCCGTGGCGGTCCAGCAGTCGCAGCGCGAACGGCACCGACTTCCGGACGGCCAGGGCCGTCTGTTCCACCGCCTGGGTGTGCATGATCGCGCCGCCGTGCGCTTCGCCGGTCCGCTTGCCGATGCACAGCTCGCTGTACCGGCTCAGGGTCCGTAACTCGATGTCGTGGAAGCCGATTCCCGGCGTGGCCGCCCGCTCCAGGATCACCGCGGCGCCGGCATCGCCGACGGTGAGGCACGCCAGCCGGTCGTCGAGGAAGTCGACGATCTCGCGCTGCGCGGTATCGATGATGTGCGAGACGTATTCACCGCTGACCACCAGCGCGTTGCGCACCCGGCCCGCGCGCAGCAGGCGATCCGCGACCGCGATCCCGGTGAACAGGCCGGCACAGGCGTTGGAGATGTCGAAACCGATCGCACCCGTGAGCCCCAGCCGCGCGCGGACCCGCTGCGAGGTACCCGGCTCGGACACCAGACGACGGTCGGGCCCTTCGGTATTGGAGATGTTCGTACAGATCAGCAGGTCGATCGAGTCGGGCGGATACGACGACGCGTCCAGGCACCGCTGCGCCGCCCGCACGGCCAGATCGGTGGTGAATTCGCCGTCCGCGACGACCCGCCGGGTCCGGATTCCGGTGAGCTGCTCCAGCGGGATCTGTACCGGCCGTTCACAACCCGCGAGCACCTCCCCGGTGGTCACGACCGTCTCGGGCAGATAGACGCCGAGACTTTCGATGATCGTGTTGCCCGGCTCGATCTCCTTGGGCGCCAGTGGTTTCGGCGCAGGAAGATCGGCGGTGACCTCGGGCCGGACCGGCGCCGCTGTCCCGGTCGTCTCCGTGACGTCGACGGCGTCGGCCAGGGCGGCGACGGTCCGGTGCCGGAACATCAGTTCCGGGGTGAGCGGGATACCCGCGGCGGTGGCGCGGGTACAGATGTCCATGGTCTGGGTCGACGCGCCACCGAGTTCGAAGAAATCGTCGGCGATGCCCACGGTGTCGATGCCCAGAACCTGTTGCCACAGTTCACACAACACCTGCTGCGACGCGGTGCGCGGCGCCTCGTAACCGGCCGAGATCTCCGGCCGCCGGCTGTCGGGGTCGGGCAGCGCGCGGGTGTCGCGCTTACCGGTGGGCGTGGTCGGGATCGCCTCGACCGGGACGAACTGCGCCGGAATCATGGCGTCCGGCAAGATGTTTCGCAGATGTGCCCGCAGATCGGCGGTGCTCGGCGCCGCGGCGGGCGCCGCCGCGACCAGATAGGCCACCAGCCGCGGCTCGCCGCGGTGATCGTCGCGGACCACCACCGCCGCCTCGCGCACCTGCGCGTGCCCGGTCAGTGCGCCCTCGATCTCGCCCAATTCGATACGGACACCACGGATCTTGACCTGGTTGTCGGTGCGGCCGAGATATTCGATCTCGCCGTCGGGCCGATACCTGGCGAGATCGCCGGTGCGATACAGCATTCCGCCGGGACGGGCCGGGTCCGAGGGCGCGCCGGCGTCGACGAACCGTTCCGCGGTCAGCTCGGGCCGGTTGAGATAACCGCGTCCCACACCGTCACCGCCGATGTACAGCTCACCGGCGACACCGACCGGAACCGGATTCAGGTAGCGGTCGACGACGTGGATCGCGGTATTCGCGATCGGCCGGCCGATCGGCACCGACCGGCCGTGATCGGCGCGATCGACATCGAAGTAGGTGACGTCGATCGCGGCCTCGGTCGGCCCGTACAGATTGTGCAGGCGCGCGGGTAAGGCGGCGAAGAACTCGTCCCGCAGATCGGCGGTGAGCGCCTCGCCGCTGGTGATCACCTCGCGCAGCCCGGTGCAGCGGCGGACCTCGGGGTCGGCGAGGAACATCCGCAGCATCGACGGCACGAAATGCGTGACGGTCACACCCTTTTCGACGATCGTGCGGACCAGGTAGCCGCTGTCACGGTGCCGCTCCGGTTCCGCCACGACGATGCGGGCCCCGGCCAGCAACGCCCAGAACAGTTCCCACACCGACACATCGAAGTTGGCGGGGGTCTTGTGCAGGACGACATCGTCCGGGCGCAACGGATAGGCCCGCTGCATCCACAGCAGCCGGTTGCCGATGCCGCGATGGGTGTTCAGCGCGCCCTTCGGCCGGCCGGTGGTGCCGGAGGTGAACAGGATGTAGGCCACGTCGTCGGGAGTGATCGCCACCGCGGGCAGTTCGGGTGCGGGCCCCGCCGGATCCGGATCGTCCACGCAGACCGCCGGGACATCGCCGGGCAGGCGATATCGGATGCGGCGGTCGGTGATCCACGCGGCGGGCCCGGCCTCCGCGCTGATGCCGCGCAGGCGCTGGGCCGGATGTGCGGGATCCACCGGCAGGAACGCACAGCCCACCAGCAGTACCGCCAGCACCGAAACCACCGACATCTCCGAACGTTCCACCGCGATACCCACCACACCTCCCGGCCGCGCACCGGCTTCCAGCAGCCGGCCGCCGAGCCGCTGGGCCCGGTCGAGCAGTTCCCGGTAGGTGAGGTCCCGATCGCGGAAGCTGACCGCGACCGCCGCAGGAGTCCGGTCGGCCTGATCGCGGATCAGGCCGGGCAGCAACCGATCTCGCAACTCCGGCGCCGCGGTGTCGTTCCAGGCGGCCCGCTGCCGGAGTTCGGCGGCGGTGAGCAGCGGCAGGGCTCCGACGGGCCGGTGCGGATCGACGGCCGCGCCGGTGAGGATCTCGCCGAGGTGCCCGGCCATCCGCGCGATGACCTCGGGGTCGAACAGGTCGCGGTTGTACTGGAGTACGGCCGAGAGCGTGTCGCCGTGTTCGGCGACCATCAGCATCAGATCGACGGGTGCGCCGCCCTGCCGCAGCGCGACCGGCTCGAACAGCTGCGCGGGACCGCCGGTGGCCTGCGACATCCGGGTGCTCTCCCAGGCGAAGAAGACCTGGAAGATGGGCGGATACGCCGGATCCCGCACCGGAACCAGCCGCTGCGCCAGCTCGGTGAACGGCAGGTCCTGATGGGCCACCGCGTCCAGGACGGTGCGGCGGGTCCGCTCGAGCAGGGTGGCGAAGGCCGGGTTGTCGCCGAGATCCGAGCGCAGCGCCACCGAATTCACGAAGTAGCCGACGATGTTCTCCGCGCCGGGCATCCCGCGACCGGCGATCGGCGATCCCACGATGATGTCGTCGACTCCCGAATAACGGTGCAGCAGAGCGATATACGCCGAGAGCACGACCACCTGGAGCGTAACCCCGTGCGCACGAGCGAGTTCCCGCGCGGCGCGGGTCCGGTCCGCGCCGAGGTCGAAGTAGTTGGTGGCGCCGGCGAAGGTCTGCGTCGCCGGGCGGGGTCCGCGGCCGGGCAGGTCCAGGCGCGGGAGGTCACCGGCGAGCTGCCGCTCCCAATATGCCCACAGCTCGGCGCCGCGCGCGCTGCCGACCAGTTCGCGCTGCCACTGCACATGGTCGGCGTATCGCGCGGGCAGGGCGGGCAATTCGGCGTCCGGGTCGCGGTACAGCTCGGACAGTTCGGCCAATACCAGATCCAGCGACCAGAAGTCGACGACGATATGCGGAATGGTCAGTGCGAGAAGGTGTTCCGCCGGTCCGCGCCGCAACAGGGTCAGCCGCCACAGCGGTCCCGCGGCCAGCTCGATCGGCGCCTCGAGCAGGTCGTCCAGCAGCTCGTCCACCCGCTGTTGCGGCCAGTCACCCGCCTCGACGATCCGGATCGGCGGCAGCGTGTTCGGATCGCGGACGGCCACGACGCGCTCACCCGTGCGCCGGAAGGTCGTGCCGAGCAGATCGTGCCTGCGCACGAGGCCGCGCAGGGCCGCCTCGAGCCGCGGCAGTTCGAGCTCGCCGTGGCGGCGGCCCACGTACAGCAGGTTGTAGGAGGAACTGGCCGGCGCGAGGGCGGCGTGGAACCACAGCCCGCGTTCCCCGAACGACAGTTCGCGCTCGAACCGCTCGCGCAGCAGACGTTCCAGCAGTTCGCGTTTGCGGTCGGCGTCGAGGCCGCGCACGGCGTCGTCCTGATTGATCATCACGCTTCCCCTTCGGCGGAGAGCAGTTCGGACAGCAGGTCCTCGACGGCCTGGTCCGACAGCTCGGGCAGGTCCGCGAGCAGCGCGGCTGCCCGCTCGTCATCGATCCGGTCGTCGGGCGCGGCGGGCGGGACGGGTTCCGGCGCGGCGGGAGTCCCCAGATCCAGCCGGTCGGCCAGCCACGCGGCGAGGTCGGCCACGCTCGGACCCTCCAGGAGTTTGAGCACCGGCAGCGTCACCGGCAGATCCCGCTCGATGCGGGTGCGCAACTCCATCGCACCGATCGAATCCAGTCCCATGAACCGCAGCGGCTGCTCGCGATCGAGATCCGCGGCCGTCATACCCAGCCGGGTCGCCACCACACCGGCCAGGTGATCGGCCAGGATCGCGCGGCGCTCGCCCGGCGCCGCGGCGGCGACCGCCTCGGCCACCGCGCTCCCGGCCCGCGACCGATCGTCCCGGGCGGCCCCGGGATACAGCTCCGCGCACCGGGGCAGGTGGGCCAGCAGGGCGGCCGCGGCGGGTTCCAGTCCGAGGATCACCGGATGCGCCGGATCGGCCACCATCAGCCGGTCCAGGATCGTCATCCCCGCCTCGGTCGGGATCGGACGCAGGCCCAGGTCGCCGACGTGCGTGCGGCGATGGTCCGCGCTCGCCAGGCCGATATCGCCCCACGGGCCCCAGGCGATGCTGGCGGCGGGCAGGCCGAGGCGGCGGCGGTACCGCGCGAAGGAGTCCAGGAAGGCGTTGGCGCCGGCGTAGTTGCTCTGGCCCGGAGATCCCAGGACACCGGCCGCGGAGGAGAAATAGATCATGAAGTCCAGCGGCAGGTCCCGGGTCGCGGCGTGCAGATGCCACGCACCGGCCACCTTCGGCCCCAGGACCTCGGCCAGCGAGTGCCGGTCCTGCCGGTCGAAGGTGGCATCGGCCAGGGTGCCGGCGGCGTGCACGACCCCGCGCAGCGGCAGTCCCCGGCCCGCGATCCCGGCCATCATCGCCTCGACCTGATCGCGGCGGCCGATATCGGTGGCCGACACCGTGACCTCGACCCCCGCGGCCCGCCATCGGGTCAGCGCTTCGCGGGCACGGGTATCGGGCCCGCGCCGGCCGGCCAGCACCAGATGCCGCGCGCCGCGGCGCACCAGCCGGTCGGCCGTCGCCAGCCCCAGCGCGCCGAGCCCGCCGGTCACCAGGTACTGGGCGTCCGCGCGCAGCCGCGGCGCGGTGGTCCGGATCTCCGGCGCCTCCTCGGCGACGAGGACCACCTTGCCGATGTGCCGGGCCTGGGCCATGAAACGGAAGGCCGCCTCGGCCCGCGACATCGGGAATTCGGTGACCGGCAGCGCGGCGAGTTCCCCCGCACCGATCGACGCCATGATCGTGGCGAGCGCATCACCGGCCGGGACGGGCCGTTGCACCACGTAGGCGGCGATGTCGACGGTGAAATGCGAGATGTTGCGGCGCAACTGCCACAGACCGACCGTATTGTGCTCGACGACATCGCGTTTCCCGATCTCGACGAACCGGCCGAACGGCCGCAGTACCCTGAGGCTGCGCGTCATGGCCTCGCCGCTGAGCGAGTTGAGCACCACGTCGACGCCCTCGCCACCGGTGCGGCGCAGGATCTCGTCCGCGAAGTCCAGCGTGCGCGAATCCATCACATGACGGATACCCATGCGCCGCAGATACTCCCGCTTCTCCGGACTGCCCGCGGTGGCGAAGATCTCGGCGCCGGCCCGGCGGGCGAGGGCGATCGCGGCCAGCCCGACCCCGCCGGTCGCGGCGTGTACGAGGACCCGCTCGCCCGCGCGCACCCCGGCGAGTTCGATCAGGGCATGGTGGGCGGTGAGATACGCGATCGGCACCGTGGCCGCTGCCGTCGGCGACACCGAGGCCGGCAACGGAACCACCAGTGCCGCATCGGTGGTGACGTAGGAACCGAACGCCGGCGAGGCGATCGCGGCCACCAGCTCGCCGACCTCGACATGGCCCACCCCGGATCCGACCGCGGTCACCCGACCGGCGCATTCGCCGCCGAGCAGGATCCGCTCGTCGTCCTCGGGCGGGATGATGCCGATCGCCACCGCGACATCGTGGAAGTTCACACCGGCGGCGAGCACCTCGATCTCGACCTCGGTGTCGCCCGGGACGCCGCGCTCGGTCTGGCCGAGTTCGAGATCCTCGAGCAGGCCCGGGGTGTGCTGCCGGACCGCGAAACCCTCACCCGGCTGCGCCGGGCGACGGCCGGGAGCCGGTTCGGGTGCGGGCCGCACCCGGGCGACGAAGCGGTGGCCGCCGCGCAGCGCGACCTCGGTTTCGGCGTCGTCCGAGCACAATTCGCGGCCGAGCGCGGTGAGTTCGCGATCGTCGGTGGCGGAACCGAGATCTATTCGGGTGCAGCGCAATTCGGGGATCTCGTGTTCGAGCGAACGCGACATTCCCCACAGCACCGCGGCGAAGGCCGCGTTCGCCGCGAGATCCTCGGTGCCCGTGACCGATTGGGCGCCCCGCGTCACCAGGTAGCAGCGCGGCGGCCGGTCCTGCCGGGCCAGGGTCTGCACGAGCCGGAGCAGTTGCCACGCGGCGGCTTCGGCGGCGGCGACGGGATCGTCGCCGTCCACCTCGGCGAGGTACACGATCGCCTCGACGGCGTCGATCGGATCCGCACCGGCCGGGCACTCGCCGGTCACCGAGACCGAACGGCCGTGGGCGGCAAGCTGTCCGGCGACCGCGTCGGCGGTCTCGCCACCCACCACGATCCAGCGGCCGTCGGTGCGGGCGGGCGGGGCGGCCGGGGCCGATTTCTGCCAGGACAGTTCGTGGAACCAGTTCCGCGGCAACGCATCCGGCGCCGCATCGGACAACCGGCGGACCGTGAGCCCGGTGCACTCGGCGAGGATCCGGCCGTCCTCGCCGAGGATCAGCAGATCACCGGCGAGGGTTTCCGGCCCGGCGCCGGGCCGCACCCCGTCGGCGACGAAACACCATCGAGCCGTGGCGATATCGCCGAGGACCCGTAGCGATTCGAAGCCGACCGGCAGGAACAGATTGCCCGCGGCGAATTCGGCGTCGGCCACGGCGGCGGCCAGCGTCTGGAAGGCGGCATCGAGCTGAACCGTCACCCCCGGCACCGACGGCAGGCCCGCGACCGGCACCGGTGTGCCGGACAGCCGCGCGAGCGCCCGGCCGTCCGGATGCCGCAGCACATGGTCGACGCGCCGGAACGCCGGACCGTAGTCGAGACCGGCCGCGCCGAGCCGGCGGTAGAGCTCCTCCCCCTCGATCCGCTCGGTCCCGGCGCCGATCGCCGCGACCGGATCCGGGAGCGGTGCGGCGGATGCCGTCGTGGCTCCGGCGCGGAAACCGCCGTGCAGCAACGGTTCCCAGTCGGCGGGCGAGCTCGCCAGGGTCCGGAACGAGGCCGGGCCGCCCGGCGTCTCGGTCATGACCATCTGGAGCGTGTGCGCCGAATCCTCGCCGAGCACCAGCGCCCGATCGAAGCTCACGTCGACCAGTTCGTGTTCCTGCCCGCCGTAGCGATCGCCGAGCGCGGCGAGCGCCACCGCGACGTGCAGCGCGGCCGGCAGCGTCGCGGCGGACTGGACCCGGTGATCACCGAGGAAGGCCATCGACCTCAGCGACAGTTCGTACTGCCGGAACGCGGTACCGGGATGGACCGCGGACTCCAGACCGGTCGCCGCGGAGCCGCCCGCGGCCGGTTGCGCCGCACCCGACGGGCCGGGGCCGCCGATCCAGTGCGGTTCCCGCTGCCACGGATAGGCCGGGGTGCGGACGAAGGCCGCGTCCTCGGGATACAGCACACGCCAATCGATCGGCTGCCCGGCGCAGTAGAGCGCGCCCAGCGAGGTGAGCAGGGTCGTCGCCTCGTCGGCGTCCTTGACGCCGGACGGCAGGACCACCGCGGCCTCGCCGGATACCGATTGCGTGAGGACCGGGGCCAGCACCGGATGCGGCGAGATCTCGACGAAGACGTCGGCGCCGTCCTCGGTGATCCGGTCGATCGCCGGGCCGAACAGCACGGTCTCCCGCAGATTGGCGCCCCAGTACTCGGCGGTGAAATGCGTTCCGTCCGTTCGATCACCGGTCACCGTGGAGAAGATCGGTATCGTGCCCGTCCGCGCGGTGATACCCGCCAGCGCGGCCACCAGTTCGGGTCGCACGGCGTCCATGTGCGGTCCGTGCGAGGCGACGTCCACCTTGATCGGCCGGGCGAAGATCTCCGCGCGCTGGACGGCCGCGACGAGATCCGCGATGGCGTCGGCCGCACCGGACACGACCGTGGACCGCGGGCCGTTGACGGCCGCGATCGCCACACCGGATTCGGCGAGCCGGTCCCGCAGTTGTTCCGGCGCGAGCTCGATCACGGCCATCGCACCGGCACCGGCGAGACGGGCCATGAGCCGGGAACGGTGCGTGATCACCCGCGCGGCATCGGCGAGATCGAGCACACCGGCGACGTGCGCGGCAGCCACCTCGCCCATGCTGTGCCCGACCACCGCGCCGGGCCGGACTCCCCAGGAGTCCCACAGTGCCGCGAGCGCGACCTGGATCGCGAACAGCGTGGGCTGCACCACCGCGATCTCGTCCAGCCGGGACCGGTCCGCACCGGCGTGCAGTTCGTCGATCACCGACCAGCCGGCGGCCCGGCGGATCTCCCGATCGCACCGGACGATCGCCGCGCGGAAGGCGGGTTCGTCCGCGAACAGTTGCCGGCCCATGCCGAGCCATTGCCCGCCCTGGCCGGAGAAGACGAACACCACCCGCGGCGGCCGATCCGGATGCGCCCGGCCGGTCGGGCCCGCACCCGGCGCGGCGAGCCGAGCGGCGGCCTCGTCGGACGCGGTGGCGACGACCGCCGAACGGGCCTCGTGGTGCGGGCGGTGCAGCGCGGCGGAATAGGCGATATCGGGCCAGTGCGCGCCGTCGCGGGTCAGGTGGTCCCGGTACCGGCCGGCGAGTTCGGCGACCGCGGCCGGGGTCCGGGCGCTGATCGGCAGCAGTGCCGGACGGGTGCGGATCACGCGCTCGGGCAACGGATTCCGTGGCGCGGCGGCCATCACGACATGAGCGTTGGTGCCGCCGAACCCGAACGAACTCACCCCCGCGACGGTGGCGTCACCGGTCCAATCCGACAGGGATCGCGCGATCCGCAACGGACCGTCCGCGAGATCGATGGCGGGATTGGGCTTCTCGTAGTGCAGGGTCGGCGGAATCGCCCGATGATGCAGGGCCAGCGCCACTTTGATCACACCGGCGACACCCGCGGCGGCCTCCAGATGGCCGATGTTCGACTTCACCGAGCCGACCGCGCAGGCGGCCGGCCGCGGGTTCTCCCCGAAGACCTCCGCGAGCGCCCCGGCCTCGATGGCATCGCCGAGCAGCGTGCCGGTGCCGTGCGCCTCGACGTAGCCGATATCGCCCGCCGACACCCCGGCCGCGGCGTACGCGTCGCGGAGCAGGGCGGCCTGCGCGCGCCGATTGGGGGCCATCAGCCCGTTGGTGCGGCCGTCCTGATTGCTCGCACTGCCCAGCACGACCGAGTAGATCGGATGCCCGGCGGCGACGGCCCGCGACAGCGGTTCGAGGATCAGCACACCCGCGCCCTCGCTGCGCACATATCCGTCGGCGCTCGCGTCGAAGGTCTTGCAGCGGCCGTCCGCGGCCATCACCCCGGCCTTGGCCATGTTGATCGACAACGCGGGCGAGAGGATCAGATTCACCCCACCGGCCAGTGCCACGGTGCTCTCGCCGCTGCGCAGCGACGCGCACGCCGTGTGCAACGCGACCAGTGAGGACGAACACGCGGTGTCGATCGCGACGCTGGGACCGCGGAAGTCGAAGAAGTAGGAGATCCGGTTCGCGGCGACGCTCGAGGCGTTGCCGGTGCCGGTGTAGGCGTCGATGCGATCCTCGGTCGAGTAGAACAACCGGCCGTAGTCGTTGGTGGACACACCCAGGAAGACGCCGACGGGCTGCCCGGCCAGTTCGGCGGGCACGATACCGGCGTCCTGCAAACCCTCCCAGGCCAATTCGAGCACGAGCCGCTGCTGCGGATCGATGTGCTCGGCCTCCCGCGGCGAGATCCCGAAGAATTCGGCGTCGAAACCCCGGACGTCGTCGAGGAATCCGCCCCATCGCACATCGTCGCGGGTCCAGCGGTCGGCCGGCACCGCCGAGACCGCGTCGGTGCCCGTGCGCAACAGTTCCCAGAAGGCCTCGGGATCCGGGGCGCCCGGGAAGCGGCAGGCCATTCCGACGATCGCGATCGGCTCGTCCGGCGCGATCTCCCGCGCGGCCGGTTCCCGCCGGAGGTCCGCGCCGCCGCCGCACAGCTGCCGAATATGTTCCGCCAGTTCGGAAATGGTCGGATACTCGTACGCCAGCGTGGGCGCGACCTCGATACCGTACTGCCGGCCGATCGCGTCGGCGAGTTTGACCGCGCGCACCGAATCCAGCCCGTAGTACGACAGCGGCTGCCGGATATCGATATCGTCGCGCGCGACCGACAGTTCGGCGGCCAGCCGGTCGACCAGCCAGGCGGCGACCTCGTGCGGGACCGGTCCCGCCGCCGGTCCGGCGGCGGCCGGGGTCGCGGATACCAGCGGCGACCAGCGTGCCTGCTCCTTCAGCGTGCCGTCGGCGAACTTCTGGCGGCAGGCGTACCGCTGCACCTTGCCGCTCGAGGTACTGGGCAGGCTGTACGCGCGCACCAGCACCACCGCGGCGACCGCGGCCTGGTATTCCTCGGCCACCACGGTCGCCATCCGCGCGCAGACCGCGGTGAGATCGGTGCCGGCCGGGATCTCGCGTTCGATCTCCTGCACCAGGACCAGTTGCTCGCCGTCGGGACCGTCGACGGCGACCGCGGCGCCGCGGCCGCGCAGCAGGATCGGATCCGCCTCCTGGAAGGTGCCCTCCAGATCGTCGGGGTACAGGTTGCGGCCGCGCAGGATGATCAGATCCTTCAACCGGCCGACCACGAAAAGCTCACCGTCGTCGACGAATCCGAGATCGCCGGTGCGCAGATAGGGCCCGGCCGGATGTGCGCCCGGATCCCGCAGTTCGGCGTGGAAGGTGGCCTCGGTGGCCGCCTCGTTGAGCCAATAGCCCTCAGCCACAGAGGCTCCCGCGATCCAGACCTCACCGATCCGATTCGCGTCGGCGGGCTGCCGGGTGTCGGGGTCGACGACGACCAGGCGCAGGTCGTTCTGCGGCCTGCCGCAGCCGACCAGCACCGTGGATCCGCCCGCGGCCGCCTCGGCCGGGTCGACCCGGCGCTGTTGCAGCGCGGCCCGCGACACGTGCCGGACCAGCGGGCCGCCCGGCCGCGCCGATCCGGTGACGAGCAACGTCCCCTCGGCCAGTCCGTACACCGGTTGCGCGATCTCGGGATCGAATCCGGCCGGCGCGAACGCTTCCGCGAAGCGCTGCATGGTTTCCACCCGCACGAACTCCGCGCCACAGAGGGCGGTCCGCCAGCCACTGAGGTCCAGCGCCGCGCGCTCCTCCGGCGTGGTGGTGGTCACGCACAACTCGTGGGCGAAGTTGGGAGCCGTGGTGATCACGTTGCGGCGCCCCGAGATTCGCTGCAGCCACCGCAGCGGCCGCAGGACGAACGACGCCGGCGACATCAGTTCCGAACTGCCCCCGACGTACAGAGTGGTCAGCACCGCGCCGACCAGGCCCATATCGTGATGCAGCGGAAGCCAGAACACCCCGAACAGGTCCTCGTCGAACGCGGGTGCGCCGAGTGCGCACCGGATGCTCTCCACGTTGTCCAGGAAGTTCCGGTGCGCGAGCACGACGCCCTTGGGGTCGCTGGTCGACCCGGAGGTGTACTGGATGAGGGCGATATCGCCGGGCTCGGGCAGCGCGCGCTCGTCCGCCTCGGCCCCGTCGGCGAACGGCAGCGCATCCGACGCGCACCAGCGCGGGGGCCGGTCCAGTTCGAAGGATTCGATCGCCGTCCGGGTGTCGGACAGGGCCTCCTCCGAGCAGAGCGCGAACATCGCCCCGGAGTCGTTGACTATCTTGCCGATTCGCGCGACCTGCTTGCGACCGACCGGTGAGTAGGCCGGTACCGCGATCGCGCCGGCGAGCGCGCAGCCGAACAGCCCGGCGATGAAGTGCAGCGCGTTCTCGTGCAGCAGCAGCACCCGTTCACCCCGGGCCGCATGGCCGTCGAGCCAGCGTGCGACCGCGGTCGCGCGCTCCCCGAGCTCGGCGTAGGTCCATTGCTCGGACACCGTCTCGCCGTCCGGAAGGTACGCGAAGGCGAGTTTGTCCGGATTTTGCCGGATTCGGGCCCCGAGCAGGTGCACCAGCGTCGGGACATCGAACGAATCAGAATTCACGAAAGTACCCCCAACATGCGCGTTCCCCCGGGAACAGCGCCGTGAATCGCTACGACGGACTTCTCACACATTCGATCCGGCGTAGCACGGAACAATACCGATGTGGTTTTCGGAAATAGTTATGACGATAATTCGTGAACCACACCGGAGAAGGCAACAGCAGACTCGGGAGATTCCACGCCGAACCTCGGTTCACCGATCTTGTCGATGCCCCACTGTAACAGCGGCACAAACCTCCTGCAACCCACCTGAAATGTCGGTACTCCGATTAACAGTATTCCGGTACGATCCCGCGGCCCGCTGCCCGGGTTGAACCTCAAAGATTCGGGTACCCGGCGGTTCCACGGCAATACTTGCGATTGCCCGGCACCGAGACCGCTGGTAGCGTCGCCGCCGAGCCCGGAATGCGCTGGAATCCACCGTTACCCGAGGGGGGGGGAATTCGTGATAGTCGGAACCGGTTGACCGAGGTCCGGCGCGGAATGCCTTCGGCGAAGGCACATTCCGCACCGCCGGCCGAATCCTGATGCAACAGATCGCGGCGCCCGTTACATTTCCGCCGACGCCGTAGATTTGCCCTGCCGGAATCCGTGCGCCGGGGCCCGAGCCGAGAATCGGCCACCCCCAGCGGGAATTCCCGGTTCGCGGCTCGATTGCTTCTTCTTTCGCTCACGGAAACGAAGGAATGGTTATGATCGTCGATGAACAATCATGTGGTGATCCACAGCCGCATTCGACAATGCCGCGGATGCCCGATAATTCGCCCGGCCCGCCGATGACCACCCGGATCACCGATGGCGAAACATTTGCTGTGACATTCTGCGGCGCGAGCGCGGGCCGGCTCGGGGAGTTCGGCGGGCGGCCGGACGAGAGCGGCCCGCACACCTTCGCCGCCGACCGGTCGCAGGACGCGGCGCGGCGGCTCGCACCCGTCGAGCACATGTTGATCACGGTTCGCGGCCTGCGATTCGACCCGCTGGCCTGGCTCGACGATCGCGCGGCAAACGATCGGCGCGGGGAAACACCACCGATGGCATTTCCGGGCGGCCTGCCGAGCCAACTCGTGGCAGTACGCCCGCTGTCCGGCGCCGACCCGGATCCGGCCGCCGTTCGTCCGCTGGATGTTGCCGAGCATTCCCAGGGCCTGCCGGCCGTGGCGGCGCTCGACGGTTGCGGAACCCCGAACTCGGAGCTGCCGGCCCTCGCCCAGCCGATCGGTATCGCCGCCGACCCGATCGCGCGACGACGCGACCCGGCCCGGCCGTCCGTTATGACACTCACCACAGTCAACACCGCCGCCCGGGAGCGCGCGGCCGAGAGGCTGCGGCACGATCCCGGCCGCTCGGGTGAAACCCGCGTCCGCGCGATCGGCGGGCGGGTGCGATGAAGATCGTCGAGCGAGCGGGTGAGGTCGCGGTCCCCCGCGACTTCGTGTTCCGGTACGTAGCCGACCATCGCAACGTGCCCGCATGGATGTTCGGCGTCACCGAATTCCGGCCGCGCGGGACCCCCGAATCCGGCGCCGGAAGCGTCTTCGTGATGACCTTCACCAACCCGATCGCGACCACCGAACTGGAACTGCACGCCGTCGAATGGCGCGACGATGCCGTGATCGAGTTGCGGTCGACCCGAAAACCCTTGGTAACCGCCCGATTCGAGTTCGAGACGACCGCGGCCGGGGCGACGCGGATCCGCGTCCGCATCGGCTATCCGCCCGCGACCGGGGCCGCCGGCCTCGTGACCAATCCACTCGGTGACCTCATCGCCGCGACGGCCGTCCGGCATGTCGAAACCACGCTGCGCCGCGAAGTGACCGCGGCCTTCCACACCGACGAAAGCACCCAATCGTGACCTCGATCCAGCACCCCGACGCCTTCAGCCGCCGCGCCTTCCTCGGTGCGTGCACCGCCGCGGCCGCGACATCCCTGATTCCCGCACCGGCGGGTGCGGCGCCGGGTGGGGACCCGGCCCGCGTCGCGGGATATCGCGATATCGTGCCCGAGATCTTCGCACCGCTGCCCGACCCGCCCGAGCACAGCGAGGTGATCGTGATCGGCTCCGGATTCGGGGGTGCGATCTCCGCGCTGCGCCTGGGCGAGGCGGGCGTACAGGTGACGATTCTCGAGCGGGGATCGCATTGGCCCAACGACCCGTGGCGGGACATCTTCTCCTCGGAGACGCTGCCCGACGGACGCGGGGTCTGGCACCGCGACACCTTCTCCGATGTGGTCCAGTCGGCCACCGGCGTTCCGGTTCCGCTCGGCGTCGACGATTTCGGCGGCGTGCTGTGCATCGACAACTACCCGAATATGCGCGTGCTGCGCGGCGCGGCGGTGGGCGGCAGCTCGATCGTCTACACCGGGGTGACGGTCCAGCCCGAGCAGCGATACTTCGATGCCGTATTCGGTGGTCTCGTCGACTATCGGGAACTGGCGGCGACCTATTATCCGCGGGCACGGCAGATGCTGCGCGCGAGCACGATGCCGCCCGATATCTATCAGTCCTCGGCGTTCGCGCACAGCCGGGCGTGGGACACGCTCGCCGCCCGCGCGGGCTACCGCCCCGATCCGTCCGAGTCGGTCTGGAACTGGGACGTGATCCGCGCCGAACTGGCCGGCCGCTCCCGGCCCTCGGCCGTCATCGGCCGCAGCACCCTGGGCAATTCGAACGGCAGCAAGACCGACCTGAACCGGACCTATCTGCGCGCCGCGCAGGACACCGGCCGGGCGGTGGTGTACGCGGGACATCGGGTCGAGGCGATCACCCAGGAAGGCGGCCGGTTCGTCCTCACGGTCGACAAGATCGCCCCGACCGGGGACGTACTGGCCGCCCGGACCCTCACCTGCGATCGGCTGATCCTCGCCGGCGGATCCATCGGCACCTCCGAACTGCTCGTCCGGGCCCGCGACACCGGCACCCTGCCCGAGCTGAACGAACACGTCGGTGCGGGCTGGGGTTCCAACGGCAATGTCGTGATGGCGCCCTGGACGCTCAACTCACCGGATATCGGCACCCAGGGCGCCGCGGTCGCCAGCCGCGTACTGGACGAGTCCGGTATGCCGACCGTTCTGGAGAACTTCGCCGTACCCGGCGTCCCGATCGACGTCGGCATGCTCGTGGTGATCGGTCTCGTGCTGGACGAGACCCGCGGGACGTTCCGCTACGACCCGGCCGCCGGCAAGGTCGTCCTGGATTGGCCCGCCGGGGGCGGTAACGAGGCGATCGCCGCGGCCGGCGCGGCGAGCGGCCGCATCGCCGCGGCCGGTCTGTCGCTGCTGCCACCGTCCATCGGATACGCGAACGCATGCTCCCATCCGCTCGGCGGCGTGGTGCTCGGCCGGGCCACCGATTCCTACGGCCGCATACCCGGCCACCCGGGCCTCTACGTACTCGACGGCGCCGCGGTCCCCGGCAACGCCGGCATCGCCAACCCCTCCCTCACCATCAGCGCACTCACCGAACGCAATATCGAGGCGATCATCCGCGCCGGCGGTTGATGTCGGACCCCTCCCCTACCCTTGCGAGCGCATCCCGAGCCGCAAGGAGATCCACGTGAATCCGCACCCGACGCCGATCCTGTTCCTCAGTGGCGCAGGACTTCCGGCCTGGATCTGGGACGGGGTTCGCGCGAACCTGCCCGACGGTTCGATCGTCGCGGCGTATCCGAAACAGCCCGGCGCGCATCTCGGCGACTACGCGGCGGCTGTGCTGGAGCAGGCGCCGGCGGGTTCGTTCACGCTCGTGGCGCATTCGATCGGCGGTGTCGTGGCGAGCCGGATCGTGGCCGCCGCACCCGAGCGGGTGGCCGGACTGCTCGGGGTCGCCGCGACCTTCCCGGCCGCCGGAACCTCGTTCCTCGCGACTCTGCCTGCGCCACAACGAGTTGTCATCGGATTGATCATGCGGCTCGCGGGCACCCGGCCCCCGGAGAAGGCGATCCGCTCGGCGTTGTGCGCGGGGATCGACGAGGCGGACGCCACACGGATCGTCGCCGAGTTCGCGCCGGAATCCCGGCACCTCTATCGGGATGTGGTGTCCGCGAGAACATTTCCGGCGCACCGCGGGTTCGTCGTCACCACCGCGGATCGCCAGGTGTCCCCGGCGATGCAATACCGGCACGCCGACGAGCTCGGGGCCGGATTCCGGCGCGAGCTTTCCACCGGACATCTGCCGATGCTGCAGGATCCCGCCGCGCTGGCGGGGATCATCGCGGAGTTCACCGCCGCCGGCTGAACTACCACCGACCGCGTGGAACAACCATCCGGCCGGGACACAATGTCGGCAGACTCACTTTCCCTCGAATCGCCTTTCGGCTTCGTCCCGGCGAACCGCGCCGACGGGCCGTCGCACCGGCCCGCGCCGGTGGCCGGGGAAGGCGAATAGGCCCGGCGGCCTCGGCAACCGAGGTCATCGATCGGCCGCCGACGGCCGTGACCAGCGAATACGAGCGGTCATCGCGGCCCGCGTCCCGTTCGGGCACACCGTGATCGGCCCGGAAGGCACGTGCATTCGGATCGTACGGCGGAATATCGCGCAACCGAAGCTATCGAATAACTCCGAACCGCTTTATCTTTGGATAATCCGCGCGGCACGGCGTGCTATCTTGTGAACATGGCGCAGAAAACCATGGTCGAAACATTCGACGACATCTCCGGTGAGCGGATCGATCCGAATCTTGTTCCGGAACCGACGATTACGTTCTCACTCGACGGCACCGACTACGAGATCGACCTCGGAGCGAGAAATCGGGACGAATTCTTCAAGCAGGTCGAGCCCTACATCCAGGCCGCCCGCCGCGTCGGCCGCCGCGGCGCTCCCCGGGCCGGGACCCGCACCCGCACCGCCGGACGCGAGGGTGGGGGCCTGTCCAAGGAGGAGACGGCCGCAATCCGCATGTGGGCGCAGAAATCCGGCCACACCGTCTCCACCCGCGGCCGCCTGTCCGCGGCGCTGATCAGCGCCTACCGCAACGGGAAGCACTGACTCGGAGGACCGGGCGAATGCCACGGTCGGGTCGCGATGAACCCGTTGCGCCGATCCGGTTTGCCGGAATGTCACGGCCGCAACGGGTTCGACCGTTCCCACTTTTCCACCGAGCCGGGAGTCGTTCCCGCCTTCCCACCGGTAATGGTGTATTCGCCCACCCCGGTGCAGCCCCCGAACTCGGCGGTACGACAATCATCCGACGATGAACACACCATCTTCTCGCCACGGCACAGCGATTCCCCGCGCGACGACATGAGCGCCGATTCGCCGGGGACGCCACCATCGGGCACCCACGAGGCCGATGTTTTCGAGAACTCCAGGGGCCGCCTCGAGGCGATCGCCTATCGGCTGCTGGGGTCCGCGGGCGATGCCGAGGACGCGGTACAGGACACGTATCTGCGATGGCACGCCGCCGACCGCGGCCGTATCGAAATCCCCGAGGCCTGGCTGACGAAGGTCCTCACCAACCTCTGCCTCAATCGACTCGACTCGGCCCGGGTCAAACGGGAAACCTATGTGGGGCAATGGCTTCCCGAACCCGTCCTGACCACGGACCGGATACTCGGCCCGGCCGACACCTTCGACCGGCGCGAATCGGTTTCCCTGGCCGTACTCACGCTGCTGGAACGGTTGTCGCCGAACGAACGTGCGGTATACGTACTGCGCGAGGCGTTCGAATATCCGCACCGCGAGATCGCCGAGATCCTCGATCTCACCGAGGCCAACTGCCAGCAGATCTATCGGCGGGCCAAACAGCACATCACCGCCGAACGCGCCCGGACCGTGGTCGACGCGGCGACGGCCCGGCGGATCGTCGAGGAATTCCTCGCCGCGGTCCTCAGCGGCGATACCGAGGCCCTGGTCCGGCTGCTCACCGACGACGTGGTCAGCGTCGCCGACAGCGGCGGCCACCTGCCGGTCCGCCGGCGGGTCGAGGGTGCGCTCGCGGTCGCCCGCTACCTGTGCGGCCTGGCCCGCCCGACCGCCGTCAAGGACCGAATTCTCGGCGGCACACCGATTTTCCACATCACCGGCGTCAACCACGGGCCCGCCGTCCTCGTCGAGGTCGACGGTCGGATCCTCGGCGTCTACAGCCTCGACATCACCACCGCCGGTATCGCCGCGCTCCGGATCCAGGCGAATCCGGAGAAACTCGACCGCTTCACCGGTCGCTGGGCCGCCGACGGGGGGCATCCCGACGTCGGCGTCCCGGGGTGACCCACCTCACGCCCCTCGTCTGTCAGAAATTGCCCGGCTGTCCGGTTCAGGAGGTGTCAGCAACCGGATAGGAGCAAGTCATGACGCATCGGATCATCGTCCTGGGCGCCGGGTACGCCGGCGCGAGCACCGCGGGCCGCCTGGCCAGGCGGCTGCACCGCGACGACGTCGAGATCACCGTCGTCAACGCCGACCCCGATTTCATCGAGCGAGTGCGCCTGCACCAGCTCGCCGGCGGCCAGGACCTCCCCCACCGCCCGCTGCGCGACATGTACGCGGGCACCGGCGTCCTGACCCGGCAGGCGCGGGTCACCGGATTCGACCCCGATCGCGCAACCGTCGACGTCATCGGTGCACACGGCGCCGAAACCCTCGGCTACGACACCCTCGTCTACGCCCTCGGCAGCGTCGCCGCCGATCAGGGGATCCCGGGCGCCGATACACTCACCCACAAGGTCGCGAGCCGGGCGGACGCCCTGCGGCTGCGGGACCGGCTGCGCGAATCCGCACCGGGCACAACGGTATTGATCGTCGGCGCCGGCCTCACCGGTATCGAGACCGCGGCCGAGATCGCCGAGTCGCACCCGGAGCTGCGGGTCGCGATCACCGCGCGCGGCCGGATCGGCGATCGGCTCGGCGACAAGGCCCGGCGCCACCTGCGCGAGAGCTTCGACCGCCTCGGCATCACCGTCCACGAGCACACCGGTATCGCGCGCGTCGACGCGACCGGTGTGACCACCGCGGCGGACCATCGGATTCCCGCCGAGATCACCGTCTGGACAGCCGGTTTCGCGGTCCACCCGCTCGCGGCCGCCACCACCGTGACGGTCTCGGACACGGGCCGGATCATCGTCGACGAGACCATGCGCTCGATCTCCCATCCCGGCATCTACGCCGTCGGCGACGCCGCCCTCGCCGACGGGGCCGGTGGTGAGCCGCTGCGCATGTCGTGCGCGTCGGGAATTCCCATGGCCTGGCTGGCCGCCGACTCGATCGCCGCGCGGCTCACCGCGCGGCCGGTCCCGGACACCACCATCGGCTACACCGTCCAGTGCATCAGCCTCGGCCGCCGGGACGCGATCATCCAGCGCGTCACCCCGGACGATCGCGCCACCCCGACGGCTCTCACCGGCCGGACCGCCGCCCGGGTCAAGGAGTTCATCTGCGCCGGCGCGGCGTGGAGCGTCGCGCATCCGACGATCCTGCTGCCGACCCGGCGCCGTCGTCTCGTGGCGGGTGAGATCCGGACCACGACCCGGTGAATCGGGCCGCATCACCCACCTGATGCGTGCTTGATATCATATGCTTTCCATATCTTATGGAGTACGATCGGAGGCATGGACACACGGAACTTCCGCAGAATGGTCAACAGCGTCAACAAGGTCATCGTCGGTCTGCAGCGCACCGGGATCGCGTTCGGGCAGATGCAGCTGCTGACCGTGCCGGGCCGGCGCAGCGGGCAGCCGCGCACCTTCGCGATCGCGGTCAATGAACTGGACGGCGAAAAGTACATCTTCCAGGCGTTTCCCAAGGCGGCGTGGGTGGCGAACGTCCGCGCCACGAACACGGTGACACTGAGCCGGGGGCGGAAGTCCGCCCCCGCTCGCCTGGTCGAGATCCCCGTCGAGGACCGGGGTCCGTTGCTGCGCACCCTGGTGGCCACCAGCCCGGCGCGGGTGGCCGAGATCTTCGTGAATTCGGGTCAGGCCGCGGCCGCCTCCGCGGACGCGATGGCGGCCGCGGCAAATCGCATCGCGATATTCCGCGTCGAACCGGCCTGATCCCGAATCCGAGGAGTCGCGATGTCCACCGCACACCTGATCGTCACGCTCGTCGCCATCGGCGCCAACACCTTCTCCGGTATCGCCGCGATCACCCGCTTCGAACCGATCATGCGGGTCCTCACCCCCGCCATGCAGACCGCGGGAGTCCCGCTGACCTGGCTGGTCTTCCCGATCGGCACCCTGAAACTGGCCGGCGCGGCCGGGCTGGCGATCGGCCTGCTCGGCGCGCCGATCGTCGGCACCGCCGCGGCCGCCGGGCTGGTGCTGTATTTCGTCTGCGCGGCCTACAGCCACATCCGGGTCGGCGATTATTCGCCGACATTCTTCGGCGCCGTCGGCGTCTTCCTCCCGCTCGCCGTCGCGAGCCTCGCACTCGACGGTTGACCGCCACGCGGGCCGCGACCACCGGGCCCCGCTTCCGGTCGATCTCGTACGATACGAATATCGAACAATCGGCCGCGTCGGGAGGTGTGAATCCGGTGACGGATCGGATCGCGGGCACGCATCGGCAGTTGACCAATACCGTCAAGGAGGCCCTGCGCGACCTCAATATCCAACTGGCACTGCTCAACCGCCGCTTCGGCGGCAGGGTCGAATTGAAGGACGCCGACTGGACCTGCCTGGACCTGCTCAACCGGCAGGGACAGTTGTCGCCGAAGGAACTCGCCCGCCGCACGGGCCTGCATCCCGCAACCCTCACCGGCGTATTGGACCGGCTCGAACGTGGCGGCTGGGTGGCCCGCGAACGCGACCCCGACTCCCCCGACCGCCGCGCCGTCACCGTCCGCGCACTGCGTGAGCGAAATCCGGAGCTCTACACCATGTTCGCCGGAATGAACCACCGCATGGACGAACTCTGCCGGGACTACAGCGCGGCAGAGCTGGAGGTGATCGCCGACTTCCTGCGCCGCACCGCCGCGGCGGGGCACGACTCCACCGAGGAACTCGCGTAACCGAAAGCGGGACAACGCCCCGAGCCGGTACTCTCGTATCGGGTTGTCGAAAGCTGGGGGTCGGCTGTGGGAATCGAGCTACTGGCCGGATACGCGGTCGCCTATCTGGTCCGGAAACTGCACCGCGTCGGCCGCCGGGCGGACCGGGAGGTCGACCGGGCCCTGGACACCGGCATGGATCGCCTGCACGACCTGATCGGCCGGGTGCTGGGCGACGATCCGGCACTGCGAAAGCTGAAGTCGGAGACCGAATCCGGCACCGAATCCGAGCGGACGATGCAACGCCTGCAACTGGCGATCGAAGCCGCCGCCGAGGCGGATGCCGCCTTCGCCACCGAACTCGAACAGCTCATCGCGCCGCTGCGGGCCGCCGAGGTGCACGCGGAGGGCCAGGGAGTCGCCGCCGGCGGCGACATCTCGGTCCAGGCAACCGATCACGGCGTCGCCGCCGTGACGATCCACGGTTCGGTCTCCACCGGACTCCCTCCGGCGCCGGGTTCGGATCGGGGCTGACCGATCCCGGCGTTGTTCCGGCTCCACACCCCCTCGGCGACACGGGTATTCGCGCCGATCGTGGCGGGATCGCCATCGGCGCACTGTATTACGAACACCGGCTCGAAACGGCGAAGCCGGTCCGGCTGTCCGGCCCCCCGCCCTGGCTGGCCGGCCGGGAACCCCTGCTCACCGAGATCCGCACCCGCTTCGACACCGCCACCGCGCTCCCGCGCACCGTGGCGTTGCACGGCCTCGGCGGGGTCGGGAAAACCAGTGCCGCAACGACCTACGCGCAACGCCACCAGTCGGAGTACGACCTGATCTGGCAGTTCGCGGCGGAGCAGGCGGCGACCCTGTCGGCGGGGATGACCGAACTGTCCACCCTCCTCGGAGTCCGGGACCACCTCGACACCGCCGACCCCGTCGCCCGGGTACACAGCGCACTCGCCACCCGGCCGGGCCCGTGGCTGCTGATCCTCGACAACGTCACCGATGCCGCGACGGTCCTCCCGGCGCTGCCCACGGTCGGCAACGGTCACCTGCTGATCACCTCCCGCTCCGCGCAGTGGCCCCCGGAGGTCGGCCTCGAGGTCGAGATGCTCGACCGCGCCGCCGCCGTCGACTACCTGCTGCAACGCTCCGGCGACGCCGATCCCGGGGCCGCCGACGCGATCGCGGCCGAATTCGGCACCCTCCCGCTCGCGCTCGAACAGGCCGCCGCCTACGTCCGGGCCACCGCCATCGGTCTGGCCCGCTATCTGACCCTGTTACGCGAACGGCGACGGCAGATCTTGAATCGTGGCCGCGCATGGGGTTATGACCGAACGGTGTGGACTACCTGGAACATAGCCTTCGATCGACTCGCGACGGAACAACCCGCGGCCATCGCGCTGCTGCGGCTGCTGGCGTGCTACGCGCCCGCACCCGTGCCCATCCGGCTCCTGCTCGAAACCGGCCTGGCCACAGCCCAACCGGACGAACCGGATCGCGCCCTGGCGGCCCCGCTCCAGGACGAACTCGGACTCGATGACGCGACGGCGGCCCTGCGCGAGTACTCGCTGATCGCGACACCGACCTCCGGAACCCTCACCGTGCACCGCCTGGTCCGTTCCGTGGTGCTGGAACAACTCGACGACCCGGCCCGCGCGGCCTGGCGCCGGATCGCGGCGGCCGCACTGACCGAATCGCTGCCGGGCACACCCGATCAGCGGGCATCGTGGCCGATCTACGCGGCACTGCTCCCGCACGCGCGCCTGCTCCTGGACCAGGAATCCGACGGATTGTTGCAGTTCACCACCTATCTGGAGGCCGCCGGCGACTACGCCACCGCGCTGATCCTGCTGAAGGAGGTGGCCGCGGCCCGCCGCACCGCACTCGGCCCGGACCACCCCGGAACCCTCCAGGCCCTCGACGATCTCGCCTTCGCCATCGGACGTTCCGGCGACCCGGAGGAAGCCCGCCGCCGCATGGAAGCCGTACTCGCCGAACGCATCCGGGTGCAGGGCCGCGACCACCCCGACACCCTGGTCACCTGGGACCGCCTGGTCTTCTGGACCGGCAAGGCCGGTGCCGCCGCGGCGGCCTGCGAGCTGAGCGCACAACTGGTCGCGATCCGCGAACAGATCTCCGGCCCCGAACACCCCGACACCCTCTGGGCGCGAAGCAATCTGGCCTTCCAGATCGGCGACGCGGGCGACCCCCCGGGCGCGCGCGACCACTACGAACCCCTGGTGCCGATCGCGATCCGAGTCTTCGGCCCCGACTCGCACGGCGCACTCGTCATCCGCCGCAACCATATCCACTTCGTGGGCATCGCCGGCGATCCGGCCCGCGCCCGGGACCTCCTGACCACCCTGGTCCCCGACCGCACCGCCCTCTCCGGCCCCGAACACCCCGAAACCCTCCTGGACCGAGTCGGTCTCGCCTTCTGGACCGGCGTCGCCGGCGACCCGGCCACCGCCGCCACCGCCCTGGAGAGTCTGCTCCCCATCCGCGAGCGCGTCCACGGCGCCGACTCCGCCGACGTCCACAAGGACCGCGCCCGCCTCACCTGGTTCCGCTCGGCACCGGCCCCGGGCACTCAGCCGCCGTCCGAATTGTATTGATGCCCAAGCGATCCGGACTACCACCGCAACCGGCCCGCCCGGTGTCCGACCCCATCGGCAGAGTGGACGACATGCTCATCGTCATCGGCGGACTGCCGGGCACCGGAACGACTGTGACAGCTCGAACAATATGTGCCGGTGCGCAATTCGACACCCAGGGCAGCGGACTGAGGTTTCGAGCGCATCCGGCGGACCCGAAATTCGGTCGCGGCACGGCAGCGCGTGTGGCTACCCTCGGATCATCACGGAATGTATGGCAAGGCGGAGGTTCGAATCCGTCGTTCCGAAAGCAATGCCCGCTGGCACAATCGGCAGTTGCGTCCGGTTCTGATCCGGAAGGTTCGAGGTTCGAGTCCTCGGCGGGCAGCTCTGGTATGGGGTAATCGGCAGCCCAGGGTCCTTTGGAGTCCCGAATCCAGGTTCGAGTCCTGGTGCCAGAGCGATATTCCTCGTGACCGCGGCGGCATGGACGAATTCGCCCCGTCGCGGGCCTGACATGCCCCCGGTGGCGGACACTGACACGGTGTCAACGCCGTGACAGCTCGGTGTCAGCGGGTCCCGCGAAAGTCATTCTCATGACGAACAACACCACCACCGCAGCCCCCTCGCACTGGACCGGCATGCTGCCGGTCGACGACACCGCCCTCGCGGTCACCGACACCGGCGGCGCCGGGATCCCGGTGGTCTACCTCAACGGCCAATTCGCCACCCAGGGTTACTGGCGGCGGGTCATCGCCGAGCTCGGCGCCGACTTCCGGCACATCACCTACGACGAGCGGGCCCGCGGCAGGTCGCGGCGCTCGGCGGACTACTCCTTCGAGGTCGCGGTCCGCGATGTCGACGCCGTGCTCGCCGCTCGCGGGGTCGACCGGGCCCTGCTGGTCGGCTGGTCGTACGGAGCCGTCGTCGCGGCGCACTGGGCCGAGCGCAACCCGGGCCGGGCCCTCGGCGCGGTGCTGGTCGACGGCGCCTACCCCTACGACTGGCTCGACGACGCGATGGAGCAGCGCATCCGCACCCTGTTCAAACGCCTGAACTGGGTCATGCCGCTACTGCGGCCCACCGGACTCACCCCGCGGATGTCCGCCGCGCAACAGGCCGAGAGCAATATCGAACTCGGCAAACTGTCCCGCACGGACGCGCTGGGACCGGTTCTCGACGCGATCACCGTCCCGGTCCGCTACGTCGTCGCCTCGGGGACCTCCTTCGGCAGCCGCGGCGACGAGCAGGAACGGATCCGCACCGGCCTGGACGCCGTCTGCGAGCGCAACCCCGGCATCCGCATCAGCGCCAAGGTCGCCGGCAACCACAGCACCATCCTCCGCAAGGACTTCCGTGCGGTCGCCGCCGCCGTCCACGAGGTCACCGACCTGTCCGGCCGCTGACCACCCATTTCCCGCCCACCCGAACATCATTCGACTCCGAGGAGTACATCGTCATGACCGTCACCCTGACCGACCGCGACAAGCTGACCCTGCGTACCGCCGCCTACGGCGCGATCTCACTGTTCGCCGCCGCCGGCACCGCGCCGCACAAGGTCGCCACCGCCGGCTCCATCGCGCTGACCTCCGCCACCGGCGTGGTCGGCCACGTACTCGCCGAGAAGTCCGCGATCGGCGATCTGGGCGGCAAGTCGGTCGCCGAACTCGCCGACCGCGTGCTGCCCGCCCTCACCGCCGCGATGCGCATTCTGCGAGAACAGGATTCGGCGGAGGCCGACAACTTCCGCACCACGATCACGATCGCCCTGGCGGCCGGCGCCGAGCGGGCCACCCCCGCCCCCGCCGCGGCGGCGATGTCCCACAAGATCACCGCGGCCCTCGACGCCGCGTGATCGTGCCCACCGAACGGTCACCGCGCCACCCGCTCGACGAGCGAACCGAAACACACTGCCGCGGTGACCGTTCGACGCGGCCGGGGACGGACGATCCACGCAGTTCAGTGGATTCGGTGTTCGCACTCCTCGAACGCGGTCCCGGCGTCGAAGCAATCGGACAGCCCACTCTGGATGTCACCGCTGGTGGGCGGTTCGCCGCACAGAATCCCGCACCGCTGGTAGTCCGGCGTCGCGGTGCCGTCGGGCTGATGGCAGCCGCCGGCGTCACAGCTGTAGCCCCGGGTGTTCGGATCGTGGGCCAGCGGGCCGTGCGTGTACGACCACACGGATGCGTTCGTTCCCTGGATCGGCGTGCAGTAGACGGCCCGGCCGTTCGCCAGCCGGCCGGAGGCGCCGGGCTGACCGCAGTAGGCGTTCAACTCGACCGTCGGCGCCGCGCCGGAACCACTGCTGCCGGAGGGCAACTGTGCCATCGCCGAGGGTGCCGTGACAGTCGCGAAAATCGCCAGCGCGGCCGCGGCGCCGGCCGCCAGTCGTAGCGCTGTCCGTGACAGTGATCCGGGCATCGGTTCTCCTGATCGAGTAGATATGAGCGGCCGCATCCCGACGACGGCACGGCGAATTCGAACGCTCTGCCCGGCGGTCTGCTCGCGCAGGGCGGCATATCCGCTGTCGGCCATCGCGACTCCTTCCGCCTCGCCGCGCCCGCCGTCGGCGATTCGATCGCCTCGGTACAGGGCCGATGTGCGTCACATCATAACGATGTCCCCGGTCCAGGTCGGGCGATGCGAAGCGAAGCACCAGGCACACCGAGCACACCTCGGCCGTGGCGATGCGAGATCCCCTGAGTTCGTTCGGATTTGCGACAATTCGGTCGGATCCGCATCCGCGGTCCGCACCCGTCGAACTCCGAGCCGGCCGAACGAGGGGCAGTCCCCGGGATATCCCGGTCCGGGTGGGCCCAGGCGGCTCGGGCCGCCATCGGTCCGATTCCGTCGGCGCGCGAACTCTTTCCGGGACATCTCGGTGCCGAAGAGGAAGTTGCCGATGCCGAAGTTGCCGATGCCCCTACCCCATGCCGAAACCCCGCTGCCCGGCCGCGATCCGGCCGATATCCCGATCCTGGCCGGGCCACCCGGTGCACCGGCCGTGACCCCCGCCCTGCTCGATGCCGTGTTCCGGCTGCGCCACGAGGTGTTCGCGCGCCGGCTGCGCTGGCAGGTCGACTCCGTGGACGGGCGCGAACGCGACGAATTCGATGATCTCGCACCACATTACGTCGTCACCCTCGGCCCGGACGGGCAGGTGACCGGCTGCTGCCGGTTGCTGCCGACCGAGGGCCCGTACATGCTCCGCGACGTCTTCGCGGCCGCCCTCGGTGGGCGGACGGCGCCGTGCTCGCCCGATATCTGGGAGATCTCGCGGTTCTGCGTCTCGCCGGGGCAGCCGTTCGCGGGGGGCACAGCTGGGGCCGATCGCGACCGCGCTGCTCACCGGCGCGCTGGATTACGCTGCGGCACAGCACGTGTCCACGCTGCTGGCCTTCTCGCATCTCGCCGTGGAGCGCAAGGCCGCGGCGACCGGATTTCCCGTCGTCCGCCTGGCGCCCCCGATCACGATCGAGTCCGAACTCTGTACGGCCTATACGATCCCGGCCGTGCGCCGCGGGTAGGTCATCGCCACCTCCCGGCGAAGGACACCGGCACCGGACTGGGCTGCTCGATCGCCGAATAGGCCATCGGCCGAGCCAGCGGATCGTCGATCACCGGCAGTATCACGGTCGGTTCGGTGTCCATCGCGGCGTGCAGCCGGAGGTAGAAGGCCTCCAGCGACCCGTAGCGAACCGTAACCTCCTCCGCGAAACGGAATATCGCCTTGCGCGACCCCATTCCCGTTCTCCCTCATCCCATTCCGGCACCGCACGACTCATGTACGGCCCCGCACCGAACACGAGCGAGGAAGCGCCGATGTGGAACGCGGGCCTCCCGCCCCGGACAATGCCGCTGCCCCGAGGGGGACTGCCCACCCGCAAACCCTCGGGTGCAGCGGCATCCGTCACTCTAGTGCGCGAGTATCCGCCGATGGCAAATTTTGGGCGAGTCCTGTGGAACGATCCCGCGATTCCCGCCATTTCGGGCAATTCCGTTGGCGTGCTTGGGAACAAGCCGGACGAAAGCTCCCGCGCGCCTACCGCCGGAACCGTACCGGCGTCACCGCGAATGCCGATCAGCGATGCCACGGCAACCGACCGGCCCCGCATCCCGGCGGATCGGGATGCGAGATGGGCCGAACAGCACAGTGCGCCTGCGGTTTTCGACGAGGGTATCGCAGGATCAGCGGCCCACGGCGCCACAGCCGCGACCCGGCGCCGAGAGTGAGCAGCAGCGCCGCGGCGGTCGGCACGAACTAGCCGCGCGGGCTCGCGGCGGCGATCGGCCGCCCGGATTCGATCCGCCCCAGCCCGCCGATTCCCGCCGGATCCGCCTGCGCCGCAGCCCATCCCGCATCGGCCGGATCCAGCGCGCTGCGCAGATATGCCAGCGTGAGGCGCTGGATCGCGGCGACCCGGTCCGGATTCTCGTCCGTGGTCTCGGTGACGGCGTAGCCGCTGATCCCGCCCAGCGAGTGTTCCGCGCCGAACAGGGTGAGCAGGCCCGCGGCGCCGGGGCTCAGATGATAGGCGTCGGTGAACCAGTCCGGGCCGCGCACGCTGAGCTGCGACCGGTCGGCGTCGCCCGCGACCACCAGGGCAGGGGTGGTCATCCGGGCGAAGTCCGGGCTCATGAACGGGAAGTTCTCGGCGGCGAACGGGGACAGGTCGGCGCCGCCGGTTCCCGGCACGGCCAGCAGCACACCGGCCCGGATCCGGGAATCCGCGACGGACTCGCCGGGCACGCCGACGGCGTCGAGTACGCGCGCGCCGAGCAGCATGCTCACCGTCTGCGCGCCCCAGGAGTGCCCCGCGGCGGCGATGCGGTCGCGATCCATCCGTCCGGCCAGACCGGGTACGGCGGCCTCGACGAGGTCCAGGTGGTCGAGGATCGCCGTGAGGTCATCGACCCGGATCCGCCAGATGTCCGGATAACGGGGGTCGTCGGGGCCGATGCCGAGCGTCGCCGAGTCGAGGTGGGTGGGCTGCACGACGACGAATCCGCCGGCCGCCCAGTAGTCGGCCAGGGGCGCGTAGCTGTCCAGGGACTGACCGAAGCCGTGCGAGAACAACAGGACCGGCAGGCCGGTGCCGGTGACCGGGGCCGAGATCCGGACCCGCAACTCGGTGCCGCGGCCGGGGGCGGGCAGCGATACCGGGCGCACCGAGACGATCACGTCGTCGGGCTGGTTCATGGGTGTTTCTCCTCGAGCGGGAATATGTGAGTCGTCCGTGTCCCCGATGCCGGGGCCCGGATGTGAGAACCTTGAAGCGGAACCATGTTCCGAAATCGATAATACGGAACAAGGTTCCGCTTCATCGACGGTGTGACGGAGGTAACACGGCGGTGGCCGAGACGGACGGTGGCACGACCGGGGCGCGCGCCCGCAAGCGGGTCGACGCCCGCCGCAACGACGAAACCCTGCTGCAGGCGGCGGCAGCGGCGTTCGTGGCCTCCGGCGTCGACGCGCCGGTGCGCGATATCGCGGCCCGCGCCGGTGTCGGCGTCGGCACGATCTATCGCGCCTTCCCGACCCGGGCCGAGCTGATCGTCGCCGTCTACCGGCACCAGGTCGAGGAGTGCGCCGCGGCCGGCCCGGCGCTGCTGGCCGCCGGCGGCTCCCCGTATGCCGCGCTGGTGCGGTGGATCGATCTCTTCGTGGACTTCCTCGTCACCAAACACGGTCTCGCCGCGGCACTGCACTCCGACGACGCCACCTTCGCCGATCTGCACCACTGGTTCCTCGAACGCCTGGTGCCGGTCTGCGCCGAACTGCTCGAGGCCGCCGCCGCGGCCGATGAGATCGGTTCCGGCACAACGGCCTTCGAACTCATGTACGCGGTCGGCAATCTCTGCGTGGGCGTCGGCCGCGATCCGCGCTACGACGTCCGCCGCGTGGTGGCCCTGTTGCTGGCCGGGCTGCGCCACGACCCGGCCGGCCCCGGCACGTAGACCGGCAGCGAAAGGAGCACCGGCGCAGCGTCTTCGGCGTCACCGGCTGATCCGTCGCGGCACCGCCACCGTGGCGAGCTTGTCCGGATTGCGGATGGCGTAGAAGGTGGCGATCCTGCCGTCGGCGATCTCCATCAGATAGAGGCCCTCGAGGTGATCGCCGAGGTACGCGGCCAGCGCGGGCGTGTTGTTGTACGCGACCATCTCGATCCGGAGATCGGGCATGGTCCGCGACTTCTCGAACAGGCCGGTGAGGTAGCGGGCCACCTGCTGTGCGCCGATCACGGGGCGGCGCACCGTGATCGCCTTACCGCCGCTGTCGGCGATCCAGGTGGCGTCCGGCGCCAGCAACGCCAGTAGCCCCCGGGTGTCGCCGGTGGTGGCGGCCGTCGTGAACTGCTCGGTGATCCGGGCGATCCGAGCCGCGTCGCCGGGGTCGCAGCGCCTGCGCCGCGCCTGCACATGCCCCCGCGCGCGGTGCGCCACCTGCCGGACGGTCGTCACGGATTTGCCCACCGCCGAGGCGATGTCGTCGTAGCCGAAGCCGAACACCTCGCGCAGCACGAACACCGCGCGCTCGTCCGGGGTGAGCGTCTCGAGCACCACCAGCATCGCCATCGACACCGATTCGGCCAGCACCGTATCGGCCGACGCGTCGTGCTCGTCGATCAGCAGGGGTTCGGGCAGCCACGGGCCGATGTAGTCCTCCCGGCGCCGGGCGCCGGCCCGCAGGGCGTTGAGCGCCTGCCGGGTCACCAGCCGGGCCAGATACGACCGGGTGTCGCGCACCGCCGCCAGATCCACGGTGGCCCAGCGCAGATAGCTGTCCTGCAGCACATCGTCGGATTCGGTTGCCGAGCCGAGTATTTCGTAGACGATCGTGAACAGCAGCGGGCGCAGCAGGGTGAACCGCTCGGCGTGGTCGTCGGCGATCATGCGGTGACCGAGGCCGGCCGGGTGGGACGCGGGCCACCCTTCACCCATGCCATGGCGCCCGGTTTACGCGCCTCCCGGCGGATCTTGCCGACCGCGAGGGTGGCGGTCATCTCCTTGATCCGCGCGCCGAGGCGGCCGCCGAGGTAGAAGTTCACCGCGGTGTCGTCCTTGCGGGCGAGCTGCCGGATACCCGCGCGGCGGCCGAGGCTCACACAGGTCCCGATCAGGGCCAGGTCGATCGCCGCCGGCTCGGTTCCGGCGATGTGGCCGAGCACGGTCTCGGCGGCCTGCGCGCCGAGCGCGCCCGCGGCCTGGGAGCACATCCGCAGCGGCGCCCCCGACGGCGCGGCGGCGTCGCCGGTCGCCACGATGCGGTCGTCGTCGACGCTGGTCAGCGTCTCGTCGGTGAGCAACCGGCCGAGGTCGTCGGTGCGCAGTCCGCTGGCCGCCGCCAGCCGCGGCACGCCGAAACCGGCCGCCCAGACGGTGAGCGCACTCGGACGCGTCTCGCCGCCGGTGAGAACCACTGCCGCCGAACGCACTTCGCACACCCGTTCCGACTCGAGCACGGTGACCCCGTGCCGCGCCAGCCAGGTCGCGACATATCGGCGGCCGGGCGGATTCATCGCGGGCAACAGGGTTCCCCCGCACACGAGCGTGACGTCACGCCCTCGTTCGGCCAGTTCGGCGGCCGTCTCGACGCCGGTCGGACCGCCACCGACCACCGTGATCGGAGCGTCGAGCGGCAGCTCCCACAGCCGGGTGCGCAGCCGCTGCGCCGACTCGAATTCCGCGACGGTACAGGCAAATTCGGCGCAACCCGGAACGGTCGGCACCGCTGCGGTGCTGCCGACCGCATAGATCAGATGGTCGTAGTCCAGTATCCCGCCGGAGGCCAGTCGCACCGTGCGGGTGGCGGTCTCGATGCGGGTCACGCTGTCCACGACCAGTTCGACGCCCGGCCCGAGCAGGGTGTCGTACGCGACGGTCGCCTCCCCGGTACCGGCGACGAACTGGTGCAACCGCACCCGATCGACGAACATCGGGCGTGGATTGATCAGCGTGACAACCACATCGGTCCGCTTCCGCAGATGATTGGCCGCGAGGGTGCCCGCATATCCCCCGCCGACGACGATGATCCGGTGCATGGTGTGTTCGGTCATACCCCAGAGACACCGCCGGGCCCCGGAACATGACACGCCCGGATGTGATGTGCGCCACCCGGCGGATCGGCCGGCCGCCGGTCCGATCCGCTCGGCACCGAGGATGCGCGGCCCGGTGACCTGGCCGAGTCGGGGGTCGCACGGGTCGTGCGGGCCCGGTGAGGTAAGCTACGCGTAACACGATGGTTCGCTGAGCTGTCACTGCAGCGCGCTTCCTACGGCGATCGATTTTGCCCTCCGGCAATCTCGCCCTCTCGTGCCCCCGGCGCGGGCCCGCGTCCGCGGCCGGCGGTGGCACCACCCGATGCCCGAAAGGCACTACCCACAGACATGTATTCCGATTCCCCGTCGTTCGCCGTGCTCGGCGTTCGCGCACCCCTGGTCCGAGCCCTCGAACGCACGGGTATCACCGCTCCGTTCCCGATCCAAGCCGACACCCTGCCCGATTCGCTGGCCGGCCGGGACCTGCTCGGCCGCGGCCGCACCGGCAGCGGTAAGACGCTCGCCTTCGCCATCCCGATGATCGACCGCCTCGCCGAGGCCGAACGGGCCGCACCGAACCGACCGGCCGGACTCGTCCTGGCCCCGACCCGCGAACTGGCCGTCCAGATCGCCACCGCGATGGAGCCGCTGGCCGCCGAGTTCGGGATGACCGTCGCCACCGTCTTCGGCGGGGTGCCGCAGCAGCGGCAGGTGCGCGCGCTGCGGCGCGGCGTCGACATCGTCGTCGCCTGCCCGGGCCGGCTCGAGGATCTCATCGGGCAGCGGCTGGTGTCGCTGGACTCGGTCGCGATCACCGTGATCGACGAGGCCGACCACATGGCCGACCTCGGCTTCCTGCCCGCCGTCACCCGGATCCTGACGGCCACCCCGGCGGGCGGTCAGCGCCTGCTGTTCTCGGCAACGCTGGACAAGAGCGTCAACCGGCTGGTCACCCGGTTCCTGCCGAATGCGGTCCGGCATTCGGCGGGCGAGGCGGATGTGCCGGTCGCCACCATGACCCACCACGTCCTCGAGACGGCCGACGCCACCACCAAGAAGGTGCTGGTGCATCGCCTCGCGTCCGGCTCCGGCCGCCGAATCCTGTTCACCCGCACCAAACATCAGGCCCGCAAGCTGGCGAAGCAGTTGACCGCGGCGGGTATTCCGGCCGTGGATCTGCACGGCAACCTCGCCCAGAACGCGCGCGACCGGAACCTGGCGATGTTCGCCGCGGGTACCGCGCGGGTGCTGGTGGCCACCGACGTCGCGGCCCGCGGCGTGCATGTGGAGAACGTCGAACTGGTCGTGCACGTCGACCCGCCCGCGGAACACAAGGCGTACCTGCACCGTTCGGGCCGCACCGCGCGCGCCGGCGGCACCGGCGACGTCGTCACGCTGATGCTGCCCGCCGAGCGCGGCGATGTCACGGCGTTGCTGCGCAAGGCCGGGATCGATGCCGCGCCCCAACGGGTTCCGGCCGATTCGCCGGTGGTGACGCGCCTCGTGGGCGAGGTCGCCCCGCTCGTCGCCGTCGCGCCGGCCGCCGCGGCGGAGCCGGCCCCGGCCCAGCGTCCGGCCCGCGCCAAGCAGAACGGACAGAACGGCGGTACGCGCGCCGGTAACGCGGGTAACCGATCGAACGGTTCCCGTCGCCGGTCCGAGGGCGACGCTCCCACCGGCCGGCGGCGCACCGAGAACACCGGTCAGCGCCGTGCCGAGGGCGGCGGTTCCGCCGGTCGGCGGCATACCGAGGACACCGGCACGCGGCGGATCGAGGGCGGCGGTTCCGCCCCGGGGCGGCGTACCGGCGCCGCGGGTCAGCAGCGCGCCGAGGGCAGCGCCGCCACCGGCCGGCGCGGCACTCGCGGGCACGGCGGCGGTGTCGTCCCCGCGGGCAGTACCGGTGGCCGCGCGGGATTCTCGCGCAGCGCCGCCAAGGCACGCGGCCGCTAGCACAGCCGGGCAGCCTGCCTGCCGGCACCGGGAGCCCGGGTCGGCAGGCAGGTTCCCGTCCCCCGGGTTACGGTGTGCGCGTTCGTAATACGCCGCCATGAGGAGCTCGGGCATGAACATCGTCCCCCCGTCGACCGCTGACGAATGGCACGGATTCCTCCGGGCCTACAGCACCGAATTTCCCGATTCGCCGTTCATGCGGCGCATGGCGGCCGACGGGCGGGCGGACCAATTCCTCAGCGCCGCACAGAGATCCGCGGGCTGGCTGGGATTCGAACCGGCGAGCGCGGACGACATCGCCGCCGCCGAGCAGCGCCTCGGGGTCCGGCTTCCCCCCGCCTACCGGAACTTCCTGCTGACCAGCAACGGCTGGAACACCATCTCCTATGCCGTCGACCTGCTCCCGATCGCCGAGGTCGGCTGGTTCCCCGACGTGGAGCCCGAGCTGATCCGAGCCTGGGAGGGAACGGAATTGCTCGACGAGTACGGCAGCGTGCTCGAACGATCCCTGGTGGTGTCGATGGACGACGGCGGCGCCGGCCAGTACCTCTTCCTGCACGCCGCCGAGGTCGCCGACGACGGCGAGTGGACCGCCTACGAGTGGTGGCCCGGCGACGGTGAGGACCCGTACCGCTACGCCGGTTTCGGGGTACTGATCGCGGACCTGTGGAAGCAGGCCCGCGAAAATTAGGCCCGCGTCCGCACCCGGCGCAACGCGGTACGTAACCCGTTCCGCCGCAACGGTTTCCGCTCCGACGGCGCGGTCACGCGAAGTTCGGAGGCGGTCTCCGGGGCGTCGTCGCAGGTCGCGCGCAACCAGCGGTTGGGCACGGCCAGTTTGTGCAGGGTGCGCATCGCCAGGAAGTACTGGCGCGGCAGCGAACCGCTGGTATACGGCAGGTCGTACTTCTCGCACAGTTCCCGGACCCGCACGGCCACACCGGCATAGCGGTTGCTGGGCAGCTCCGGGAACAGATGGTGCTCGATCTGATAACACAGATTGCCGCTGAGGAACGCCAGCACCGGCCCCGCGGTGAAGTTCGCGCTGCCCAGCAACTGCCGCAGGTACCACTCGTGCCCGGTCTCCTGCTCGACCACGCCGGGCTTGAATTTCTCTGCGCCGTCGGGGAAATGACCGCAGAAGATCACCATGTGGGCCCAGACGTTGCGCACGATGTTGGCCGTGGCGGTCGCGGTGAGGGTGCGCCGCCAGCGCGGGCCGCTCACCGCCGGGAACAGCACGTAGTCCTTGCCGATTTGGCGAACCGCCTTGCCGAGGAAGGCCTTCGTGTGCGCGGCCCGGCCGGCCGGGCCGCCGCGCTCGAATTCGGCATAGAGCCCGTGCAGCGCTATCCCCCACTCGAAGGTCAAGGCCAGCAGCAGATTCTGCAACGGCTGCAGTGCCATGTACGGCCGCCATTGCTGGTCCCGCGACATCCGCATCACGCCGAAGCCGATGTCGTCGTCCATGCCCAGCACGTTCGTGTACACGTGGTGCCGGTAGTTGTGCGCGTACCGCCACTGCGACGACAGCGCGGCCATATCCCATTCCCAAGTGCTGGAATGGATTTCGGGATCGTTCATCCAATCCCACTGGCCGTGGCAGACGTTGTGGCCGATCTCCATGTTCTCGACGATCTTCGCGACCGCGAGCCCGGCGGTGCCCACCGTCCAGCCGAGCCGGCCGCGGCCGACCGCGATCAGCAGCCGGGCCGCCACATCGAGGGTGCGCTGGAAGGCGATCGTCCGGCGGATGTAGACCGCGTCCCGTGCGCCCCGGGCGTCCAGGACGTCACTGCGGATCGCATCGAGCTCGCTGCCGAGCGCGGCGATCTCGGCGTCACTGAGACGTGCGTATGCCGCGACCTCGGCGATGGCCATGCGTTCCTTCCCACGGTGGTTCGATGTGACAGAGAACCGGCCCGGTGCCTCACAACAGCCCGCCGACATCCGCTCGCCAGGGTAGCAGTACCGCGCGCCCGCGGATGTCTCCGCGATCCAGCCGCTCGAACGCCTCGGGGCCCGCTTCCAGGGGAAACTGTTCCGTTTCCACCCGGATCCGGCCCGCTCGAGCCAGGGCCACCGACGCCAGCAGATCCGATCGGGTACCGCCGTAGGACTTGCGGACGGTGGCGCCCCACGGCAGGCCCGGACCGCCCGCGGGACCGGCGTCGAGCGGGACGGCGCCGCCACCCAGGCCGACGATGCGGTAGGCGCCGTTCGGCGCGACCGATTCGACGGCCAGGCGCGCGGTGGCGTCGGTGCCGACGAAATCGAAGACCGCCTCCGCGCCGCGGCCGCCGGTGAGTTCCAGGATCCGGGCGGCGGTGTCCGGACCGGCCGGCAGACCGAGGTCGGCGCCGCACTGCGCGGCGAGTTCCAGCTTGCCCGAAGCGATGTCGACCGCGATCACCCGAATATCGGCCACCGCCTTCAGGATCTGCACGGCGACATGGCCGAGTCCGCCGATCCCGATGGCGACCGCCGTCGCGCCCGGCCACAGCTGATCCAGGGTGCCCGCGACGGCGTGGTACGGGGTCATCGCGGCATCGGCGAGCGGCGCCGCGGCCACGAAATCCAGATCGTCGATCGGCACGAACGAATTCGCCGGAATCCGAACGTATTCCGCCATCCCGCCGTCGGGCCCCAGGCCCGGACAGGGCGGCATCGCGACCCGGCCGGCGGCCAGGCAGACATTCTCGTTGCCGCGCAGGCATTCCCGGCATTCGCCACAGGACCAGCACAGGTAGACCAGACCGCGCTCGCCCGCGCTGCGGCCGGTGACCTCGGCGCCGACCGCCTCGACGGTGCCGGCGATCTCGTGGCCCATGGTCAGCGGCTCCGCCCGCAACTGGAACGGGAGACTCAGCACGTACGAATCCGAATGGCAGATGCCCACCGCCCCCACCCGCAACAGCAGGTCGCCGGGGCCGATCTCCGGCACCGGCACCTCCCGGATCTCCAGGGTTCCGGGGCCGACCAGTTGCAACGCGCGCATCGTCACGAAATATCTACTCCCTCGGCCGGTTCGGCCATCGCACGCACGCGGGCCAGTACGTCCGGATAGCGGCGCAGATGCGCGCCGCCGTTCAGGTCCAGCGTCGATCCGGTCATCCACCCGGCCCGCGGCGAGGACAGATAGACCACGGCGTCGGCGATCTCCTCGGCCCGCCCGCTGCGGCCGAGCGGGGTGTTCTCGAGGTATTCCTCGGTCAGGCCCGGGACCAGCGAGATCCCGGCCACCAGCGGCGTGTCCACCAGGCCGGGTGAGATGGCGTTGACCCGGATGCCGCGTTCGGCCAGTTCCAGCGCGGCCACCTCGACCAGCATGAGCACACCCGCCTTCGCGGCGCAGTATCCGGCCAGTCCGGTGCCGGGCTGGCGGCCGTTGAGCGAGGCGATGCAGACGATGCTCGCACCGTCGGCGACGTGCCGCCCCGCATGTTTGAGCACCAGGAACGTGCCGGTCAGGCAGACGTCCACGGTGGTACGCCAATTCGACAGGTCCAGATCGACGATCGGGCCGGGCAGCGACAGTCCGGCGCAGTTGACCACCGTCCGCGCACCGGCGGCCGCCTCGAAAACGGCTGCCACGGAGGCCTCGTCGGTGACGTCCAGGACCGCCGCGGTGACCCGGTCGCCGAGTTCGGCCGCGATGCGTTGCGCGCCTTCGACATTCACGTCGGCCAGCACGACCCGGTAGTCCTCGGCCAGCAGCGCCCGCACCGTCGCCAGGCCGATGCCCGAGGCCCCGCCGACCACGACCGCGGTGGGTTCGTCCGTACTCATTTCGTTCCCTCCGTGGTCCCCACCGCCGCCACCGGCGGCTCGACGACATGTCTGCGCAGGAACCGGATCTGGTGGCGCATCGCGGATTCGAAATACGGATTGCCCGCGAACAGGCCGAAGTGGTCGCACGGATAGTGCCGCACCTCGGCCCGCGCCTTGAATCCGGCCTGTGCGGCGGCGTGCGGCGGCGCGGCCCGGTCGAAGTCGGCGATCTGCATCAGCACCGGCGCCTGGATGCGATCGGCGTGCCGATCGGCGCGGAAACCGCCCAGTTCCAGCCCGACCGCGGCGTCGACCTCGTTGCGCCAGGTGGGGCCGGCCAGCGCGAGATAGTCCTCGTAGTAGCCCGGCGCGGTGAGCGCCGCATCGGAACCGGGCCGGCCGACCAGCGGGATCATCGTCGGACGGCCGCCGAACCGGCCCGCGAACCCACTGCGCGCCGCGGTCACCGCGGAGCGGGCCAGTGCGGCGGATCCGTTCTGCGCCAACGCGACCCGGCCCGCGGCCGGACCGCTGACCAGCGGCACCAGCGCGACGACGGCACGGATGTCGCTGCGCTCGGCGGCGATGGACAGCACGTGCCCGGCCCCCATCGAGATACCCCACAGCACGATCCGGCCGGGATCGACGCCGGGCTGCCGGGCGGCCGTGGCGACGGCCGCGCGATAGTCGTCGATCTGGCCGGCGACCGAAACACGCTGCCGTGGTTCACCTTCCGAGGCGCCGAAGCCGCGGTAGTCGAAGGCGAGGGCCGCCAGGCCCGCCTCCCGCAGGGCACGGGCGAACGGAACCAGCCCGGAATCCTTGGTACCGCCGAAACCGTGCGCCATCACCACGGCGGGCACCCCGCCCGGCCGCGGCTCCGGCGCGAAGAACCAGGCGTCGCAGGTGGTTCCGTGGCTGGTGAAGGACAGTTGCCGATAGTCTGCGTCGGTCATCGGCGGACTCCCGTCTCGGTGGCGGCGACCTCGGCCCAGCGCGGGGCGCCCTGGGCCCGGGCCCGGCGCGCGCCGGTCGGTATCTCGCGGGTCCGCATATCGTGTTCGTAGATGAAGTAGTCGACCTGCTGGGTGTGCCGCGGCCGGTCCAGCATGTGCCCGGTGTAGCGCTGCTGATCGGCGACGATGACGCGGCGCATCTCGTTCTCGGACGGCAGCCGGTAGTGGCCGACCGCGTACGCGCCGATGAGCCGCGCCTGACATTCGACGAACGGGAACAGGGTCGGCGTGGACTGCGCGAAACCGGCGAACACCAGATCGTCGATGCCGGGCAGGAACATTCGCTTGTAGAGGTCGATCCGGTTGTCCGGGGCGCTGATGAAGTCCGGGTCGAAGAACGGGAAGGTGATGTTGTAACCCGTTGCATAGACGGCGATGTCGAAGTCGGCACCGGTGCCGTCGGTGAAATGCGCTGTGCGGCCGTCGAAACGGGCGATGTCCGGCTTCGGGATCACGTCCCCGGACCCCAGCCGCAGCGGCAGTTCGACCGACTGGGTCGGATGTGCCTCGAAGAGTTTGTGATTCGGGGTGGGCAGGCCGTAGTTCTCCGGTCGCCCGGAGGTCAGGGGATGGCCCCACTGCACGAGTTTGCGCTGCCAGGACAGCGGCAGATACGGCGTGGTGCGGTAGTACTTGTCCGCGGGCCGGCCCGCGATGTACTTCGGCACGATCCAGGCCCCGGAGCGCGTCGACAGGGTCAGGGTGTTGCCCAGCGCCTTCGAGGACAGTTCGACCGCGATGTCGGCGGCGCTGTTGCCGAGGCCGACCACGAGGATGCGCTTGTTCCGGAAGTCCAACGGAGTGGCCGGATCGATGTAGTGGTGCGCGTGCAGCGTCTCGCCGGTGAATTCGCCCGGGAATTCGGGATATCGCGGATCCCAGTGATGCCCGTTGGCCACCACCAGCAGGTCGAAGTGCCGCACCTCGCCGCGCTGGGTCTCGAGCTCCCAGCCGCCTCCGGGCAGCCGGCGCGCGGCGGTGACACCGTTGCGGAATTCGATGGCGCCGCCGAGATCGAAAGCGTCGCAATAGGAATCGAGGTACTGCTTGATCTGGGTGTGGTGCGGGAAGTCGGGATAGTCCGCGGGCATCGGGAAGTCGCGGAACGAGAGCCGATGCTTCGAGGTGTCGATGTGCAGCGATCGGTACGCGCTGCTGTGCCCGTTGGGATTGCCGAACGCCCAGTTACCGCCCACGCGGTCGGAGGACTCGAAGCAGACGTACGGGACACCGTAGTCCGCGAGCATCTTGCTCGCGGTCAGGCCACTGATTCCGGCGCCGATCACCGCGGTGCGCGGTTGATACATCCATGGATCCTTTCCACGCTGTAGACAGGTTTGAAAATCTGTCTACTGGGGCCAGGATGGCAGATACCGTCGGTCATCGACAGGTTTTCGCGAAAATGCGCCGGAGGGTGGGCGCACCGGCACGGAAGCGAGGCGCATGACCGAGGCAACGGCCACCGAGGTGACCGACCGGCTGGTGACGGCCGCCCAGACATTGCTGGCGCGCAAGGGAATTCGCGCCACCACCGTCAGCGAGGTGGCCGAGGAGGCCGGGGTGTCGCGCGCCTGGCTGTACCGGCACTTCCCGGACAAGCCGACGCTGCTCGGCGCGGCCATCGTGCGGCTGGCCGACCGGATGTCCGCCGACGCGCGGGCCGAACTGGACGCCATCGACACCTTCGCCGGGCAACTGGCGGCCGGTGTACGCATCGGCCGGCGCGCCTTCGACGATCCGGGCACGCTGGTGATGCGGTTGCGCCGCACCGAACCCGAGGAGTTCGCGGCCTGCGCCGGCGCGGGCGTGTCGGGGATGGTCCCCGAACTCGCGGACTTCTGGCGGCCCTACGTGGCGGCCGCGGCCGCCCGCGGGGAGATCCATCCCGGGCACGATCCGGCCGAGGTCGCGGAATGGGTGGCGCGCGTGCTGATCAGCCTCGGCACCGTCCCCGGCGATACCGTCGACCCCGACGACCAGGAGGACCTGCTGCGCCAGATCCGGCGCTACGTGTTGCCCGGCCTGCAGGCGGACCCGCACCGCTGAATCCGGCCGGCCGCGGTCCCCCGAATCCGTTGTCCGCCGGATACACCCGTGCTATGTTCCAGACAGCTGTCCACTCTCATGTCCCGAAGTGCCGGTGGCGCGCGGAGCGCCGCCGATATCGGCGACCGACAGCCAGGGCTCCCTTCGAAGGACATCGCATGCAGAAGAGCAATCTGTCGGATCCCGCCGAGGTCATGGCGTGTTATCGCGAGTTCGAGCGCGAATTGACCGCGGCGGGCGGCCCGTTCGAGACCGTGGTGGTCGACCCGAATGACGGCGGCCCTGTGCGCAGCTACCGGTACGCCGCGCCGAACTTCTACGCGGCCGTCGCGGAGCTCGAAACCCGTTTCCGGGACCACGTTCTGGTGACCGACGAGTCCGGCAGCGCCACGTATCACGAGATTCTCGACCGCGCCCGGCGGCTGGCGACGGCCCTGTACGACCGCTACCGGATCGGCCCCGGCGACCGGGTCGGCATCATGATGGCGAACCGGTCGGAGTATCTGGTCGTCCTGTTCGCGGCGGCCCGGCTCGGCGCGGTGGCGGTGCTCTACAACAGCCGGGGCAGCGCGGCCGAGATCGCCGCGGCGACCGCCGATGTGCCCAGCGCCGTCGTCGTCGCCGACCCCAGGCGCCTCGAGATCCTGCGCGAGGTCGCCCCCGGCGCCACCCTGATCACCACGAATTCGACCGGGCCGGAGGATGTTCCGGCCCTCGGCGACCTGATCGACCGGGCCGGCGATACCGCGGCGCGGCATCCGGCGACGGCCGACGCCACCTGCCTGATCCTGTTCACCTCCGGTACCTCGGGACGGGCCAAAGGTGTTGCCCTGACCCATCGCAACATCGGCAACGTCGTGCTGAACATGAAGTTCGTGTCCGAGTGCAACATTCGGTTCGCGTCCCGGCAGTACGGGATCGGGGTCGACGACCTGCGGTCGTTCACGCCCGCCATGTCCCCGCTGCTGGTGTTCCCGCTGTTCCACGTCTCCGGACTGGCCGGACTGCTCATCGCGATGAACACCGGCGGGCAGATCGTCACCATGAGCCGGTGGGTTCCGGCGCACGCCGCGGGCCTCGTCGAGAGATATCGGCTCACGCTGGTGGCCGGCCCGCCGCTGGCCGTCGACGAGTTGCTCGCCGAACCCGATGCCGCGCAACGGTTGTCGTCGCTGGTGAATCTCGCGCCGGGTGGTCAGGCCAACCCGCCGAACGTGTCCCGGCGCATCGCGGACACGCTGCCCGCCGCCCAGCGCAGCGTCGGCTGGGGCATGACCGAGACCGGCGGCAGCGTGTGCACCGCGAACGGCATTCTGCTGGCGGCATTTCCGGACACTCTGGGCCCGATGAGCCCGACGATGGATGTGCGGGTGGTGGACGCGACCGGAAATCCGTTGCCGGCCGGCGCCGTCGGCGAACTGGAACTGCGCGGCGGACTGGTCGCGCGCGGATACCTCGGCCCGGCCGCGGACGCCGGCGCCTTCCACGACGATTGGCTGCGCACCGGCGACATCGGCCGTCTGGACCGGTACGGCCTGGTCTACATCGTGGATCGCAGCAAGGACATCATCATCGCCGCGGGCGAGAACATCTCCTGCCTCGAGGTCGAATCCGTCCTCGCCGCGACCGACGAATTCGTGGAGGTGGCCGTCTTCGGCGTACCGGATCGGCGGCTCGGCGAGCGCGTCGTGGCCGCGGTCACGCTGCGCGCCGGCGTCTCGCTCACCGCCGAGGACATCCGGGAACTGGCCGGCCGCAGCCTGCCCGGCTACAAGGTCCCGGCCGAGATCGTCTTCGATATGAGCCCCCTGCCGCGCAATGCCACCGGCAAACTGCTCAAACGCGAACTGCGGGCCCGCTACCTCGCCGCCGATCCGGCATCCTGACCGCGTGGACCGGCCATCAGTCCGTGTAGCCGGCCTGGGCCAGAATCGCGGTGCCCATCCAGCGGCGCAGATAGCGCTCGAGTTCGGCGTCGGTGCGCGGCGGATCGCCGGGGGCGAGGAAGAACGACTGCATGATGCGCAGCAGGAATTCGACGAGTTCGGCCAGCGCCGCGTCGTCGTAACCGTGGCTCTCCCAGTCGACGTCGAACCGCCGGATCATGGTCATGCCGAAGGCGCGGGCCTCGCCGGAGGTGAGACCCTCCGGCCGGCGGTTGGAATAGCTGCCGGACAACAGAATTCCGAGATGCGGGATGCGGGACACCTCGTCGAGGGCGTACACGACGCCCTGGGTCATCGCCTCGGCCGGATCGGTGATCCCGGCGACGCGCGCCGCCAGCCGGTCGAGGAATTCGTCCACCGAGGTGAGCGCGGCCGCCCGCATCAGAGCGTCCGAACTGGGAAAGTACCGGTACACCGTCTGCCGGATGACACCGAGCGATTCGGCCACCTCGGCGATGTTGACCTCCGCGCCGGTCCGCGTGATCAGTTCGACGGCAGCGGCGACGATGCGACGGGAGGCCTCCTCGTCGCTGTCCGGCGGGCTTCCGCCCCAACCCCGTCGTCGTGCCACTGCCCGCTTCCTCGCCCTCGACGTCCCGCAGGAATCTTACGGCCGGATCGCCGCCGGTCGGCGCACGGTCGAGCGACTCCCGCAAAGCGATCATACGAACATACGTCCATCTGTATGATCGTCTCGAACGGTGGCGGCGTGGGCCGGAGCCGAGGGAGGTACAGCAGGTGACCGAATTGCAGATCCGGAAGATGCGCTTCGCCTTCGCGGATTACGACGTGCCGTTCCTGTGGAACGAGGAGAATCCCGCCTTCTCCTCCATGGCCAATGCGGTGTCGTTCCTGGCCATCGGCTTCGAGAAGATGATCGTGCAGATGATCCGCGAGGCGAAGCCGCTGTTCACCGATCCGGTGATCGCCGCGGAGGCCGAGGCGTTCGTGCGGCAGGAGGGTCAGCATTCGACCGCGCACCGCCAGCACGTCGCGGGCCTCATCCGCTCGTATCCGGGCCTGCGCGAAACGCTGGACCGGGTGATCGGCGAATTCGACGACCTCACCGCGAATACGCCCCTGAAATACCGGCTCGCCTACACCGCGGATCTGGAGGCGACCTTCACCCCGGTGTTCAAATTGATGCTCGATCACGACGCGACCCTGTTCGCGCTGGGCGACGACCGGGTGGCGTCGCTTTTCCTGTGGCATTTCGTCGAGGAGGTCGAACATCGCAGTTCGGCGTTGATCATCTTCGACGCGGTCGTCGGCAGCGATCTCTACCGGATGCGGATGGCGCCGTCGATCTTCCGGCATGTCATGCGGACGATCCGGATCGCCTGCCGCGGTTTCAACGAGCATGTGCCGCTCGCGGACCGGCAGGTCGACGCGATGTCGATGTTCGCCACCCACCGGTTCCGGCGACGGCTCGGGCGCGTCGTGCCGGCGCTGCGGATCTCCGATCGGGGCACGATGCCGCGGGCCTTCGATTCGCTGCCGGTGCGGGAACAGCTCGTCGCGCTGTCCGGGGTCGTCCGCAGCCAGCTGCCCGGCCACGATCCCCGGCACGAGAACCTGCCCGCGCTCGCCGATCGGTGGTTCCGCCGGTTCGACGAGGGTTACGACGTCACGCGGTGGTACACCGCCGATCAGCCGGTCCGGCACTAGCGCGGCGCAGAGAAGGTAGACGATGTCCGAACACTGTTCTCCCACATTCGATCAGCTCGCCACCGAACTCGGCTTCTCCTGCCGGACCGCGGGCGGCCTCGTCGAATTCCGCAATCCCTTCGCCCTGCAGAACTGGACGCTGCCGGTACTCGAGGTGTGCGTCATCCTCGGCGCGATACTGACGTTGATCTACGCGATCCAGCGCCTGCGCCGCCACGGCGATCCCACCAATCTCGTGCTGTGGTTGGGCGCGACCGCCTATCTGTTCATCATCGAACCGCCGCTGTATTTCCCGGCCGCGTTCGGGATCGGCGGCCACGTCGACACGATGTTCGCGCACAACGTGTTCACCGTCGATTTCCTGTGGGGGCGGCTGCCGCTGTACATCGTGGCGATCTATCCGTTCATGGCCACGCTGGCCTTCGAAACCGTACGCATGCTCGGCGTTTTCCGCCGCTACGGGGTACCGGTGGGCGCCGTGTGCGTGGGCTTCGTCCATCACGCCTATTACGAGGTCTTCGATCAGCTCGGACCGCAGTTGCGCTGGTGGGAATGGTCGACCGGTAATTCGCTGAATCGGCCCATGTTCGATTCGGTGCCGCTGTCGAGTGTGGTGGTGTTCGCGGCGCTGTGGCCGATGTCGCTGGCGCTGTGCGTGCAGTACTTCGTCGGCCGCCACGTCGATGCCGGAAGACGGCTGCCCGCAGGACAATTGGTGTGGCGCACGATCGTGATCGGGGTGCTGGGCGCGCTGGGCACCTTCGTACTGCCGTTGCCCGCCACGGTTTTCGGCGCGAACGACATCACCGTCCGGGGTGTGCTCTACGCCGCCGAACTGATCGTGCTCAGCGCCGTCGCGATCGTCGTCCTGATCCGGCAGTGGTTCGCGCTCCGCCGCGGCGACGGTGCACCGATCTACGCGAATCCCGTCGTGCGGGCGTACGGGGTGGTGTATCTGGGAATCATGCTGCTGCTGTGGGCGACTGCGTTGCCGGACTTCCTGCACACCACCCACGGCTGGGCGCGCAACGGCGGCCCGACCGGTAGCGCCTGGTACACCGTGGTCTGCTTCGCCGTCGCGATCCTGTGCGGCGCAGCGGTATTCGACCTCCGGCGCCGACGGACCGCGGTACCGGAGCCGGCCGGGGCGGCGGCGGTCACCGGTTGACCGTCCGGCCGGTTCCGGGCCGGTCACAGTCGATACGAGCGAGGAAATCCATTGTGAGGGTGCATCTTCAGATAGACGGAGCGCCGGACGCGGTCGCCCGGCACGCACGGGAGATCGCGGAGCTGGGCGTGGACGGGCTGTTCACCTTCGAGGGACCGCACGACGCGTTCTTCCCGCTGGTCGTGGCCGCGGGCACGGTGGACGTGGACCTGATGACCAATGTCGCCATCGCCGGTCCGCGCAGTCCGCTGCATCTGGCCCACGCCGCCTGGGATCTGCAGAGTTACAGCGGGGGCCGGTTCCGGCTCGGTCTGGGCTCGCAGATCAAGGTGCACATCGAGCGGCGCTACGGCGCCCGCTGGGACCGGCCCGCCGCGCGGATGGCCGAGACGGTGCGAGCCGTCAAGGCCATCCTGGCGGCATGGGAAGGTAAGGCACCGTTGAACTTTCGCGGCGAATTCTTCACCCACACCCTGATGCCGCCGAATTTCGATCCCGGGCCGAACCCGTACGGTCCGCCGCCGGTGCTGCTCGGCGCGCTCGGACCGGTGATGACCCGCACCGCCGCGGAGGTGGCCGACGGCCTGCTGGTCATGCCGTTCCATTCGAAACGCCATGTCGCCGAACGCACGATCCCGGCGGTCGAGGCGGGACTGCGGCGCGCGGGCCGGGATGCGGCGGAATTCGCGATCATCGCGCAGGCGATGGTCGCCGTGGGCCGCGACGAACCGCAGCTGACCCGGGCGGTGGATGCCGTGGGCCGGTTGATCGCGTTCTACGGCTCGACACCCGCCTACGCACCGGTCCTCGAGGTGGAGGGCTGGGCCGCGCTGATGCCCGAGCTGAACGCGCTGTCGAAGGCCGGCCGCTACCCCGAGATGCGTGCGTTGATCACGCCGGAGATGGTCGCGACGATCGCCGTCGTCGGCACACCCGAACAGTGCGCCGAACAGATCCGCGACCGGTTCGGCCGGTACGCCGACGAGGTGTGCTGCTATTTCCCGGGTTACGCCGCCGAACCCGCCGATATCGCCGATCTGGTCGCGGCGCTGCGCCGTGTGCCGGCGCCGGCCGGGCCCTGATCCGGCGGTCGTGCGCCCGCGAGATCACCGCCGGGTGCGCGCATGCCGGTGCCCGGACGGCGAACGGCGGCTGAATTCGAGGTCGCGAGCCCCGGGCGCGACATTCCGGATGGACCGGACCCATTAGCCTTGCCCCATGACAGCGACCAAGGTTTTCGCTGCCCGGTTGATGGGCCTGGCGGTATTGGGCCCCGACGGCGAATCCATCGGCCGGCTGCGCGACATCGTGGTCTCGATCCGCTACGACGATCGGCAGCCGCGGGTTCTCGGCGCCATCGTCGAACTGCCCACCCGGCGGCGGATCTTCGTGCCGATGCTGCGGGTGCAGACCGTCGACCCCGGTGCGGTGACGTTGAACACCGGAACCATCAGCGTGCGGCGTTTCGAACAGCGGGTCGGCGAGATCCTGGCGATCGCGCAGATCCTGGACTCCACCGTGCAGGTGATCGATCCGGAGCTGCCGCAGCTGACCGGTATCGATGTGGTGGTGGTCGACCTCGGCATCGAACAGATCCGCAGCCGCGACTGGGTGGTGTCGCGGGTCGCGGTGCGCGAACATCGCCGGCTCGGGGTCGGCTTCCGGCGGCGCGGCGAGGTCCACGTCGTGGACTGGGGACAGGTACGCGGCCTCACCATGACCGAACTGGGTCTGCCCGGACAGGGCGTCACCCAGCTGCTCGAGCAGTTCGAGGGCCTGCGCGCCGCGGATGTGGCGCACCGCCTGCGCGAACTGCCGGACAAGCGCCGGCTCGAGGTCGCCGCGGCCCTCGACGACGAACGCCTCGCCGACGTGGTGCAGGAGCTGCCGGAAAGCGATCAGGTCCAGCTGCTCGAGGAGCTCGGCACCGAGCGGGCCGCCGACGTCCTCGAGGCGATGGATCCCGACGACGCCGCCGACCTGCTCGGTGAACTGTCCCAGACCGAGGCCGAATCCCTGCTGGCACTGATGGATCCGGAGGATTCCGGCCCGGTGCGCCGCCTGCTGGAACACGCGCCCTATACCGCGGGCGGCCTGATGACCACCGAGGCGGTGGTACTCACCCCGTCCATGACCGTCGCCCAGGCGCTGGCCCGCATCCGCGATCCCGAACTGACCCCCGCGCTGGCCAGTATGGTTTTCGTGGTGCGGCCACCGACCGCCACTCCCACCGGCCGCTACCTCGGCTGCGTGCACTTCCAGCAGTTGCTGCGCGAACCGCCGGCGAGTCTGGTCGGCGGCCTGCTCGACAACGGCCTGGCACAGCTGCGGCCGGAGGCCCCGCTTGCCGCGGTGACCCGCTACTTCGCCACCTACAACCTGGTGTGCGGGCCGGTGGTGGACGCGGAGAATCATCTGCTCGGCGCCGTCACCGTCGACGACGTGCTCGATCATCTGCTGCCGGAGGACTGGCGCGAACAGGACGAAGACGAGGCGGACCTGCACGCCACACCCGTGCCGGCCGAGACGGGAGACCGGCCATGACCAGTCCGGACGGAGCCCGTGGGCACCGCTCGCGCCGAGGGGTGCCGGCGTGAGCGACCGCTCGACCAAGATCACCGCCCGGCAGCGCCTGGAGACGCCGGTCGAATCCCGCTTCCGCGGATTCGACTGGGACGCCGAGGCAATGGCGCGCGGCAGCGAGAAGATCGCCCGCTTCCTCGGCACCGGCCGCTATCTGGTGATCCAGACCGTGATCGTGATCGTCTGGATCGTGCTGAACGTGTTCATCATTGCCCTGCAATGGGATCCGTACCCGTTCATCCTGCTGAACCTGGCCTTCTCCACCCAGGCCGCCTACGCCGCCCCGCTGATTCTGCTGGCCCAGAACCGCCAGGACAACCGCGACCGCGTCTCGCTCGAGGAGGACCGCGCCCGCGCCGCGCAGACCAAGGCGGACACCGAATTCCTGGCCCGCGAACTCGCCGCCCTCCGTTTCGCCGTCGGCGAGGTCACCACCCGCGACTACTTCCGTCGCGAACTCGACACCATCCGTGAATCCTTGGAGCGACTGGAGGCCCTGGCCGCGGGCGACGACGTGAAGGGGAAGAAGGCGAAGAAGCGTGCGGCCCCCAAGCGAGCCACCGATGTGACTGTGTCACAAGAGGAGTGAGCCGGGCCGATACCGGCGACGCGGCCGCGCCGGTCGGCTGATACCCGGCGGGCCCGGTCATCTGCCCGAAACCTCTTGCCCCACCGTGATTTCCGCGGCGAGGGTGTGCAGGTCGCCGAATGCCCGGTCCAGGTGGACGTCCAGGCTTTCCGAGGGGTCATCGATCCACGCCTGAGCCGCGTGATGGAAAGCGGCCCAACCGGTTCCGGCGGCCAGTTCGGCGAGCCGGGTGGTGACCCCCCGCTGCCGCAACGCCTCCGCGACGGCCGCGGTGAGTGACGCGTTCTTCGTCAGCTCACGTTCCCGCAGCGCGGGTGTCGCGGCGATGACCGCCAGGCGCGGTTCGGAGAACGGGCGGTTCCGCTCGAGGATCCGCCCGGCCCGCCGGAAAGCCGACAGCAGGATCTCGAACGGCGGCAACCCGTCCGGCGCCTCGGCCACCGCCGCCGTCAGGGTCGCGCGCAGATCGGCTTCACCGTCGAAGAGCACCTCGCGCTTGTCCGCGAAATGCCGGAAGTAGGTGCGTTCGTTGAGCCCCGCCCGAGCGGCGATCTCGGCGGTGGTGGTCCGGTCGAATCCCCGCTCCCCGTACAGCTCGAGCGCCGCCTGTTGCAGGCGGCGTCGCGCATCCGCTCCGCTCCGTGGCATCAGCCCACGGTACCGGACTCGTTCGATGGTTGCGCCAGCCACTGACATTACGTGTAGTGTCAGTGACTGGCGCTACTTAGCGCCAGTCACTGACACAAGAGAGAGTTCCATGCATGTCTTCGTCACCGGCGGTTCCGGTCTGACCGGCCCCGCGATCGTCACCGAACTGATCGCGGCCGGCCACACCGTCACCGGCCTGGCCCGCTCGGACGCCGCCGCCGCGCGCCTGAGCTCACTGAACGCCACCCCGCTCCGCGGTTCCCTGGCGGATCTCGACGCCCTGCGCCGCGGCGCGGAGGCCGCCGACGGCGTCGTGCACATGGCCTTCGGCGGCGATTTCGCCGACCCGGACGACATGATGCGCCGCGACCGGACCGCGATCGAGGCACTCGGGAGCGCCCTGCGCGATTCCGGCAAACCCTTCGTGAGCACCTCCGGCACGCTGGTCATGCCACTCGGCCGGGAAACCACCGAACACGACACCCCCGATCCGAACGGCTTGGCGCCCTTCCGGATTCCGGGCGAGACCGCATGCCTCGGTTTCGCCGACGAGGGTGTGCGCGCCAGCGTGATCCGCCTCGCCCCGACCGTTCACGGCCCCGGCGATCACGGTTTCATCGGCATGCTCATCGCCACCGCCCGCCGGACCGGGATCTCCGCCTACGTCGGTGATGGTACGAATCGCTGGCCTGCGGTTCACCGCCTGGACGCGGCGGTTCTGTTCCGCTCGGCTCTGGAACAGGCACCGGCCGGAAGTGTTCTGCACGGCGTCGCCGAAACCGGCGTCCCTTTCGAGCGTATTGCGACCACGATCGCCCGAGGTCTCGACCTCCCCGCAGTTTCACTGACCCCGGAGCAGGCCGCAACGCATTTCGTGAGCCCGTTCATGGCAATGGTCTACGGCGCCGACGCCCCGGTATCCGGTTCTTTCACGCGAGATCTGCTCGGCTGGAAGCCGATCCAACCGACCCTGCTCGACGACCTCGAGCACGGCGACTATCTCACTGTTGCCCAACCGTACGGAGCGCACTGAACGCATGCGGCGTATCGGCAACGAAATCGGTTCTACGCCAGTATGAATGCTTTACACGGCCATGGTCTCGAGTGCTTGCGGCAGGAGGCGGCTCCGTCGCACCGAGGAGATGGCCGGTGCTGAACCACCGTGGCGCTGTGGCCGAGCGAGCTCGCGGGCCGATCGGTTTGGGCGGCCGGAACAAGGTCGTGCTGCCGTCGCAGCACACAGTCGGCGGCGGCCGCGGCCAGGATCACCGTCAACTGGATCGAGTAGTCGGATGGGCATCGGAGTGTGGCACCTCCCGGTGTTGCCGATGTGGCGACAGAGCTGGATTGCGGCGGAAACAGATCGGCCACATCGCATTTCATAGACGCGGTATCCAGGCCCCGGAAATGTGACCACGCGGCAGAGTCGAGGAGGACCGTCGATGATGACATGCCGATATCCGCCTCCGTCTGGTGACGGGGCGGTCGGCGGGGGCAGGTTGTCAGCCCGGTTGTCGGTACTCGGGTTCTTTTGTGTGCGTCAGATATTCGCCGGGATGATGATATTTGTTGACGCGCGGCCGCCGGGCCGGATCAATATGGACCGGCGGGATCCATTGTGTACGTCCAGCATTGGCGTGGTCGCCCGGAACGGTGGTGGTATGCCATCCGGTGAGATGCGTTCCGGCTTGCTGGTGGTGGGGCTCGCAGACGAAAGTAAGCTGGTCGGCGTCGGTGGCGCCGCCGGCGGACCATTCGGTGCGATGGTGTACCTGGCAAAGGTATCCGGGTTTGGTGCAGCCGGGGAAGGTGCACCCGATGTCGCGGGCGTGCAGCACGATCCGTTGATCGGCGGTGGCGATGCGTTTGCTGCGGCCGAGGTAGAGGGGACGCCCGTCACTGTCGTCGAACAGGGCAAGATAGTGGTGGGCGTGGGACGCCAGGCGCAGGGCGTCGCCGACCGAGATGACCGCGCCGCCGCCGGTGGCCACGGCGGGACCGGCGATCCGGGGCAGTGGACCATCTGGGATCGCCTGTGCGACAGCGTCTTCCAGCTCTCGTAGGGTCATCGAGACGATCACGGTGACCGGCAGACCACGATGCTGACCGAGGCGCCCGGAGGCGATACTGTCACGCAGGACGGCTTTGATCGCATCATGTTGTCGCTGCGCGGCGTTCCGGGTGTCGCGTTGTGCGGCAGCCTCATCCGGGTCACCCTCGACGATGGGGGTGGTGTCGTCGGGGTTCAGGAGTCCAGGCTTCGCATATTTGGCGAAAATGGCCTCGAGGTAGGCGCGTACCTCGGGGTCCACGGTGGCGGTGCATGTCGACATAAGGTCCGGGCCTTGGCGGCCCATGGTGAAGGCGCGGCGGCGGGCACGATCCGTGTCGGTGAACGTACCGTCTGGGTTGATCAGGGCTTCGAGTTTGTCGGCGACCTTGCGCAGCTGGTCCGGACGGAGCTCGCGGGCGTTCTCGGCGAGCATCACCTCGGCGTCGGCGCGGGTCGCAACATCGACGGTGACGGGGAGATGATGGAGGACGTCGCGAATAATTTTCACGTGGGTCGGCGCGATGGCTCCCTCACGGTAGGCGGTGGCCGTCGCAGGCAAAGGTGGAGCGAGGGTGTCGCCGGTGAGGCCGGTGTGGTGGGCGAGGTCGTCGGCGGTGCGCCAGCGGGCGCGGGCCTCGGCGGGGGTGATACGCAGACTGTCGGCGAGGGTGTCGACGAGGTTGTCGGCCGCGAATTCGGTGCTGGACCATTGTTCGTGCATCTGCGCGATCCATTGCAGCCCGGCGGCGGGCAACATCCGGACAATGGTTTCGACGCGGCGGATCAGGGTGAGCCGGTCACGATTGGACAGGGCCTGGGTCGGCATGGCGGAGACCTGGGCCGCGGCGATCTCCAACGCGCACAGGGCGGCTTCGGTGGAGGGATCACTGACGCACTCGGGTCTCGAACGCATGTTCCCATAATACCGCCCCGCAAACTCGACACGCTAGCGAAAAGTCCCCTCTACCAGCACAATCGGGCGTGTCACGCACCCTTTGCACAGGCACGGCATCCATCGGAGGCTTGACCCTAATATGATTAGGTTTTAACCTATGAATCGTAAGAAGGAGGGTCATGTCTCCCCGATCCGGGTTGACCACCGAGCGGGTGGTGCGGGCTGCGGCCGAGGTGGCGGATGAGATCGGTTTCGACAAGTTGACGTTGTCGGCGGTCGCTCGGCATTTCGGTGTGAAGGATCCGAGTCTGTATGTGCACGTGCGCAATCTGCACGATCTGCGGGTTCGGGTGGCGCTGCTGGCCAGTGCGGAGTTGAACGATCGGATCGGGGTGGCGGTGGCGGGGCGGTCCGGGAAGGAGGCGCTGGTGGCGTTCGCGGGGGCCTATCGGGCTTATGTGCTGGAATATCCGCAGCGGTATGCGGCGACGCAGATCCGGATGGATCCGGCCGAGGTGGCGGGGGATCCGGCGCTGGTGCGCAGTGTCGAGTTGACCTCGTCGGTGTTGCGGGGGTACGGGCTCGGTACCGACGCGGGGTTGGATGCGGCTCGGTTGTTGCGCAGTACTTTTCACGGATTCGCGACGCTGGAGGCGGCGGGTGGGTTCGCGCATTCGCGGTCCACGGACGATTCGTGGCCACGCATTCTCGACGCGTTGGATCTGACGTTGTCGAATTGGCCTGTCTACGGAGAGAAGGACGACCGATGAGATCGGGATTTCTGCGCGTGCCCGGGGCCGCGCTGTACTACGAGGTGGGCGGGGAAGGGCCTGTGCTACTGGTGATTCCGGGAGGCGGCGGGGATGCCGGGGCGGCCGACGGGATCGCGGCGGTGTTGCGGCGGCGGTTCACGGTTGTCACCTTCGATGCGCGGGGGTATTCGCGCAGCGCGCTCGACAGCGGGGTGCCGGAGGATCAGTTCGTCGCGGTGCAGAGTGACGATGCCGTTCGGCTGCTGGCGCATTTCGGCGCCGAGCCCGCGTATGTCGTGGGGGTGAGCAACGGGGCGATCGTGGGGCTGGATCTGCTCGCGCGGCATCCGGAGCGGGTGCGTGGGCTCGTTGCGCACGAACCGCCTTGTTTCGCAGTGCTTCCCGATGCCGAGGAGCAGCGCGCGATGGTCGACGAGGTGGTGCGGTTGCTCCATGCCGAGGGGCCTGCGGCGGCGGGGGCGCGGTTCTTCGCCGGGATCGGCGGGGCCATGAAGATGTTGCCGGAAACGGGTGATCTGCCGGTGCGGGAGGTGGAGCGGCGGGAGCGCGGTGCGGGGAACGCGCCGATCATGCTGGCGCACGAATTGCGCGAATTCATCTCGTATGTACCGGATTACGCGGCGCTGGCGCCGGTGGCCGATCGGCTGACGCTGGCCGCCGGGCGGGAGACGCGGGGGTGTCTGCCGTATCGTCCGGCGGTCGAGATCGCGCGCCGGCTCGGGCTCACGGTCGCCGAGTTCCCGGGGGCGCACAACGGAATGACCACCGATGCGGTCGAATTCGCCGAGGCGATCGCCGAGGCGCTGTCCACGGCGGTCGAGGCGTGAGGGCGGTACGCGGGTGAAGTTCTACATCAGCACCGGATTCCTGGACACCCGGGAAACCGTCGAGATCGCCAGGGCGGCGGACGATCTGGGGTACGACGGGCTCGGGGTGCCCGATCATGTGGTCAACTTCGAGCAGTTGACGACGCCGTATCCGTATACGCGGTCGGGGCGGCCGCGCTGGGAACCGTTCTCCGACTGGCCGGATCCGTGGGTGCTCATCGGCGCGCTCGCGCAGGTGACCACGCGGCTGCGGTTCGTGACCACGGTTTATGTTGCGGCACTGCGGGATCCGTATTCGGCGGCGAAGGCGATCGGGACCGCGGCACTGCTGTCCGGCGGCCGGGTGGAGCTCGGAATCGGGGTCGGGTGGTGCAAGGACGAATTCGATCTGCTGGGAGCCGCTTTCGCGCAGCGGGGAAAGCGGTCGGAGGAGATGATCGAACTGATGCGGCGGTTGTGGGAGCCGGGGTGGACGGAGTTCGAGGGCGAGTTCTACCGCACGCCGAAACTGGAGATGACGCCCTCGCCGCCGCCCGTGCCGATCCTCGTCGGCGGGCTCAGCGATGCGGCGTTGCGGCGGGCCGCGCGGTACGACGGGTGGGTCGGGGATCTGCTCGGGATCGGCGAGGCGATCGCGGCGGCGGCCCGGCTGCGTGAATTACGTTCGGCCGCCGGGAAATCCATGGACGGGTTCACCGTGCTGGTGCCGTTGTCGGATGCGATCACCCCGGCGGATTATGCGCGCGCGGAACAGGGCGGGGTCACGCACGTCCTGACCATGCCGTGGATGTTCTACTCCGGGCCGGAGGCGAGTCTCGCCGACAAGCTCCGCGATATGGCGCGGTTCCGGCGGGACCTGGGACTCGACTGAAACGAGTTTCATCAACGCCGTTGACAGAACGGCCCGCGGACGCTCAGGATGATGTGGGCGTGATCACCGCCGTCCCCGCGTGGACCGGACAGGAGCACTCGACATGACAACTGGGACAACGGCATCGGCCTCGGGGACCACACTGCGCGCGGGCGTGGTCGGGCTCGGGATGATCGGCGGCGGCGTGGCGGTGAGCCTGGCGCGGCGCGGGCGGATTCCCACCGTGTACGACGTGCGGCCGGGGATCTCGGATTCGCTCGAGGGGGTCCCGGCCCAGGTGGCGACGCTCGCCGAGGTGGCGCGCGACAGCGAGGTGGTCCTGGTCGCGGTGCTCGACGCGGATCAGGCGCGGGCCGTGCTGACCGGGGCGGACGGGTTGCTGGCGGCGGCGCGTCCGGGGCTGGTGGTCGCACTGTTGTCGACGGTCGCCCTCGGGGAGGTGCGGGAGCTGGCCGCCATCTGCGCGGCGGCCGGCGTGGACTTCCTGGACGCCGGGGTGACCGGTGGTACCGCGGCGGCGCAGAACGGGCTGACCGTGCTGGTGGGCGGGCCGGCCGAGACCGTCGACCGGGCCCGGCCGGTGCTGGACGATTTCGCCAAGCGGGTCGTGTACTGCGGTGCACTCGGCACCGGAATGACGATGAAGCTGGCGCGTAACGCGCTGACCTATTCCGTGTGGGCGGCGGTGCGGGAATCGGCGCTCATCGCCACCGCCGGTGGTATCTCGCTGTCGCGGCTGCTGGAGGTGGTCAGCGATACCGACGGGGGTGCGGCGCCGCTGACGCTGTTGCAGGTGCACGCCGCGGGAATCACCGTGCCCGAGGAGCGGGTCGCCTCGGCGGATCTGCTGGCGCAGAAGGATCTCGCCGCGGTGCAGGAATTCGCCGCGAGCGCCGGGATCGAGGTGCCGATCGTCGCCGCGGCGCGGCCGCACATGCGCGCGGTGTACAGCGGCGAACTGCCGTCCCGGCCCGCCTGACGCGGGTCGCGAGAATCCTTGTCCCCGAATCGGAACGGAGAATGTCGTGGACGAATTGCGGCGTAAGGGCCTGGAGACGATGAACCAGGTGTACTCGTGGGATATGCCCGATATGCCGGGCGAGTATTTCGCGCTGACCGTGGATCATCTCTTCGGCACCGTCTGGAATCGGCCGGGGCTGTCCCGGCGCGATCGCCGGATGATGACACTGACCGTGGTGACGGCGCTGAATCTGCCGGATGCCGCCGAGATCCAGGTCAATGCCGCGTTGCAGAACGGGGAATTGACCGCCGAGGAACTGCGGGAGACGGCCATCTTCCTCACCCACTATCTCGGATTCCCACTGGGCTCGGTGCTCAACGGGGTCGTCGAGCGGGTACTGGCCAAGCGGCAGAAGGCAGCCGAATCCGGCCGGGCCGAGGATCCGAAGGCGAATGTCAGCGCCGCGGTGAAGATGAATACCGGTAAGACGCTCGAACAGGAATAGTCACGGACTGTCGATGAGGGCCTGGATCGCGCGGGCGTAGATGTCGAGCACCCGCGGATCCGGATGCGGGCCGCGACCGCCGCCGAACAGCCGGCCGCTCATCAGCAGGCCCGCGATCTGGGCGGCGATCAACTCGGCGCGGATCGCCGCGTCGGGGCCGGGCAGTCGCTCGGCCAGCGGCGCGGTGACGTGCCGGGCCGTCGAACTCTCCAGGTAGGCGCGGACCTCGGTGCGGTCCAGTGCGCCGAACAGCGCGCGGTACAGCTTCCGGGTGTCGTCCGGGACCTCTTCCACGAGCCTGCGCAGGATCGCGCGGCCGAGCGTGTCCAGCGGGCCATCGACCACGCCGCGCAGGCTGTGATCCACCGACACGGTCTCCAGGAACAACGCCTCCTTGGAACCGAAATGCCGGATCACCAGGGCCGGATCGACGCCCGCCGCGGCCGCGATATCGCGCACCGAGGTACCGCTGAAGCCGTGCTCGGAGAACAGCCGAACCGCGGCGGCCCGAATGGCATCGGGTGCGCGGGTGGATCGAGGCCGTCCGGTTTTGCGCCGGGCGGCCTGCTGGTCGGCCGGTGACGAGGACACACCGTCGATTATGGGCCGGTCATCGGGTTGTTGGCGAACCAGACATTGTCCTCGCGCAGTGCGCGGCTCTGCCAGCCGGTGGCGGTACGGACCATCGAATGGTGGTAGTAGCCGCCGCAGAAACTGAGTTCCGGGAAGCCGGGGAACTGCATCGGGTTGTAGAACTGCGCCCGCACCTCGGCCGTATCGCCGTCGATATCCGCCTCGATATTGGTGACGAAATGCTGGGTCATGGGCAGCACCGCCATGGATTCGCGTAACCAGTCGACGATCTCGTCCCGGATTCCACTGCGGCCGAACGGCGCCGAGCGGTAATCCAATATCGCCTCCGCGGTGAACAGCGAGCGGTACAGTTCCCAATCCCTCGTGTCGACCGCGCGGCAGTAGGCGTGCAGTACCGCCTGGATGTCGAGGGTGTCGCCGATGCGCTGAATATCCATGTGCCGGTTCAGATCTTGAAGCGGCCGGCGAAGGCGCGCAGCGGCAGGTCGGCACTGGTGACGATGCCGGGGCGGGCCGCGACGACCGATCTTATCGAGTTCAGGGCGGGCAGTCCGGTGACGGTCATGCCGATCGAGGCGAAATTCTCCGGATTCGACAGGTCGAATCCCTTGCGCGGGAAGATCATATGTTTGCTGTAGATGTTCGGATCGCCGGTCACCTGGGTGATGTAGCAGCCCTGTACCCGCCAGGCCGGATCGGTGTGCGGGGTCATCTGCCATTCGAGATGGGATTCGATGCGCGGCACCCCGTCGACCATGCCCTGATATTTGATGTGGCTGGCGCCGAGTGACCCCTTCGGCAGGGAATACCAGCCGAGATCGACCTCCTCGGTGCAGGCGCCGAGTTCGTAGCGGAAGGCGACCTCGTCGAGTTCGAGATCGAAGGCGTCGGCCATCAGGTACACCGAATCGGCGAACACCGCGGTGTACTTGTACAGCGAATCCGGGATGGTCGGATCGTCGACCGGGCGGCCGTATCCGACCGCCTTCCAGGTGTCGACGGAATGATGGCAGGACACGTCGACGGATTCGGTGACGACGATGTTCTCGATCTCGGCGACGTCGGCGGTGTGCACGATGCCGAGAATCTGGCACAGGCCGGGATTCATACCGGTGCCGTAGAAGGTGGAACCGCCGCGTTCGCAGGCGGCCGCGATGATCTCGCTGACCTTCCGGCCGGACGGGTGTGGATGATTGGTGTCGCGATGGAATCCGGTGATCCAGTCGGCGGTGGTCACCACGTCGATGCCCGCCGCCAGCACCTTCTCGTAGAGATCCTCGTCGGGGAATACGCCGTGGAAGGTGAGCACGTCGGGGCGGGCCGCGAGAATCTCCTCGACCGTGCCCGTGGCCGTGACCCCGATCGGGCCGATGCCGACGATCTCGCCGGCGTCGCGGCCGATCTTGTCCGGTGTGTAGCAGTGCAATCCGACGAGTTCGAGATCGGGATGCGCCTGGACGCGGCCGATCATCTCGGTGCCGAGATTGCCGGTAGCGACCTGGAATACCCGGATCCGATCGGGAGTGCTCATCGCGCGTCGGCCTTTCTGTTGTTCGAGGAGTGGGTGGGATAGAACTGGGCCGCCCAGGCGCGCAGGGCCGTGAAGCCTCGGTACTCCTTGCGCGACAGGCCGGGCGGATCCGAATACCGTTGGTGCGCCCAGATTTCCACGTCGGCGGCGAACTGCTCGATGACGAAGTCGGCCATCGTGGCGCCGTAGCGGTTCAACTCGGGGGCGTCGTCGCCGGGGCGGCGGCCGATCCACACCGTGAAGCGCACATCGGAGGTGGTCTCGTCGACCGGGGTCACCGCGGGCATCGTGCGGTTGTCGACCATGCCCCAGCTCTTGGTGATCGAACAGCCGAGTCCGGCGTTGATCGATTCGACGCCGCTGGCGATCTCGTCCGCGGCGACACCCGCCTCGAACGCGATGGTGAAATCGACGAAGGACACCGGCCCGGAGAAATCGTGACGGGTGAACTCCGGCACGAACGGCGTCTTGTGCACGAATTTGAAATGCGCGAAGTCGACACCGTTCTCCATGATGTACTGCGGATGCAGTTCGAGTCCGGGCCGGAACAGCGTCGCCCCGGGCACCGGCGGATAGTAGTCGGCCGCGGACCTGTCGTCGCCGAAGGCCGCGAAGATGTCCGGTATCTCGAAATACGGTGGGCGGCCGTCGATGTCGAACCAGATCCAGACGGCCTCGTTGCGCTCGGCGACCGGATAGCTGCGGATGCGGCGGCCACGGTTCGGGTGGTCCTCGTAGGGGATGCACACGTTGCGGCCCTCGCGGTTCCACTCCCAGCCGTGGAACGGGCACACCAGATTCTCGCCGTCGACCCGGCCGCCGTAACCGAGGTGCGCGCCGAGGTGCTCACAATAGGCGTCGAACACCGCGACCTGCCCGGACGCCGACCGCCAGGCCACCATGTCGCGGCCGAAATACTTCATCCGGTGCACCGCGCCGATCGCGATCTCCGTGCACCACGCCACCTGGAACCAGCCCGTGGGCTCCATCGACAGTGGTGGTCTCGCCATCTCGATCCTCCCGATCACCGCGGAACCCGTACCGCCCCGCCCGGCGCCGGGCTGTGACCCGGGCCACGGGGCGACCTGAGCATAGAACCCTCTTTGAAAGATTACAAGAGGGTTATGTGAAAATAGAACTCCCTGGTCGAGGCAGCTACAATCGGCCCTCGTGACGGATATGGCGATCGGCGGGCGGCGCGCGAACAAGCGCGGCCTCGCGACCCGGGAGAGCATGCTGGAGGCGGCCATCGCCTCGCTGGCGACCGGCGATCCCGCCGCCGTCTCCGGTAATCGGATCGCCCGCGACATCGGCGCCACCTGGGGTGTGGTGAAGTACCAGTTCGGCGATATCGACGGGCTGTGGGCGGCGGTCCTGCGGCACACCGCCGACAAGCGCGGCGACCTGCCCGCCGGGCTGAAACCCGGTGGCACCCTGTACGAACGGGTCGACGCGCTGATCCGCACGATGGCCGTCGGCCTGCGCACACCCGAATCGCTGGCCATCGAGACCCTGCGCGCCGCCCTCCCCCGCGACCAGGCCGAGCTGGAACGCGACTTCCCCCGCACCGCCGCCGAGCTGGCCTCCTGGAAACCCAACTGGGACAAGGCATGTGAGCGCGCCTTCGCCGACCTCGGCGTGGATCCGGTGAAGGTGCGGCAGGTGGCGGCGCTCGTCCCCGCCGCGATGCGCGGCATCACCTCCGAGCGCACCCTCGGCACCTACGGCGATCTCGACGACGCGCTCGACGGGCTGATCGGGGCGCTCACCGCGTACCTCTCCGACTGAGCGGCAACGGGATTCGCCGGTCGAGTGTTTCCCCGGGCCGAGGCGGAACGCCGCCGCCGCTGCGGTGCGGTTACGCTCGCGGTCATGGGTGACGCACCGGCGAGGCAGTGGTCGGGCGATGTGGTGCTGCGGCCGGGACTGCTGGCGTTCACCGGGCGGATCGGGCCGGCGGGGCTGCACGCCCATCACACGGTCGGCGTGAACATCGCGCTCGGCGGGACCGTGACGCTGGCGGATGCCGACGGAAGAACCACGACCGCAACGGCTTTCGTCGTTCCTGCCGATATCGCGCACCGGGTGGTGCGGGGAACCGGTACCGGCATCGTGGCGCAGGTCGAGCCGATGTCGCGGGCGGGGCGGGTGCTGACGTCGATGGTGGCCGATCCCGGCTCGGTCGAGGCGTGGGCGGCGGCCGGCGCCTCGCTCGCGCCGCCGTATCCGTGGGAGGTGGCGGCGACCTCCTCGGCCGGGACGTCGCATCCGGCGGTGGCCCGGGCGATCCGGCTGCTGACGGAGCGGGCGAGTGCGGGTCCGGTCGTGCTGACCGAGGTGGCCGATGCGGTCGGACTCTCGGAAAGCCGTCTGCGCCATGCCTTCCGGGCCGAGGTCGGGCTGCCGTTCCGGCCCTATGTGCGGTGGGTGCGCGTACTGCGGGCCATCGAGGCGTGCGCGGCGGGCCGATCGCTGACCGAGGCCGCGCACGCGGCGGGATTCGCCGACAGCGCGCACCTGAGCCGGACGTGCCGGCGGATGTTCGGTCACGCACCGTCGGAATTCGTGCACGCCGGAATGAGCTGGGCCGGAGCGGCTCTGGTCGGATAGCCGGTTTGTTCAAGCCACGGCCACCCGGTGCCGGTGATGATCGGCGGCATGACCAGTTCAGCCCTCTTCCGGCGGGCGGCCCTCGCCGCACTGCTGGCGTTGTCCCCGATCACCGGCACCGCGGTGGCGACGGCCCGGCCCGCGCCGGCCGGGCCCGGCGATATCGTCGAATCCCGGCCCCTGACCCCCGCGGAGCTGATTCCCGGTGCGGCCCGGGGGTTTCGGATCGTGTACCGGACCACCGGGCAGAACGGCGAGCCCGCGATCAGCGGCGGCGACCTCTTCCTGCCCGCCGGCGCGGCGCCGCCCGGTGGCCGGCCCGTGGTGTCGTGGGCGCACAGCACCAGCGGTACGACCCGCGGCTGCACCCCGAATCTCGACGGTCAGCGGGCCGACGGATTCGACGAGACACCGCAACTGTCCGCCTATCTCGCGCGGGGCTATGCGGTGGAGGCGACGGACTACATCGGGCTCGGCGCGGACGGCGTCTACGAATACCTGGCCGGGCGGGCCGCCGGGCACGCCGTGCTCGACATCGTCCGGGCCGGACGGACATCGGATCCCGGCCTCTCGGAGTCGGTTGTGCTGGCGGGACATTCGATCGGCGGGCAGTCGGTGCTGTTCGCCGCGGCGTCCGCCCCGGACTACGCGCCGGACCTCGACGTGCGCGGCGTCCTGTCCTACGCGCCGACGAGCAATGTCGACGGTGTCATCGCCGCGGTCGCGGGACCGGAGCTGCCCGCCGCTCCCGCGCTCGACGGACTCCAGGTCCGCATCCTGATGATCCTGGCCGGACTCGACCACGCCCGCCCGGAGCTGCACGTCCTCGACCACCTGAGCCCGTGGGGCCGGCAGATGCTGGCCGTCGCGGAGGCGGGCCGGGACTGCATGGGCGCGATCGAGGCCGCCGTCGCGGGACAACCCCTGGGCAGGCTGTATGCCGAGCCGCTGTCCGATCCGGCGATCGGCGCGGCGCTGCGCGACTACCTCGGGGTGCCCACCACGGGCTATCGCGCACCGGTCCTGCTCCTGCAGGGCGTGCCCGACACCGTGCAGCCGATGCCGACGACGCTACTGCTGCAGGAGCAACTCCGGCAGGGCGGCGCCGACAGCCGATTGCGGCTCTATCCCTCGGCCACCCACTTCACGGTGCTGCCGCAGGCCGCCGACGACGACCGGGCATTCCTGCTCGGGGTCCTGCCGAATCGGTGAGCGCCACGGGAGTTCGGTCACCCGGCCGTGTGCCGCACTGCGGTCCGTCCGTTCATCAGGTTGTGACGTTTCATCCTGTTCATCCGGACCGGGCGGACGAGTAGAATTTCGAACGGGTATTCTCCCCGATCCATTTCTCACGCAGGCTGTTGGGTGGCACTTCGGTCCCACGATCCGGCGACTGCTGAATCGGCGTGTCGCCGTACGGATGTATCACCACGAAAATGCCGAATCCGCCGGGCGGTTGAACGCCGAGTTGCTGTCGATCCCGCCGTGCCGGCGGTACGAAATTGGCGAAAGGACCTGTGATGGCAGCTGATTTTGTGTTTGGCACAGCAACAATTGCACCCGGCAATGAAACGTTGTGGTTCACTTTTTCGTGGCCACCCGGCCAGAACCCGAACAAAGGGCCGGTGGTGTGCGTCGTCTCGCCGAACCATCCAGCGGTGGCAGAGGATGTGAAGTTGACGATCACGCACTTTGCCCAGGCCCGTAGCGCACAGGGGCCCGTCTACTACTACGGGCTCGTCTCCAACAGCTGTTCGCAGCCGGTTGCCGGCCGCGTGATGGTCGTCTATTTCCCCGAATTCCAGAGCGATTGGGCGATGTGATCATGAAGATGCAGGTATTGACCGACAAAGCCGGTGATGTCGTCGGCACTTATCGGCCCCCGAAAAATCCGCACAAGGAGGATCCGACCTTCGCGATCCACGGCGGCCCGGGGTACGAAGTGCACGAGTTGGAGATGCCCGAGGAGTACTGGGACATCGAATCGGCCGAAGAATTACATCGACGGGTCGGCGAACAGCTGCGGTCGCAGCGCTGATCACCTCGGCCCGGGAGGTGATCGGCCACGGTGAGCCGATCTCGTCCGGACGGCCACGGACGGCACCGCGGCCGCCCGGACGAACGAGGAGCGGCCGCGATCCGGTCTCGTCCGGTCGCTGCGAAGGTCCCGTGGTGACGGGAGCGGCGAACCGGGCGGCGATACGCTGATCAGCCACGCCGATGCCGGACTCTTCCGTTCCGAGACGTGTCAACTATAGTTCGAATATATGTTCGAGACTTGGCCCGAGATCTTCAGCCCGTCGATGCGACGGGTCGTCGATCCGCCGGTGCCGGTCCTGGTGGAACTCGGGGTCGCGATCGCCCGGACGCCCGGCGGGCGGTTCGGGCGGGATACGGTGCCGATGCGGGTGAAGGCCGGGGGGCTCGATCTGAGCCGGACGGTGCCGGGGCGGTTGCTGGCCTGGGCGCGGTGCAGCGACGGGAGTTGGCTCGGGCTGGTCGAATTCATGATCGCGACCGGGAACGATCGCGGACGGATCGCGGTCACGCAGTGGTGTGGCGCGCGGGCGCTGCGGCCGGATCCGGGGCGCCGGATCGTCTGACCCGTCGGGCGGTGGGCCGAGGAGGGTTCGGATGCGGGTGGCGTAGGCGCCGGGGGTGGCGGTCCTCAGGAGCGCCGCAGCACGTAGCCGACGCCGCGGATGGTGTGGATCAGCGGCGGGTCCACCGCATCCACCTTGCGCCGCAACTGGCTGATGAACGACTCCACCACCCGGCTCTCCCGGCCCGCGTCGGCGTGCCACACCCGATCGATGATCTTCTCCTTGCTGACCACCACCTCGGCGTTGATCATCAGGTAGTGCAGCAGGTTGAACTCGGTCGCCGACAGCAGGATGTCGGTGCCCGCGCGGACCACCCGGTGCGCGGCGACGTCCAGCAGCAGATCGGCGTACCGCAGCAGGTTGTCGTCGCCGGATCCGCTGGTGCGGCGCAGGATCGCACGCAATCGCAGCACCACCTCCTCCAGGCTGAACGGCTTGCCGACGTAGTCGTCACCGCCGGCGGCCAGGCCCTCGATCCGATCGGCCACCGCGCCGCGGGCGGTGAGGAACAGCACCGGCGCCTCGTTGCCGGTCTCCCGCAACCGGCGGGCCACCGCGTAGCCGTCCATATCCGGCAGCATCACGTCCAGCACGACGATATCGGGGCGATGCGCGGCGAACGCGGCCAGCGCGGCCTGCCCACTGTCGGCGGCGACGGTGTGGAACCCGTTGAGGCGCAACGCTTCACAGAGCAGATCGCGAATGTTCACATCGTCGTCGACCACCAGCACGGTGGCATCCGGGGTGGTAGCGGTATCGGGCACGCTCCCACGCTACCGAGGTTCGCCGGGAGCGGGCCGGATCAGGACAGTGTCCGCACCAGTTCGATCGTGCCGAGGCGGCGGATCGCCGCGCAGCCCCGGGACAGCATGGTCAGGAACATCTCGTCGCCGCGGTCGGTCTCGGTGGAGAAGGCGAAGCCGAGGGTGGTCAGCATGGGGATCTGCAACATGCCGAGGCGGTAGTCGGTCCAGCCGTCCGCCGCCGGATAACCGGTCACGCCGTAGCCGAGCAGCCGTGCGTGGTAGGCCGCGACCAGGTCGGCCTCGACTCGCGCGCACAGGTCGGGAGTGAGGCCGGTGCCGAGGAAATAGGCCAGGTCCCGTGCCGGCAGCCCGATCGTGATGGTCTGCCAGTCGACCACGGTCACCGCGCTCGCATCGGGTGCGAACAGCAGATTGTCCAGCCGGTAGTCGCCGTGCAGCAGGCAGAACCGGTCCGGATGGATACCCAGCCACGGCTCGATCGCGTCCGCCGCCGCGGTGAGGGTGGCGCGGTCCTCGGCGGTGAGCCGGTCGCCGAGGCCGGTGAGCGTGGCGTCCAGGGCGAAGCGGGCGAGATCGCCCATCCCGCGCGCGACGGCGCCCTGGGCCCGGGGCAGGGCGGCGCCGTCGAAGGTCAGCCAGGCCGGATCGCACCAGCGCGGCCCGTGCAGGCCCGCGAGCGCCTCCACCGCCACCCGCGCCTCGGCCGGCGTGCAGCCGCGGATCTGGTCGCCCTGTACGGCGGGATGCAGATCCGACATCAGCAGGACGAATTCCGAAGCGTCGCGGGCGATATCGCAGTGGTGCACCCGCGGCAGCGGGACCGCGACGGTGCCGGCGACCGTGGTGTAGAAGGCGTGCTCGGCTCGATAGCCGAGCGCGACGCGCTCGCGGACCTCCGCGCGCTGCGACGGCAGTTTCGCGATGAGCGCGTGCGGGCCGGACTCCGGGCCCGCGTAGACGGGGGTGATCCGATAGGTCGCACCGGTCTGGCCGGTACCGACCGCGTCGACGCGCACCGACGAGATCTCCACTCCCAGTACGGATTCGAGCCATTCGGCGGTGAGCTGACCGGGATCGGCCGGCAGCGCGGGCGGGACGGCGTCGGCCCGCCTCGACGATGTGTTCATGATGCGTTCTTCCTTCGTCGCGGCCCCGTCCGGCCGGTCCGCGGTGATTCGGCCCGATCGTGGTGGCGCAGATTCTCTTCGGCGCGGGACAGCGCCATTCCGTGGACGAGCCAGCGGACGGTCGTCGCGAAGACGCGCGGATCGTCCCACTCGCCCGGCGCGGCGACATCCGACAACGTCATGCTGAGCGTGACGTGCGCGAGGATGCCGCCGGCCTCGACCGCCCGGCTGTGACTGAAACCGTCCCGTTCGAGGACGGTCATCAGCCGGTGGACGTGATCGATGACGACGTCGCGGTCGGCGATCGTCATCAGGGTGCACAGATCGGGATTGGCCAGCAGGGCCGCGCGCAGTTCGGTGCACCACGATTCGGCGGCCACCTCCCACACCGCGTCGGCGGCGAAGCCGAGCTCCAGCCGCGCGAAGGCCCGCGCGACCACCCCGCGCACCAGCACCTCGTAGCTGCCGACCTGTTGGTAGAGGGTCTTGTTCGAACAGCGCAGTCGCGCCGCAAGCGTGCGGATGGTGAGTCCCGCGGCGCCCTCCTCGGCCAGGATGCGCAGCGCCTCGTCGAAGATCGCCTCCGCGCTCAGCAACGGCTTCGGCACGTTCGCGCTCCTCGCTCCGGGATCCGGATCGCCTGCCCCACAATGGGAAACTATGTTATCTTAACCGCGCGACAGGGCACGCGGTTCCGGCATCGCCGCCGGCAAGGAGTTGGCACGTGACACCCATTTACGACGAACTCGGGTTCTATCTGCTCGCCGGCGCCGGGATCGACGGGCCCGCGGCACTGCTGCACGAGGCCCGCCGCGGTGAGGAACTCGGCTTCGGTACCGGGTTCATCTCCGAGCGCTGGAACACCAAGGAGGCCTCGTCGCTGACCGGCGCGGCCTGCGCGGTCACCGAGCGGATGACCATCGCCACCGCGGCCACCAACTACAACACCCGCCATCCGCTGATCACCGCGTCCTGGGCGACCACCATGCACCGCCTGTCCGGCGGCCGGTTCACCCTCGGCGTCGGGCGCGGTATCGCGGCGATCCACGCCGCGTTCGGAATACCCGCCGTCACCACCGCGCAGCTGGCGGACTGGGCACAGGTGATGCGGCGGCTGTGGCGCGGTGAGATCATCGCGAATCACGACGGGCCGATCGGCCGCTATCCGGTGTTGTTCCTGGATCCCGACTTCGACGAGGACATCCGGCTGGCGCTGGTGGCGTTCGGGCCGCAGTCGCTGGCCCTCGGCGGCCGGGTGTTCGACGACGTCGTCCTGCACACCTATTTTCCGCCCGAGACGCTGCGCCGCTGCGTCGCGACGGTGAAGAAGGCGGCCGAACAGGCCGGGCGCGATCCCGATGCGGTGCGGGTGTGGTCGTGCCTGGCCACCGTCGGCGATCACCTGCCCGAGGATCTGCGGCTGCGCAAGACCGTGGGCCGGCTCGCCACCTATCTCCAGGGCTACGGGGATCTGATGGTCCGCACCAACGACTGGGATCCGGCTGTGCTGCAACGCTTCCGCGGCGATCCGGTGGTGACCTCGATTCCGGGCGCCATCGACGGCAAGGCCGACACCGGACAGCTGGAGCACATCGCGACCCTGCTGCCGGACGAGTGGCTGTCGGCCGCCGCGACCGGCAGTCCGGCCCGCTGTGCGGCGCGGGTGCGCGAGGAACTGGGCCACGGCGCGGACCGGGTCATCCTGCACGGCGCCACCCCCGACGAATTGGCGCCGGTCCTGGCCGAATACGGGCACTGATCGTATACTGGCCGATCGTAAACCGTTGCCGCGCTGCGGTTCTCGTTATTTTCGCGCCGCGATCATCGTCGTGGTGGCGCCGCGGTTCTCGTCAGTCGCGGCGTAATCCGGCCTGACCGGTCAGGACGGCGTCGACCAGTACCTCCGGCTCCGGCCAGCGGCGGTGCGGACGTGCGGTCCGCAGCGAGACGATGCCGTGCAGGGCGACCCAGATGTTGACGGCGATCGCCTCCGGATCACCCGGTGTGACCACCCCCGCCGCGATACCCGCCGCGGTGGCCGCGACCAGTCGCTCGAAGACCTGCTCGCCGGGCCGCTCCCCCGGCCGCGCCGGATCCAGCGCGAGTTCGGCGCCGAACAGAATGCGGTAGTGGCCCGGATTGTCCAGGCCGAAGCGGCAATACGCCGCGCAGCAGGCGCGTAGCCGCGCGGCCGGATCGGCGCCGGCCCCGATGGCCTCGGCCAGGGCGGCGTCCAGCCGGGCGAACCGGTCGCTGACCACCGCCGCCACCAGTCGATCCAGATCCGGGAAATGCCGGTAGATCGAGGGAGTCGCGATCCCGACCTCGCGCGCGACGGCCGCCAGCGTGAGCAGCCGGGCATCGCCGGACGCCGCCAGCAGCCGTGCCGCGGCCTCGACGAGTTCGGCGCGCAGCCGCTCCCCCTCGCCCCGCGGATTCCGGGGCCGTTTGGCCGGTGCCGCCGCCATCTCTGCTCCTCCTGCCGCCGCGAAACCGTTCCGCCGGTTGACGAGTCGCGGGTCCGAACTTAAGCTACGAACCATAAGCTTACATACCTTAGCTTATTCTGCCGCCCCGATTCCGCTGTCCGGATCCACCGTTGGGAGTCCTCATGTCCACCACGACCGCGACCCGCGTGACCCATTCGTGCGTCCTGCTGAATTTCGACGGGCGATACGTGCTGACCGATCCGTGGTTCTCGGAGAAGCCCGGCTATCTGCGCGGCGAACCGCTCGCGTACACGCCCGCGACCCTGCCGGACCTGACCGCGGTGGTCGCGAGCCACGACCACTACGACCATTACGACCTCGATGCCTTCGCCGCGTATCGGGACAGGGACGTACCGTTCGTGGTCAAGCGCGGCATGGGCGCCAAGGCCCACCGGGCCGGCTTCACGAATGTCACCGAAGTCGAAGCGTGGGAAGGGATCACGGTCGACGGCCTCACCATCACCGCCGCCCCGGCCGAACACGGGGTTCCCGAGATCACCTTCGTGATCCGGGGCGCCGGGCGCACCGTGTTCTTCGGCGCCGACACCCTGCGCATCCCCGGCCTCGATGAAATACCCCGGCGTTTCCCGGATATCGACCTCGCGCTGCTGCCGATCAACGGGCTGCGGATCCGTCCCGCGTTCAACCGCCAGGTCGTGATGAATGCCGAAGAGGCAGCGGAACTCTGCGGGATGCTGCGACCGGCGCTGGCGGTCCCCATTCACTATGCGTTCACCGCCGGAGCCCTGCGCGACCGCTGGTTCCTCAAATACGATGGCACGCCGGAACGATTCCGGCAGGCTGCCGCGAAATACGCACCCGACACCCGAGTTCGGGTACTCGCCCCGGGCGAGCCCGTCACCGTCGGCTGAGCTTCGCGGCGCTCGCCGGTCCGACGGCCGGGAGCGTTGTGACGGAACCGATCAACCTGATGTCGAAGATCGCGAGCGAGCTGGGCGCGATCACCCGGCGGGCCGCCGATGCGCTGGCCGACCGGATGGAGGGCATGGTCCGCACATCGGCCGACGGCTCGGAGATTCTGACCACGGCGGAGGAGCGCGGCGCCGTGGTGTTCCGCTTCGCCGACGAGCCCGAAAAGTATCCGGCCGCAGCGGAATTCGTGGCCCGGCTCACCGACCCGGACGCGGCGCGAACACAGCGCCTGATGTACCGCTACACCTCGCGCGAGGAACTGGAGGAGATCCTCGGCACCGGAAAGCTGCGCCCCGCATGGGATTCGAGCGGTCATCGCGGGCAGTTCGTGACGAGTACCGCGCCGGGCACGGTCTCCGATCTGACGTTGTCGGGCGAGATCGGCGTCTACCACACCATTCCGACGCACTATCTCGCCCTCGATGTGAGCAGATTGCCGCAGCGCAAGGTGGTTCACCTGTGGGACAGCAGATTTCTGATCCGCAACCGCCGCTCGCTGTACATCAACCGGCTGATCGTCCACGCGGGCCAGAATCCGGAGATCCATTGACGGGCTGCGGGTCTCGCCGGTCCGGTGGGCACGCACATCCGGGAGAACTCGTATCACAGTGCCCGCCGAGGGCTCCCTAACCGTCAGATGATCGTGCCGACGTCCTGGGTGACCAGGTGGTCCAGTGCGCGCTCGGCCACGGCCGCGATGGTCATCGAGGGGTTGCAGGCGGCGCAGTTGCCGGGGATCAGCGCGCCGTCCAGGACGTACAGGCCGCGCTGGCCGAGCACCCGGCCGTCCAGATCGCAGACCGAACCCATCGCGGCGCCGCCGAGCGGATGCCAGGTCGACGGGACCACGGCGTTGGTGTCGGTGAGCGTGCTGTCCGGGCCGGCGATGGCCCGGACCAGCGGGCCGATCCGGGAATCCTGGATGGCGGCGTCGCCGTCGCCGGGCCAGCGCAGCAGCGCGTCGTCGGTCGCCGAATCGTAGTCGAACCGGCCGCGGCCCGAGCTGACGCCGTAGCCGACCAGGACGGTACTGCGCGGATCGACGCTCAGCGGCGGGATCGACGCCTGGATCACGGTGGCCGCCGCGGCCGGATCGGACCAGTTCAGGCTGCCGTAGACGACCGGACCGCCCTGCGGGCTGCCCAGCGGCTCCCCCATATCGGTCCAGACGTAGATGCGGTCGGCGTTGGTACCCCAGTTACCACCCAGGCCGTCGGGCAGGTCCGGGATCTGGCCCTTGGCGGCGGCGCGCACCAGCAGTCGGGTGGTGTTGAGGCTGCCCGCGGCCATGATCAGCGTGCCGGTGGTGAGGATCAGGTTCTCCAGTACGGCGCCGGAGGTGTCGATGCGGTCGACGTGGACCGTCCAGCGTCCGTCGGCGGCCCGCTCGACGTCGGTGACGTGGTGCAGGGACCGGACCTCGACCCGGCCGGTGGCCTCGCCCGCCGCGAGATAGGTGACGTCGACCGAATGCTTGCCGCCGTTGTTCACACCCAGCGCGCCGGCGCCGTTGGTGTAGGACGGGGTCATCTTGCCGGCCAGTTCGTCCAGCGCGTAGTTCCAGTCGATCGGCATCGGAATCTTCGACACCGGCAGTCCGGCCGCCCGCGCGCGCTCGGCGAAGACCCGCGCGGCCAGGTAGTTGGGGCTGTCGACGAGCTGATCGGGGGCGACGGCCAGCTGCAACATGTTCGCGACCCGCGGGTAGTGGACCCGGTTCATGGTGGCCCAGTCCAGTTCGGCGGGGAACTGGGTGTGGAAGACGTCCTCGGCGGGTTGCAGCGACATGCCCTGATAGACCAGCGATCCGCCGCCGACGCCGGCCGCGCACAGGGCCGTCATGTTGTCGCCGGACACGGCCTCGATCAGGCCGGTGTAGGGCTCGAGGTCGAGTTGTTCGCCGAACAGTCGCTTGGCGGAGCGATACCAGAGGATCCGCTTGTCCGGATCGCTCGCCAGCGGGAAGGTCTGCGCGTTCGGGCCGGTCGGCCAGCGCATCCCGCGCTCGAGCAGCAACACCGACACACCCGCCTGGGCCAGCCGCAGCGAGGCGACGCCGCCGCCGAAGCCCGAGCCGATCACGATCACGCGGTGGTTCTCGCGGGTCAGGGGCACCCGCACCGGGGTCGGGATGTCGGCGCGGGCTAGCGGTCCGGCGGCGAGCCCGAGCGCCGCGGCGCCGGCCGCGCCCAGGAACGAACGGCGGGTGACTGCGGACATGACCGACCTCCGTGACGCATCAGGACACGTCGGCGCAGCATCCGGGCTACCGGAGTGCTGCGTCGAGTTGTCCTGCGAACGAACCGATTTGCGAGTTGGACGCCCGCTCGAGATCGGCGGGCCGACGCAAAACTAGACAGTATTGCGGGTAAGTGTCAAGATCAGCTTCGCGCGGTTTGTGATCAGTCCCGAAAGATCGGCGGCGACATCAGGGCCGGTAACACCCACCGGGCGACGAAGCGCCGCAGATCGTCGTCCGAACGGATATCGTCGCCGTCGAAGACGACCACCGACATGCCCAGCCGGACCACGATCTGGATGATGTCGTCCAGGTGCGGTTCCAGGCCCGGATCGAACTCCAGCACCGGCAGGAGCAGTTCTCGCGCCACGGGTTTCGCGCGGGTGGTCATCATCGGGTCGAACAACGGATTGTGGGTCTCGGCGGCGAGCAGCCGGCCCAGCACCGGATCCGCGCGGACCACCGAGCGGATCGCGACGAACAGTTCGCAGATGTACGCCGGAATATCCTGTACCGGAGCGAGTTTCGCACGGATGTCGGCGAGGGTCCGCATCAGCAGTGCGATCAGCGCCTGGGAGACCAGATCCTCGCGGGAGCCGAAGTTGGAGTACACGGTCTGGCGGGTCACCCCGGCCGTATGGGCGACGGCGGCGATGCTGACGCCCTCGAAACCCTCGCTCCGGATCACGTCGAGCGTCGCGTCGAGGATCTTGTTCCGTGAGCGCATAACTCCGGCAGTGTACGTTCGTGAACAGCGCGTTACGGATAATCGGGAATATGCCGGAAAATCGGACCGATCACGCACCCCCGGATCCGGTGGCGATTCTGTCCCGCTGGACGGAGGCGGGGGCGATCTGGCGGGTGCTCGGCCGCCGGGGCGATCGGGTGACCGTCGCCCTCTACCCGTGCACCGGCGGTGAGGAGGTGGACCGGTTCACCTCGGACGATCCGGAACTGCTGGCCTTCCTCGGCGATCGGCGCGGCAGCGACGACTGACCGGTCAGCGGCGGCGCAGCAGCGTCAGCGCGTCGGCGTCGGGCGAATCGGCCGTGACGGTGTAGGTGAACAGGCGCTGGCCCTGGGTGTCGGGCAACTGCATCGCCTCGTAGTGCAACTCCACGTCGCCGATCTCCGGGTGATGCAGCAATTTGCTTCCGCGCGAACACAATCGGACGTCGTGGCGGGCCCACAGGGTGGCGAATTCGGGGCTCTTGATGCTGAGGTCGCCGATCAGTTCGGCCAGCAGGCGGTCGTCCGGATACTCGGCGGCGACGTACCGCAGCGAAGCCACCGCGAGGGCCGCCTCGTCGGACCAGCGCCGGTACAGCTCGCGCGTGTGCGGATCGAGGAACAGCAGCCGCATCTGATTGGGCCGCCGGGCGGGATCCGCGGGGGCGGTGTGGTCGAGATGTCCCGCGAGCAGGGCGTGGCCCAGTTCGTTCCAGGCGAGGATGTCGTTGCGGCGGCCCAGCAGCAGTCCGGGTACATCGGGCATGGATTCCAGCAACCGGACCGCACCGGGGCTCGGCGCCTCCGGGCGGCCCGGCCGGGGCCGGCGCGCAGCGGCGGGCCGGGCCAGCGCGTAGAGGTGGGCGCGCTCGTCGTCGGCGAGACGCAGTGCGCGGGAGAGGGATTCGATGACGGAATCCCCCGCGTTCGCGGACTGTCCCTGCTCCAGCCGGATGTAATAGTTGATCGAGATACCCGCCAGCTGGGCGAGTTCCTCCCGGCGCAGGCCCGGTACCCGCCGGGCGCCCCAGGTGGTGAGGCCGACATCGGCCGGGCTGAGCGCGGCGCGCCGGGTGCGCAGGAAGTCGCCCAGTTCGTTCGCGGGCGGTGCGGCGGGGCCGGGTCGGGCCGCACGCGACGCCGCGGTCCCCTGCGGCGCGGTCCCTTGCGGCGCGGTCCCTTGCGGCGCGGTCCCTTGCGGCGCGGTCCCTTGCGGCGCGGTCCCTTGCGGCGCGGTCCCTTGCGGCGCGGTCCCTTCCGGCGCTGTGGTCCCCTGCGGCGACGTGGTCCCTTGCGACGGCGTGGTCCCCTGCGACGGCGCGGTCGCGGCCGCCGGGATGGCCGAATCGTCCGGAGTGTGCCGTGAGTGTGCCCGCATCACTCCAGTGTGCCCGCTCGGGTGGCGGCGAGGCTGACCCTGGCAGTGGTACCCATCGCCGGGAGTGGTTGCCCGCCGGCGGCCGGACGAGAGTCGCCGACATGACCATCGACTCTCCCGTCGTCACCGACACCGCACCGGAGCGTTCCGTCCGGCTGCGTGACCGGGTGGCGCTGCTCGTCCTGTTGACCGCGAGTTTCACTCTCGCCGTGGACTTCTCGATTCTGAATGTGGCGCTGCCGCGGATCGGCGCGGAGGTCGGGTTCGGCCTGGCCGATCTGCAGTGGATCGCCACCGCGTTCGCGGTGTGCGCGGCCGGGTTCACCCTGTTCTTCGGGCGGCTGGCGGATCTGTTCGGGCGCCGCCGGCAATTCCTCGCCGGGATGGCCGTGCTGGGCGTGGCCTCGCTGGCCGGCGGGCTCGCCACGACACCGTGGGTGCTGCTGCTCGCCCGGGTGGTCCAGGGGCTGGCCACCGCGGCGGTGACACCGGCCGCGCTGTCGCTGCTCACCACGTCGTTCCCGGAGGGGCGGCTGCGGGAGCGGGCGCTGGGGCTCAACGGGGCGCTGATGGCGGCCGGATTCACCACCGGGGCGATCCTGGGTGGGTTGCTGACCGATCTGATCAGCTGGCGGTGGGCGTTCTTCGTCAATGTCGTGGTCGCGGTGGCCGTACTGACCGTGGGACCGATCGTGTTGCGGGAGAACCGGTCCGAGGTCCGGCCGCGGCTGGACGCGCCGGGGGCGATCACGGTGACGCTGGCGCTGGTGGCCGGGGTCTACGGGCTCACCCAGGCCGGTCAGCGGTCCTGGGGCGATCCGCGGTGCTGGGGTTTCCTGCTCGCCGCCGTAGTGTTGCTGCTCGTGTTCGCGGGGATCGAACGCCGCGTGGCGCAGCCGCTGGTGCCGCCGATGTTGTTGCGGCGCCGCGGCATCGGCTGGGGTAACCCGGCCGGCATGCTCGCCTTCGCGACCGAGACCTCGGTGGTGTTCCTGCTGACCCTGTACCTGCAGAACGCGCGGGGGTTCACGCCGCTGCAGGCGGGCCTGACCTTCGCGGTGATGGGGCTCGGCACCGTGCTGGGCGGGATCGCGGGACCGCACGTGATCGGCCGGATCGGCGGAAAGTACGCGGTGGCAGCCGGTTTCGCGGTGCAGGCGGCGGCCACGCTGCCGCTGGTGTTCCTCGATTCGATGCCCGGCTGGTTCGTGGTGCTGCTGGTGGCGACCTTCGCCGGTGGCGTGGCGAATCTGGTGGCGATCGTGGGATTCATGGTGACCGCCACCTCGGGCCTGCCCGATTCCGAGCAGGGGCTGGCGACCGGACTGGCCACGATGAGTCAGCAGGTCGGTATCACGCTGGGCACGCCGATCATGTCGGCCGTGGTGACCGCGGCCGCCGGCGGGATCGCACACGGCGTCGCCACCGCCCTGGCCGTCGACGCCGCGGTCTGCCTGGCGTCCGCGGCGCTGTTCGCGGTCGCGCTACCGGGTTCGCGTACCCGGTCCTGAATCGGCTCGCCGGGCCGGCGACGGTGCTGTGGTCGTTGCGGCCGTCACAGCCACAGTCGCCGGCACGGCAGCAGCGGCAGATCGCCGCCCAGCTCGCCGTCGATCGTCACGACCGCGCCGGAGCGGGCCATCGCCTCGGCGAATCGGTCGGCGACGGCGCGGTCGTCCTGATAGTCGAGTTCCACCGGCGGGGTCGCGAAGCTCACATGGATGTGGCACGGCTCCCGCTTCGTCTCTACGCCACCATCATCGTTGACCGCAGGCATGTCATCGGTTCCCAACTATCGTCCGGCGGCCGCCACCCGACGGGGCGGTGTCGGCCGATACTTCGTGTCTCACAGGATGACCGGATTGCACGTGCGCGGCATCCGTAATCGCGAATACCGACCGCTTAGGTATATCGGCCACGGCCCGGCAACATACCGACCGGCCACTCGGCGGCGGGATATCGATGAACCGGTCCGCGACCGCTCGGCAACGTATTGTGGCCTGGCACTTGGCAATCCGGGCCGCCGCGGGCAACCGTCCGCGCGCACGGAGACGGTCCGCCGATCGTTGCTCAGGGGAACGAATGAGTTCTATCCTGGTCGGGTTAGTGAACGTTTGTTTGGTAACAACTCTTGGGGGTCGCTGTGACCGAAACCCTTCCCACCTACCCCATGTCCCGGGCCGCCGACAGCCCGTTCGATCCACCTCCGGACCTGCGCGACGTCGAACCGGTCGGCCGGGTTCGCATCTGGAGCGGCGAGACTCCTTGGCTCGTCACGAGTTACGACGCTCAGCGAGATGTGCTGGCCGATCAGCGGTTCAGCGCCGATACCCAGCGGACCGGCTTCCCGCACCAGTCCGCCTCGACCGCCGAGCGCCGCCGGGACTTCCGGCCGTTCATCGTGATGGACGATCCGGAACACGCGCGGCTGCGAAAGATGTTGACCCGCAACTTCATGATCAAGCGCATCGACGCGCTGCGACCGCGGGTGCAGCAGATCGTCGACGAGCTCATCGACGCACTGCTGGCCGGGCCGAAACCGGCGGATCTGGTGCGCGCCTTCGCGTTACCGGTGCCCTCGCTGGTGATCTGCGAGCTGCTCGGGGTGCCGTACGCGGATCACGATTTCTTCCAGGCGTGCAGCCGCAGACTCATCTCCCGGGACACGCCGGTCGACGAGGCGCTGGCCGCGAGCAACGAATTGCGTTCGTACCTGCGCGATCTCGTCCTCGACAAGCAGCGGTCGCCGACCGACGACATGCTCGGCCGGCTGGTCGCCGATCAGCTCGCCGCCGGTGCGGTGACCGTCGACGAGGTGGTGAGCATGGGTGTGCTCATGCTGATCGCCGGGCACGAGACCACCGCCAACATGATCGGTCTCGGCACGCTGGCGCTGTTGCACCATCCGGATCAGCTTGCCGAACTGCGCGATACGCGGGATCCGGCGCTCGTCGCCAACGCCGTCGAGGAGCTGCTGCGCTACCTGACCATCGTGCATTCCGGCCGGCGCCGGGTCGCCACCGAGGATGTGGAGGTGGACGGGCGGCTGGTCCGGGCCGGTGAGGGCATCATCCTGGCCAACGACGCCGGCAACCGGGACGCCGAGGCGTTCCCCGAACCGGATCGGCTCGACATCCATCGGCAGGCCCGGCACCACATCGCCTTCGGCTACGGCGTGCACCAGTGCCTCGGCCAGCCGCTGGCCCGGATGGAACTGCAGATCGTCTACGGCACGCTGTATCGCCGAATTCCCACGCTGCGCTCGGCCGTTCCGCTCGCGGAGATCGAGTTCAAACACGACATGATCGTGTACGGCGTCCACGCGCTGCCCGTCACCTGGTGAGGACCGACTCATGAAAGTTGTTGTGGATCAGGACAAGTGCATCGGTTCGGGGCAGTGCGTGCTGGTGGCCCCGGAGGTGTTCGACCAGCGCGACGACGATGCGATCGTGGTGCTGCTCCAGGAGCATCCGGCCGCCGCCCACGAGGACGGGGTGCGCCAGGCCGCCCGGCTGTGCCCGGCGCTGGCGATCGAACTCGACGAACAGTGAGCGACGGGATCCGGCCCGCGACCGGATCCCGCCACCGTGTGTCTATCACGTGATTGACAGCATCGGCCGCGGATGTCACCGTATCCGGACCGGCTGCCGCATCGGGGCGTGACGCCGGGGACGGAGGCGTTCCGATGGGATTTCTCGAGCCCGAGCTGCCCACGCTGGATCTGGCGGAATGGTCGAAAGGCTCACGCGGGGAACGGATCCGGCCGATGGCCCGGCACTGGGCCGAGGTCGGCTTCGGCACGCCGGCGGTGCTGCACCTGTTCTACGTGGCCAAGATCGGGCTGTATCTGCTCGGCGGCTGGCTGATCGCGGGCTGCACCCCCGGCCTGGGCGGGCCCACCGCGGTCGGATCGTGGTGGTCGGAGCCGATCGTGTTCGAGAAGATCGTGCTGTACACCATGCTATTCGAGGTGATCGGGCTGGGCTGCGGATTCGGGCCGCTGAACAACCGGTACTTCCCGCCGATGGGGTCCGTCCTGTATTGGCTGCGGCCCCACACGATTCGGCTGCCACCGTGGCCGCGGCGGGTGCCGTTCACGGCGGGCGACGACCGCACGCCGGTGGACGTCGCGCTCTACGCCGCGCTGCTGGTGGCGATCTGCTGGGCGCTGGGTTCCGGTGGCGCCGGCCCGGATCCGGTGTCGCACCACGGCACCGGACTGCTGCCGCGCTGGGAGATCGGGCTGATCCTGGTGCTGCTGGCGGCGGCCGGGCTGCGCGACAAGGTGATCTTCCTGGCCGCTCGCGGCGAGGTGTACGCGACGCTGACGGTCACCTTCCTGTTCGGCGGCGCCGATACCGTGATCGGGGCGAAGCTGATCTTCGTCGTGATCTGGGTGGGTGCGGCGACCTCGAAACTGAACCGGCACTTCCCCTTCGTGGTGTCGACGATGATGTCCAACAGTCCGGTGATGCGGCCGCGCGCGCTCAAACGCCGGTTCTTCGAACGCTTTCCGGACGATCTGCGGCCGGGCCGATGGTCGCGGGTAGTCGCGCACGTCTCCACCGCGATCGAGATGGCCGGGGGCATCGTCCTGCTGTGCTCCGGCGGCGGCCCGGTGACCGCGGTCGTGGCGACGGTCCTGGTGTGCTTCCACCTGGCGATCCTCACCGCGATCCCGATGGGGGTACCGCTGGAGTGGAACGTCTTCATGATCTACGGCGTGCTGGCGCTGTTCGTCGCACACGCGGACCTGCGGCCGTGGAATCTGACGCATCCCGCGCCGGCCGTGCTGCTGACGCTGCTGGCGGCGGGGGTCGTGGTCGCCGGAAATCTGTTCCCGCGCAAGGTCTCCTTCCTGCCCGGCATGCGGTACTACGCCGGGAACTGGGACACCACGCTGTGGTGCGTACTGCCCTCGGCGGCCCGGAAGATCGACGAGCACGTGGTGGCGATCGCGAGCATGCCGCAGGCCCAGCTGGAGCGGGTGTACGGCAAGGATCGCGCGGTGATCCCGCTCTATCTGGGATACGCGTTCCGCGCGATGAATTCGCACGGGCGGGCGCTGTTCACGCTGGTGCACCGCGCGATACCCGCCGACCGGGCGGCCGAGTACACCGTCACCGACGGGGAACGGATCTGCAGCACCGCGATCGGCTGGAATTTCGGTGACGGGCATATGCACAACGAGCAGCTGATCGCGGCCCTGCAGCGGCGCTGCGGATTCGAGCCCGGCGAGGTCCGCGTGATCCTGCTGGACGCTCAGCCGATCCATCGGCAGACCCAGCGGTATCGCCTGATCGACGCGGCCACCGGGGAATTCGAGCGCGGCACCGTCCGGGTGGCGGATCTGGTGACCCGTCAGCCCTGGGACGACGACGTGCCGGTGGCGGTGGACCGCTAGCGCTCAGCCCGCGGTCATGCCGCCGTCGACGACGAATTCCGAACCGGTGCAATAGCTGGACTCGGCACTGGCCAGGAACACCACCAGGCCGCTGACCTCCTCCGCCACCCCGAGCCGGGTGAGCGTATTCGCCTCGCGGTCGGCGGTGGCGCCGGTCGGTGCGCCGATCATCGGGGTGAGGATCCCGCCCGGGTGCACCGAATTGACCCGCACGCCATGGGGAGCCAGTTCCAGCGCGGCCGATTTGGTCAGGCCCCGCAGGCCGAATTTGGAGGCGGTGTAGGCGTGCATCCCGGCCACGCCCTGCATACCCGCGGCCGAGGAGATATTGACCACCGCGGCGGGCCGGGCCGCCACCAGCGCGTCGCGGGCTGCGGACAGGCCGAGGAACGGGCCGGTCAGGTTGATCGACAGCACCCGCTGCCACTGCTGTTCGGTATAGGTGCCGAGTGCGCCGCCGTCGAGGACGCCGGCGTTGTTGACCAGCACGTCCAGCTTGCCGAACAGCTCGACCGACCGGGCGACGGCGGCCGTCCAGGCCGCGGCGGAGGTCACGTCGAGCGGGACGTAGGCGGCGTTGTCCCCCAGTTCGGCGGCCAGTTTCGCGCCGGCCTCGGCGGCGATGTCGCCGAGGACCACCCGCGCACCCTCCGCGACGAATGCGCGGGCGTGCGAGGCGCCCATCCCCGAGGCGCCGCCGCTGATCAGCGCCACGCGGCCGGCCAGTCGTCCACTCATGTTGTGCCCCTTCGCTTCCCGGCCCTCAGGCCGGTTCCGTGGTCAGCGGTTCGGCCGGCTGATCGGGCCGGAACACGCAGCGGGTGCGGGTGTAGATGGTCGGCATGCAGGCATTGCAGTGCACACAGGCGGACCGGGTGGTGGCATCGGATCGGATGCGGTGCAACAGATTCGGCTCGCGCAGCAGGGCCCGGCCCATCGCCACGAAATCGAAGCCCTCGGCCCGCGCCAGCTCCATGGTCGCCAGATTCGTGATACCGCCCAGCAGGACCAGCGGCATCGACAGCTCCCGGCGGTAGTGCCGCGCCCGCTCCAGCAGGAAGCCGTCGCGATACGGGTACTCCTTCAGGAACTTCCGGCCCACCACGTAGAAGCCCAGCCGCGCGGGAGTGGGCAGCACCTTCGCGAAATCGCGGCGCGGCGCGTCGCCGTGGAACAGCAGCATCGGATTCAACAGCGAACTGCCGGCGGTCAATTCGAGTGCGTCCAGCGCGCCGTCCGCCTCCAGCCAGGCGGCCACCTGCAGCGATTCCGGCACCTCCAGGCCGCCGCGCACGCCGTCGGTCATGTTCAGCTTCGCCGTCACCGCGAGCCGGTCGCCGACGGCCGCCCGCACCGCGCGGGCGATCTCGCGGGCCAGCCGGGCCCGGTTGGCGGTGGAGCCGCCGTAGCGGTCCTTGCGGTGGTTCAGCTTCGGGCTCAGGAAGGAGCTCACCAGATAGTTGTGGCCGAAATGGATTTCGACCGCGTCGAATCCGGATTCGGCCGCCAGCCGCGCGGCGTTCGCGTGGGCGGCGATCACCTCGGCGATCTGGTGCTCGTCGGGAACTCGCATGCGGCTCATGGACAACGGGCTGAACATCGGGCTCGGCGACAGTGCCGGAACGCGATTGGAGGCGGCGTTGGCCACCGGCCCGGCGTGGCCGATCTGCGCGCTCGCCGCGGCGCCCTCGGCGTGCACCGCGTCGGTGAGCCGGCGCAGGCCGGGCACCGCCTCGGGCCGCATCCAGATCTGGTGCCGGTCGGTGCGGCCGCCGGGGGCGACGGCACAGTAGGCGACCGTGGTCATCCCGACACCGCCGGCGGCGATCTCGCGATGGAAGTCGATCAGGTCGTCGGTGACCAGCGCGTCCGGGGTGCGGCCCTCGAAGGTCGCGGCCTTGAGCACGCGATTGCGCAGGGTCACCGGGCCGAGCGTGGCCGGTTCGAAGATGTCGGTCATCGTATTTCTCCTGCCGATGCGGGTTGCTCCGCCGGTGCGGTCAGACCGGCCACCACGAACCGCCGCAGCGTGGCGAGCATGTCCGGCGCGAGCTCTCGTTCCTCCGCCCCGGCCTGGCCGAAGCGCATGATGATCAGGTCGAAGGCCAGCATCCAGCGCCGCCGGCCGATCCGTTCGTCCAGGCCGGGGAGCAGATCCACCCACGAATCGAGCCGGAACCAGGGGCCGTGGAATCCGGTGGCGCGGCGGCCCAGCACGAAGCGGGCCAGTAGCCGCAGATACAGCCGGCCGGTCGGATCGGCGGCCAGCTCCACGAACGGGGCCAGCACCGCGTCGACGATGTCGGCGACCGAGCCGCGGGCAGCCACCGCCGTCAGCCGGTCGGCCCACAGCGGCCCGAGCCGCTCCTCCAGCAGCGCGGCGACCAGCGCCTCCTTGGAGCCGAAGTGGTAGTGCACGGCGGCCGGATTCGCCCCGGCCTCGGCGCAGATCGCGCGGACGGACACCTCGTCGTAGTGCGCGGTCCGCAACAGGGTCTCGGCGGCGGACAGCAGCCGGTCGCGGGTACTCGGGGCGGTGTCGGTCATGTCATGAGTAGAACACGTTCCCATCGTTGTTTCAATCAGTGATTGAAACAACGATGGGAACGCGGGCGATCGTCAGGCGACCGCGGGCATGATCTCCTCGGCCACCCACTGGGTGTAGTCGAAGTACTCGTCGAGGTGCCGCACCTCGGGGATCGGGACCGCGCTCATCGTCACGCCCAGTTCGGTGAACCAGCCCAGCCGGTCGATGATCTCCTGTTTGGTCATCCCCGGCCGGGCCCGCGGATCCTCCTGCGCGACATGGCCTTCCCCGACCCGGGTGGTCGCGAAACCGTAGAACACATCGGTGAGCCCGCCGCTGTAGTCCGGCTGCGAGCGGACGTAGTCGAGCCGGGCCGGGATGTCCTCGGGTTTGGTCAGGAACGGCCACCAGCCCGAGGCGTAGCGCGCCGCACGCCGCAGCACCGGCGGGGCGTCACCGCCGAACCAGACCGGCGGATGCGGGCGTTGGATCGGCTTCGGCTCGAACCGGACGTCCCGGAACGAGACGTACTCGCCCTCGAACTCCGGCTCCGCGGCGGTCCACAGTTCGAGGATCGCGCGGATGTATTCCTCACTGCGCGCGCCACGTTCGCCGAAGGGCACGCCGAGCGCCTCGAATTCCTCCGGCAGCCAGCCGACGCCGAAGGTGACGGTGACCCGGCCGCCGGACAGCCAGTCCATACTCGCCAGCGCCTTGGCGGTGACGATCGGATGTTGCAGCGGCAGAATCGCGATGCAGGAGTTGACCCGGATGCGCTCGGTGGCGCCCGCCAGATACGCCATGGCCGGATAGGCGGCGAGGTAGTGCGCACCCGAGCGCTCGACGTGCCCGGACGGGATCACGAAATGCTCCGGGACACTGATCATCTCGTAGCCGAGCCGTTCCGCCCAGCGCGCCAGCCGGGCCTGGTCGGCGCCGGTCACCACCGCCTCCCACGGCCGGCAGTTGGCCGGCAGCCGCAGCAGATGCGGCATCGGGAAGCCGAGTCTCATTGCCGCGCCTTCGGTTCCGTGCCGGGATCACCCGCCACATCGTCGGGCACCCAGTTCGGCGCGCGCTTCTCCATGAACGCGCGCATCCCCTCGCGGGGCTCCGGCGATTCCTCCAGCGCCCAGAACATGGTCTGGTAATCGATGAATCCGTAGCGCTCGTTCAGCATTCGCTTCACGTGCATGCGGGCCATCGGCGGGGTCTGCAGGATCTCGCGGGCGGCGCGGATCGCCTCCTCCCGCAACGTCTCGTGCGGCACCACTCGCGAGATCACGCCCAGCCGAAAGGCTTCCGCGGCGTCGAACTTGCGCGCGGACAGCAGCAGATCGCGCGCGGCCGCGATCCCGACGTGCGCCGGCAGCACCGCCGCGTAGGTGGCATCGGGGATGCCGCGCAACAGTTCCGGCACCCGGAAGGTGGCGCGGTCGCTGGCCACGCAGATATCGGACAGCATGGCGATCAGCAGGCCGCCGGCCTGGCAGATGCCGTTGACCGCCGCGATGATCGGCGCCCGGCTGTCGCGAATGTTGAGGAACGGCAGGATCTCCTGGCCCACATCGGGTACCTCCGCGTCGCCGGGCTGCCGCCGGCCACCGAGGTCACCGCCGGGTGCGAACACGTCGCCGGATCCGGTGATGATCAGCGCCGCGAGATCGGGGTCGCTGTTGACCAGGCGCACCGCCTTCTTGATGCCGAAGTACATCGCCGGGGTCAGGGCGTTGCGGGCCTCGGGCCGGTCGATGACGCACCAGCCGATGGACCCTTCGCGCTCGAACCGGAGGCCGGCGGCGCCGAGATCGTCTCCCATGATGTCTTCCTCTCCCGGTCCCCCACGACGGTGGGCCGACCGGCTGTGCCGTGATTGACGCGCGATGGTTAATGCGCTCTCATTAATACAGTATCGCGTTCTGATTTCAGAGAATCGAGTTTCCATATGCAGCATCTCATCGACCGGCTGGAGATCGCGGAGTTGCTGGCCCGGTACGCGCGAGCCGTCGACACGAAGGATTGGGAGCTGCTGCGGACGGTGTTCACCCCGGACGCCGAGATCGACCTGCCCACCTCGGGCGCGAAGCCTACCGGCTCGCGCGACGATCTGATCGCCTGGTGGGCGGCGAGCCTCGACGACGTGCCGATGACCCAGCACCTGATCACGAATGTGGAGATCGACCTCGACGGCGACCGCGCCGCGGTGCGCGCGCTGTTCTTCAACCCGATGCGACTGCCCGGAAACGAGCAGCTCAGCTACTGCGGCGGCCATTACCACCACGAGGTCGTGCGGACCGCGGACGGCTGGCGGAGCGCGAAGATGGTCGACACGATCGTCTGGTTCGCCAATCGCCCGCCCGCGCCCGCGGCGGCCGGGAACTGACAGCGCACAGCGCCCGGCGTGCGATCGCACGCCGGGCGCTGCCGGTGGATACCGCCTGTCAGCAGGCGTTGTTCATCTTGCCGATGGCGCTGTAGATCGCTCCCGCGCCGTCGGGCCCGGTGGCACTCTCGAGGGCGCTGGCCAGCCCCTCGATATCGGCCGCGGCCTCCGGCGAGCTGACCTGGCCCTCCTTGGCGCGCAGGTTGGCGACATAGTTCGCCATGGTCGCCGCGGCCTGGTCCGGCGGCGCGGACTGCAGCGGCGCCAGCGTGCCGACCACCGAACCGCCGATCTGCTTCAGGACGGCACAGTCACTCGACGGAATATCGGTGTGTACCAGCGGCGCGGCGGCGGCGGTGGTCCAACCGGCGCCGACCGCGGTCGCCGCGGCGAACAACACGGCGATGACAACGGGACGAATCTTCATTGACAGCTCCCCACTACGGGCTGGAATTTGATGAGAAGAGCGGCTGCCGGCGACGCTCGGCCGCGACCCGGGACGCGGATGCGTCCTGTCGCGGTGACCAGTCCACGGCCACAAGAGGTGAGATTCGGATCCCAGCCGCTTGCGCTGACCAGGTGATCTGTGGTCTGGTCGAGCAAGAATACAGTTCGGCAGGAGTGAGAATGTCACTTTCGGAAACGGAGACGACGATTTCGGGACATATCCCTGTCCCGGTCGTCGCCGATGTCGGTGGAACCCCAATGTCGGGACTGCTGGCCCCCGTCGCCACCCCGCGTGCGGTCATCGTCGCATTACACGGCGGCGGCACGACCTCGGCGTATTTCGACTGCCCCGGCCATCCGCGGCTGTCGCTGCTGCGGCTGGCTCCCGCCCTCGGCTACACGGTGCTGGCCCTGGACCGCCCGGGTTACGGCGCCTCGGGCGCGCGGCCGGACGGACTCGCCGATCCGGCCCGGCGGGTCGCCCTGACCTTCGGCGCGATCGAGGCGCACCTGGCCGGGCTGGACCGCGGCGCCGGCATCTTCCTCGCCGCGCATTCGGCCGCCAGCGAACTCGTGCTGCGCCTCGCCGCCGACCCGCGCGGCGCGGAACTGCTGGGTCTCGAGATCGGCGGCGCCGGTCGGGAAATGCGCACGGAGGTACAGGCGGACCTCGACAACCGGGCCGCCGTGGTGGGCGGCCGCCCGCGCGTACCGGCCCATCGGCTGTGGCTGCCGAACCGGCTGTATCCCCCGGACATCCTCGGCGGGAAGCCGATCGGATCGCCGCGGCCGCCGCACGAGACCGATCCGGCGGCCTACTGGTCGAAGGACAGCTACGAGACGCTGGCCGCCGCGGTCCGCGCCCCGGTGCGCCTGACCGCCGGCGAGCACGAGAGTGTCTGGCGCAACGATCCGGAACACCTCGCCGCCACCGCCGCGTTGTTCACGCACTCACCCCGGCGGGTCGTCCACCTGCAGGCCGACGCCGGGCACAATCTCAGCATCGGCCACACCGCCCGCGCCTATCATCTGAGCCTGCTCGCCTTCGTGGCGGAATGCGTTGCGGGAGTGGAACTCCCGGCCGACTGAGGTACGGCCGGACGGCCGGAATCCGCCCGGCCGCACCTCACTCGGCCCGTGGCCGCACCTCACTCGGCCCGTGGCCGTGGCTCACTCGGCCGTGGCTCACTCGGCCGCGGCCGGGGTGAAGTCCATCCGCAGCCGGGTGAGCGCGGAAGACGCTATCCGCCAGCCGTTTCCGTCGTTGCGGTAGGTCTCGTGGTAGTGGCCGTAGCCGGTCAGCTGGGAACCGTCGGCCCAGCGGACCAGATCGGCCATCGCCCACACCCCGGTGGCGGTCGTGGCCGAGGTCAGCTCGATCTCGGGGGTGTGCCCGTGGTGCACGGTGACCGCCTCGGCCAGGCCGGTCCGCAGGAAGGCGAGGAATTCGTCCGCGCCCTCGATGCGCGGACCGCCGGAGCCGGTGGTGTCGATCACCAGGTCGTCGGTGAAGACCGCGCGGAATTCGTCCCAGTCCTTGGTGTCCAGGGTGCGGAAGTAGCGGCCCTTCAGGGCCCGGATCGCCTCGATGTCGGACGCCGGACCGCCGCCGCGGCCCTCGTTGCCGATGGTGTGCAGCAGGATCATGGTGTAGCGGCGACGGGCGATCCGCCAGCCGTCGGCGGTCTCGACCAGTTCGTCGTCGAACCAGCCGACGGCGTGACTGGCCCGGCTGCCGTCCGGGGTCGTCACGACCGCGTCCACATAACAGCGCGCGGTGACGCCGGATTCGCCGATCGTGACGTCGCAGTTGGTGATTCGGTGTACCGACGGGCCGCAGTGCGAATGCACCAGCGCCCAGCGATCGGTGAAGCTGTCCAGATCGTGGAAGACGCCGATCTCGCCGTAGTCGGCGGTGCAGTCGTCGGTGAAGCAGGTGCGGAACAGGTCCCAGTCGCGGCGGTCCACGCCGGTGGCGTAGCGGACCAGGACGTCGGTGACGTCCGCGCGGATCCCGCGTTCCGATTCCTCGACGGTCGTCATCGTGCTCCCTGTCGTCGCATGGTGCCGCCGGTCTGCCGCAGGGTCGCGGCGGCGGCCTCGGTACGGGGCAGTGCGGCCGGCCGCCGGGCGTATTCCGCACCCGTACCGTCGGAGGCGCCCGCCACCGGCGAGCCCGACCTGCACATATGGCATTCTTTGCTTCGAGAATGAAATTCTCAACAAAGTTAAGCGCACACCGCCACCGCGGCGCAAGCGTTTGCGCGGGTCCGATCAGCTCCCGGCGATCCGCTCCAGGAGCAGGTCCAGGCCCGGCTGTTCCAGACCGCCACCGTGGCGGGCCGCCCGGCCGAGCAGTTGCTGCAGGCGTGCGTTGAGCGGCGCATCGGTACCGTGCAGGCGGGCCAGCAGCGCGATCTCGCCGTTCAGATAGTCGGCCTCGTGACCACCCGCGCCCCGGGCGAAGCTCTGCCAGGTGGACTGCCGGTGGCGCCGGACCCCGGAAGCCTCGCTGAAACTCTCCTGATCCGGGTCCAGAACCAGATCCTCGGTCTCGTGATGCGCGATTCCGGCGGCGGCCAGTACCCGTCGCGCCTCGGCCACCAGCGCGTCGCCGACGGCCTGTTTCGCGGACCGGTCACCGGCCAGGACCTCGACGCCGTTGCGGACGCTGTGCAGGATCTTGGCCGCCTTGTACGCGCGGATATCGGCAACCGGTGCCATCCCGAAGTTCGCCGCGCGCAGATCGGCGACAACCGTCTTCAGCGTCTGCTCCCCGGTGGCCGGATCACCGGCGGCGACCCCCGCGATCGCGGCGCCGATCGCCGGATATCCGCCGACGCGCACCTCACCGACGCGGACGTACTGCGCGGAGATCATGAAGACCGCACCGATCACGGTCTCGAACCAGCGGGCCGCGGCCCGCTCGGCGTCCAGCCCGTTCTGGACGGTGACGATCGGCACCAGTTCGGCGGCCGTACCCAGCACGCCGCCCTGCCGATCGACGACGTCGCGCCAGGCCAGTTCGGCGGCGGCCCCGGCCACGTCCTGCGTCTTCACCGCGAGCACGAGGATGTCGCCGAGCCGCAGCCCGAGGTCGTCGCCGATCGCCGCGACCGGCAGCCGCACCTGCCGCTCACCCGCGTGCGTGTGATACGACAATGGTTGCGCGGCAAGCTGTTCCAGCGTCGCACCGCGTGCGATCAGCAGCACCTCGTGGCCCCGGTCCGCCAGCTCGACGGCCAGGCAGGCGCCGACGGCACCGGCGCCCACGATCACGTATCGCGTCACCGCACACCTCCTCCGGTGCCCGTGGGCACCACCGGGTACGGCCGCACGCCGTACCGATCATCGCTATCGACAGGTTGTTCCGGCCGCAGGTCAGCGCACCCGGCGCAGCCGGGCCTCACCCGCGCGGACCGGCAGGTCGAGACGGTTCTCGGCCGGGGGCAGCGGGCACAGATAGTGGTCGGTGAAGGTGCAGGGCGGCAGGTAGGCGCGGTTGAAGTCCGCGACCACGCGGCCCTCGGCATCGGGCGCCGGGATCGTCAGGAAGCGGAAGTTCTGGGTCTCGCCGCCGACGGTGGTGTCGGAGAAGGTGATCTGCAACGTCCCGTCCGCCGCGGCGGCGGCCTCGAACACGTGCTCCACGCCGGCGATCGGCAGGTGCACGCGCACGCCGGTGTTGTCGCTGACGAAACCGTCGACGTGTTCCAGTTTCAGTGCGTGCGTGGCGTTTTCGGCGATCTCCGCGGTGCCGGTGAGCACCCAGGCCGGATCGGGTCCGAAGGATTCGATGCGTTCGAGGGTGGTGCGGGTCGGCGCGGCGGGATCGAAGATCCGCAGCGCGAGCCGGCCGGCGCGGGCCAGTGCCACCAGCACCCGCTCGCCCAGCTCGTAGCGGTCGCCCGGCGACAGGTCGACGTGCAGGCCCGCGGCGGTGCCGAGGATCCGGCCGTCGACGGCGGACCAGCTGCCGGGCAGGCCGTCGATCGGCTCGGGGGTGGCGTCGAGCCAGTGGGTGCCGGTCAGGGCGGCGATACCGTGGTCGGCGGTGGCCTGTGCGGTGCGCCGGTGGTGCCAGTCCTCCAGGTCGGCGAGCCAGGTGTCGGTGGTGGCGGTCACGGGATTCCTTTCGATGCGGTGATCAGTGGACGGCGCGGCGGCCGGGGACGGCGGCCAGCAACCGGCGGGTGTAGTCGTCGGCGGGGTCGCGGAAAACGGCGGCGGCCGAACCGGATTCGACCACCCGGCCGTTGCGCAGGACCGACACGGTGTGAGCGATCCGGGCGACGACGGCGAGGTCGTGCGAGACGAACAGGTAGGTGAGGCCGAGATTTTCCTGGAGGCCGGTGAGCAGGGTCAGGATCTGGTCCTGCACCGAGACGTCCAGGGCCGAAACCGGCTCGTCGAGCAGGACGAGTTCGGGTTCCAGGGCCAGCGCGCGGGCGATGGCGACCCGCTGGCGCTGGCCGCCGGACAGCTCGGCAGGCAGTCGGTCCCCGAATGCCCGCGGCAGGGCGACCTGGTCCAGCAGGTCGTCCGCGCGGGCGCGGCGATCGGCGCGGGTACCCACCCGGAACGACACCAGCGGCTCGATGATGCTGTCCCGCACCGAGAATCGCGGATCGAGGGCGGCGTACGGATTCTGCTGCACCAGCTGGAAGCGCCGCCGCAGCGGGCGCAGCGAACGCCACGACCGGCCGGTGAGTTCGGTGCCGTCGAACCGCACCGATCCGGCGGTCGGCGCCGTCAGGCCCATCGCGATGCGCAGCGCGGTCGACTTGCCGGAGCCGGATTCGCCGACGATCGCATGAGTGCGGCCGCGCTCGACCCGCACCGAGAAGTCCTCCAGGGCAATCACATTCGGAATCCCGCGCGGCGTGTGGAACTCCTTGCGGATGCCGCGCAGTTCCAGGACCGGATCGGCGGGCCCGTCGGGATCCGCGGTCCGGTAGCGCGGTTCGAGCACGCCGCCGTGCGCCAGCGCGGGCGACGCGGCGATCAGTCGGCGGGTGTAGGGATCGCGGTCGGCGCTGTCCACGAGAATGTCGGCGGGCGTACCGGTTTCGACGATACGGCCGTCGCGCAGCACGATCACCCGGTCGGCGCGGTCCGCGGCCACCGCGAGATCGTGCGTGATGATCAGCAGCGCGGTGCCGCTGTCGCGTACCAGTGATTCCAGATGGTCGAGGATGCGGGCCTGCACGGTGACGTCCAGGGCGCTGGTCGGCTCGTCGGCGATGATCAGATCCGGCGCGCCGGCCAGTGCGATCGCGATCAGCACCCGCTGCCGCTGGCCGCCGGACAGTTCGTGCGGATAGCGGTGCAGCCGATGCTCCGGATCGTCGAATCCGGCGCGGCGCAACAACTCCCGCACCTCGGCGGCGACCGCCGGGCCGCGCACGCCGCGCAGCCGGACCGCCTCGGCGACCTGCTGCCCGATCCGCTGGGTGGGGTTGAGGCCCACCATCGGATCCTGCGGCACCAGGCCGACGGTGGAACCGCGCAGCCCGCGCAGCACCCGCTCGGACGCGCCGACCACGTCGGTGCCGCGTACGGCGATCGACCCCGCGGTGATGCGCGCGCTGTCCGGCAGCAGGCCGATGATCGCGTGCGCGATGGTCGACTTGCCGGAGCCGGATTCGCCGACCAGGGCCACGATCTCGCCGGGCCGCACCCGCAGGGTGACGTCGCGGACGGCGGGCACGATACCGCCGCCGCGCAGATATCCGGCCGCCAGGCCGGTGATGTCCACGACCGGCTCGGCCTCGGATCCGGTTGCCGCCGTGCGGGTTCCGTCGGTGACGGTCGCGGTCATCGCCGCACCTCCGGCAACGATTTGGCGATGTGGTTGAGCGCCAGCACCGTCAGCACCACGACCGTGCCGGGCACCAGTGACACCCAGGGCGCGGTGATCAGGAAATTGCGGCCGCCCGCGACCAGCGACCCCCACTCCGCCCGCGGCGGGGCCGCACCGAAGCCCAGAAAGCTCAGTGCCGCAACGTAGATGATGGTGGTGCCGAAATCGAGGACGGCCAGCGACAACACCGGACCCCACGAGTTCGGCAGCACGTGCCGCAGCAGCACCCGCGGCCAGGACGCGCCGCCGGCGCGCGCCGCCTCGACATACGGCAGCGTCTTCACCCGGAGCACCTCGGCGCGGGTGGTGCGGGCGAAGGCCGGCACACTCGCCACCCCCACCGCGATCGCGACCGGGACGGTGCCGAAGCCCAGCGCGGTCACGATGGCCAGCGCGAACAACAGGCCGGGAATCGCCAACTGCACGTCCACGATCCGCATGATCACGGTGTCCACCCAGCGGCCGAAGAATCCGGACAACAGGCCCAGCACCAGGCCCGTGATCAGCGCGATACCCACCGCGATCAGCGCGGCCTTGACGGTCAGCTCGGAACCGTAGAGGGTGCGCGTCCACAGATCGCGGCCGACGTCGTCGGTCCCGAACGGATGCGCCGCACTCGGTGGCCGCAGCCGCTGCGCGGGTGCGGTCGCGTACGGGTCCCGCGCGGTGAACACCCGCGGCGCGAAGGCCGACACGACCACGAACAGCACCAGCAGGACCGCCGCCACGAATCCGGGCCGGCGGGCCACCCGGCGCACCCCGGGTGGGAGGATCCGTCGCCGTGCCGGTCCGGCCCGGTCCGGTTCGGCCGGCCGGTCGGCACCGTGCCGGGGCAGTACGGGTGCGGCGGCGGCCATGAGATCGGTTGCCATTCAGCTCACCTCGGTCCTCGCGATGTGGGTGATGCGCGGATCCAGCAGCGGGTAGAGCAGATCCACGATCAGATTCACCAGCACGAAACCGCCCGCGGCGATCACGACGATGGCCTGCACCACCGGAACGTCCTTGGTCAGCACCGCGTCCTGCGCCAGCCGGCCGAGCCCGTTGCGGTTGAACACGTTCTCCACCACGATCGAGCTGGTCACCGTAACGCCCACCAGCAGACCGAGAATGGTCAGCGCGGGCAGCGCCGCGTTGCGGAACGCGTGCCGCAACTGCACCGCGCCGCGGGACAGGCCCTTCGCCCGCGCGGTCACGATGTACTGCTCGGTCAGCGTCTGCTCGAAACTGCGGCCCAGCACCTGGGCCAGCTGCGCCGCCGTCGGCAGCGCCATCGTGATCACCGGCAGCACCAGGTATTTCCAGCCGCCGCTGCCCGAGGACGGCAGCCAGCCCAGATCGAACGAGAAGTACTGGATCAGCACCAGCCCGACCAGGAAGCCCGGGATCGCGACCCCCAGCGCGGGCACGCGGTCCAGCAGCAGGTGCAGCCAGCGGATCCGGACGAAGGCGGCCAGATACGCGAGCCCGGTGCCCAGTACGACCGCGAGCAGGCCGGCGAAGGCGCTGAGCACCAGGGTGCCGCCGATGCGCGCACCGATCAGATGTCCCACCGGCACGCCCTTGGCGATCGAGAGACCGAAGTTCCCGTGCAGGGCGCCGGTCAGCAGCGTCCAATACTGTTCCAGCACCGGCCGATCCAGGCCGTACTTCGCCTTCGCCGCGGAAAGCTGTTGCGGGGTGAGAGAATCCGGTTCAATACCGGCGGCCCCGAGCTGGATCGAGACCGGATCGCTCGGCAGCAGATAGAGCACCACGAAGGTGACCGTGAACGCCGCCCACAACACCACGACCGCCTGCGCCACCCGGCCCGCGATGTAGCGGAGCAGAATCACGGCTGGATCCAGACGTCGTTGAGCGTCAGGAAGCTCTCGGAGGTGAAGCGGAATCCGTTGACCTTGTTGCGGAATCCGGCGTACTGCACCCGTTCGAACAGCGGCAGTCCGACCCCGCTGTCGATCAGCCGGCTCTGCAGATCGGCGTAGCTCTGCTTGCGGCGGTTCTCGTCGGTGGCCTGCCCGGCCGAGTTCAGCAGATCCCGGATCTGCACGGCGGTGTCCGGCTTCTGCAACGCGCGGGCCATCGCCTTCGAGTTGGCCAGCTGCTCGTTCAGGATGAATTGCAGCGCACCGGGATCGGCGCGGGTGAAGTAGTTCTCGATCAGGTCGTACTGGCCGTTGGTGACGACGGCGGTGCGCTCGGCCGCGGTCACGATCTTCTGCTGCACCTCGATGCCGACCTTGCGCAACTGATCCTGGAACAGGTCGGCGCCGGCGCCGTGCGTGGTCAGCACCAACTGCACCGACAGCCGCTTGCCGTCCTTGCTGCGGTACTGGTCGCCCGGGGCCAGTTTCCAGCCGGCCGCGTCGAGGATCCGCGCCGCGGCATTCGGATCGTAGGCCAGCTTGGCCGCCTGGCTGCTGAAATACGGTGTGGTGCTGTCGAAGTCGCCTGCGACCACCGGGTAGTCGGGGCCGTAGACGGCCGAGGCGTAGGTTTTCAGGTCGACCGCGTGGTACAGCGCCTGCCGCACCTGATCGTCGGCGAGCGGATGTCCGTCGGAGACGTTGGGCCACAACGTGTACGACACTCCCGGCAGCGGGCGCGACTTCAGGTACGCACCCGAGGCGGTGATCAGGGTGCGGTCCTCCACGCTGAACGGGTTGCGCGGCCAGGCGATATCGATCTGGCCGCTGACCAGGTTGCCGGTGCGGACGCTGTCCTCCGCGACGTAGCTGACCTGGATCTTGTCCAGGTAGGCCTCGCCGGTGTTCTTGCTCAGCGGCGAACCCCAGTGATAGCCGGCGCGGCGGCTGAGCGTGACGCTCTGCTCCGGCACGTACTTGTCCAGGGTGAACAGACCGGAGCCGACGACATCGCCCTTGCAGCGCTGCGCGGGGGTCTTCCGGAACGACGCCGGGGACAGCAGCGCCAGATTGGTGGTCGACGTCGCTTGCAGGAACGAGGCATTGGGCTGCGTGAAGTGGAAGCGCACGGTGCTCGGGTCGACGACCGTGGTGCTGTCCAGGCCCACGATGTAGCTGGCGCCGAACGCGGTTCCGCCCGAGGTGCGCACCAGATCCTGGAAGGCGTCGAAATTCGTCTTCACCGCCGCGGCGTCCAACGGGGCGCCGTCGGCGAAGGTGACGCCGTCGCGCAGGTGGAAGGTGTAGTCCAGGCCGTCCGGGCCGATCTCCCACTTCGTGGCCAGCCACGGCACGATCTCGCCGGTGTCGGGGTTCTGATCGGTCAGCGAATCCGCGAAATTGCGGATCAGCGAACGATGTTCGATCCAATAGGTCTGGAACGGATCGATGCACAGGAATGCGGTGTTGTCCGGCCAGAAGGCGATATTCAGCGTGCCGCCGCGGACCGGGTCCTTACCCTCGCCGCTGGGCCCGCTGGCCTGGCCACCGCCGCTGCCGCACGCGGCGGCCAGCAGGGTCAGCGCGGCGGCGGCCGCGGCCGCGGCTCGTCGTCCGATCCGCCGGCGGCGGGCGGTACGGGTGGTGATGTTCATCGCGGAAGCAGTTCCTCGGTTCGGGCGAGGCGGCGTGCGCCCCGGTGCGGTGACAACGGTTGTCGCGGCAGGGATTCCGCGACGGAGACAGCGGTGTGGTGTGCGGACGGTCAGACGGCCGGGCGCAGTACGGCGCGTCCGGCGGCCAGTACGGCGGCGTCCTCCTGCGGCGGATGCACACGCACACAGAGCACATCGCGCAGATGCCGCTCGAGGTCGTTGTGCCGGGTGAGCGCCGCGTTGCCCAGCGCCGCGACGGCGGTCTGCACCGCCGCCACCACCGAACGCGCGATCTGCGCCTTGACCAGCGAAAGCCGGTGCGGCACCGCCGGTTCGCCCGCGGCGAGCAGCGCGAGCGTGCCGAAGAGCAGGGTCTCGGCCTGCACGATCTGCGCCTCGACCTCGCCCGCCACCGCCTGGATGCGCTCGGTCTCGGCGATCGGGCGGCCCAGTGCGGTCGGTACCCGGCTACGCGCGAAATCGGCGAAGGCGGTGCGCGCCGCGCGGGCGACACCGACATACAGCGCGGCATGCCCGAACGAGGTCGGCCCGGCCGCGACCGCCGGATCGCGGTACACCCCGTCGGTGAACGGGATCTCGGCGAAATTCGCGAACGGCACCGGGACATCGGTGTATTCGACGTCGTGGGTGTTGGAGGCGCGCAGGCCCAGGTGATCCCAGGTCTCGTGCCAGGTGATACCGGGTGCGTCGGCCGGCACCAGCAGATGCGCCACCCGCTGCGGATTCTCGTCGGTGACCGCCCACACCACGTGATAGGCCAGCGCGCTACCGCCGGTGGCGAAGGTCTTGCGCCCGTTGAGGATCCATCCGCCGGTGGTGCGGCGGGCGACTGTGGCAGGCAGGCCGCCGCGGGCCGGCGCGCCGAGTTCCGGCTCCGCGCGGATCGCGTTGACCAGCGCCGGCGCCACCGCCGAGCGGCGCACCAGCTCGGTGTAGACGTCGTCGGGCCAGGTCCCGTGTGCGGCCTGGGTCTGGTGGGTGTTGAGGTTGTTGGCCGCGATCAGCGCCACCGACGGATCGCCCTCGCCCAGCGCGATCAGGATGCGCGCCAGCCCGATCGGGTCGACGGCGGGCCCGCCGTACCGGGTGGCGACCGTCGCGGTGAGGTACCCGCCGCGGTGCGCGGCCGCCAGCCCGGACTCCGGAATCTCGCCGCTGCGGTCGTATTCCCGTGCGGTAGCGGCGATTTCCGCGGTCAGGGCGGCCAGCGCGGGGGCCGACCGATCAGGGACGGTCAGCGCCGGGTGCGCGGTGACGGTACTCACGCCCGGCCCGCCGTCGCGAAGGCGCCCGGATGGTCGGCCTGCAGGCTGCCGCGGCGGCCGGTCGCCTTGCGGTGCGCCAATTCCTCACGGACCAGCGGCAATACGTAGCGGCCGTAGTCGACGACATCGTTGAGGGTGTCGTAGCCGCGGATCGAGACCAGGCCCGCCCCCAGGTCGATGTAGTCGACGATGGCCGCGGCGACCGTCTCCGGGGTGCCGACCAGCGCGGTGGAGGCGCCGTTGCCGTTGGTCGCGGCCGCGGTGCGGGTCCACAGCGCGCGATCGTAAACCTCCTGGCGGCGGGCGAATTCCAGCGCGCGCTGGGAGCCCACGTTCTGCGGCTCGCCCTTGGCGCCGAGCCGGTGGGTGGCCTCCTGGAAGGTGCGGGCGATCCGCTCGACGTACTCCTGCGCCTTCGCCCACGCCAGGTCCTCGGTGCGATCGATGATGGGGCGGAACGTCACCCAGATCCGCGGGCGATCGGCGCGACCGGCCGCGGCGGCGCGGCCGTGCACCCGTTCGATCTGAGACCTGATGTCCGCCAGCGGTTCTCCCCAGAACGAGAAGATGTCGGCCTGCGCGCCACCGATCTCGAACGCGGCGTCGGACTGGCCGCCGATGGAGATCGGGATCGGTCCGGCGTAGGGCGGGAAGCCGGGACCGAAGCCGTCGAACCGGTAGTGCTTCCCCGCATGCGAGAACGGTGCGGTCTCGGTCCAGGACCGCCGCAGGATCTCGATGAATTCGCTGGTGCGCGAATATCTTTCGGCCTTCGGCAGATAGTCGCCCTGGCGGGCCTGCTCGGTGTCGTTGCCGCCGGAGATGAGGTGCACCACGGCCCGGCCCTCGGTGAGCTGGTCCAGCGTCGCCAGTTGCTGCGCGGCGACGGTCGGGAACACTGTGTTCGGGCGCACCGCGACGATCGGCTGCAACCGCTCCGACAGCTGCCCCACCGCCGAGGCCAGCACGAACGAATCGGCGCTGTTCGAGCCGTAGGGCAGCAGGGTGGCGTCGAATCCGGCGTCCTCCAGCGTCCGCACGTAGCGGCGCACGAAGGCGAGGTCGATGCCGCGGCTGGGCAGCGGGTTCAGTTCGGTGGACGGATTGGTGTGGGTGAGGCTGATGAATTCCACCTCCGCGGCGGCGGTGGCGGGCACGTCCGCCGGGGCGGGATCGACGGTCATGAGGGTCCTCTTCCGGTCTGCTCGCTCGATGCAGGACGCAATGTTAGGGAGACACGGAGGGGGGAAACAGATTTCGAATCAGCGCTATAGATAAATTTCGCCGATAGCAACCGATAACGGGAAGTCCGATCGGTGCTTTCGGATCTGCCTGAGTACAAGGGTTTCCCCGCCCGGCGCGCGGACGAGAATTCGACTATGCCGGAACCATTGGATCTGACGCATCTGCGCACGCTGGTGACGATCGCCGATACCGGGGGTTTCCGGCGCGCCGCCGACGCCCTGCACCTGAGCCAGCCGACGGTCAGCCAGCATGTCCGGTTGCTGGAGCGCCGGCTGAAACTGCCGCTGGTGGAGAAGGACGGCCGCGGCTCCCGGTTCACCGCCGACGGCGAGCGCCTGGTGGTGGAGGCCCGGAAACTGCTGGCCGCGCACGACAGCGTGCTGGCGCGCTTCGCCCCGGCGGATCCGCGGCGCATCACCATCGGCTCCACCGAACACGCCGCCGACGGTTTGCTGCCGCAGTTGCTGGGGGTGCTGCGGGCGGCGTATCCGGACGTGTATCTGCACTTCCGGATCGAGCGGTCCACCGCGCTCACCGACGCGGTGCTGAAGGGCACTCTCGATCTGGCGGTGGTACTGGGCGGTAACGGCGATCCGGTCGGCACCGAGGTCGGCGCGCTGGAGCTGCGCTGGGTGGCCGGGCCGCACTGGCAGCCGCCGGCGGTGCCGGGACCGATCTCGCTGGTGGCCTTCGAGGAGCCGTGCGGGCTGCGCCGCCGCGCGGTGCACCGGCTCACCGAGATCGGCTTCGAGGTGTCGGTGACCGCCGAATCCGGCAGTCTGGACGGTGTGCTGGCCGCGGCGCGGGCCGGGCTCGGCATCGCCCTGCTACCCTTCCACACCGCCATCCCCGACGGTGTCGCCGAGGTGCGCGGCCTGCCCGCGATGGGCTCGGTCGACGTGCGGCTGGTGGCCCGGCGCGGACTGGGCAGCGGTATCGAGGCCACCGCCGTCGCGGCGATCGCGGCGCACTACCGTCCCACATCCGACCGACAGCTTCGAGGAGTCGCGTAATGCCTTCCCGCCCGGACACTCTCATCACGGCCGCCGAGCTCGCCGAGCGGCTCGGCAGCGGGGCCCCGACCGGTGTGCTGGACGTGCGCTGGCAGCTGGACCGCCCCGACGGCCGGGAGGCGTACGCGGCGGGCCACATTCCCGGTGCGGTCTACGTGGACCTGGACACCGAACTGTCCGATCACGCGGTGACCGGCCGCGGCCGCCACCCGCTGCCGTCGGGTGCGGCACTGCAGGCGGCGGCCCGGCGCTGGGGTCTGCGCCGCGATGTCCCGGTCGTGGTGTACGACAACTGGAATCGCGCCGGCTCCGCGCGCGCCTGGTGGGTGCTGCGCGCCGCCGGGCTCACCGATGTGCGAATCCTCGACGGCGGCCTCGGCGCCTGGACCACCGGGGGGCACGCCCTCGCCACCGGCGCCGAACCGCCCGAGCCCGGCGATATCGAGATCGGTGTCCCCGACCTGTATTCCGGTGCGGCGCCGACGCTGACCGCGGACGAGGCCGCCGCCCTCGCCGACTCCGGCGTGCTGCTCGACGCGCGCGCCCCCGAGCGCTACCGCGGCGAGGTGGAGCCGGTCGACAAGGTGCCCGGCCACATCCCCGGCGCCCGCAACGTGCCCAGTGGTTCGGTCCTCGACGAGAACGGATTCTTCCGTCCCGCCGCGGAATTGGCGACCGTCTTCGCCGAGGCGAAGGGCGCGGAGCGGGTCGGCGCCTACTGCGGTTCGGGCGTCACCGCCGCCGTGGACCTGGCCGCCCTGCGCATCCTCGGCATCGACGGCGCCCTGTTCCCGGGCTCCTGGTCGCAGTGGAGTTCGGAGCCCGGCCGTCCCGTCGCGGGGGCCGACACGCACTGAGCCACCGGATGTTTCCGGCAGGCGTGGTCAGACGACCTTGCCGGGGTTGAACAACCCGGCGGGATCGAGGGCACGGCGGATCGCCCGCTGGACTTCCAGTGCCGCCGTGCCCTGTTCGCGTGCCAGCCAGCGGCGTTTGAGCACGCCGACGCCGTGCTCGCCGGTGATGGTGCCGCCGAGTTCCAGTGCGGTGGCGAAGATTTCGTCGGCGGCCGCGGTGGCGCGGGCCGCCGCTGCCGGATCGCCGGCGGGCACCACGATGATCGGGTGCAGGTTGCCGTCGCCGGCGTGGCCGAAGGTGTGGATGCGGCTGTCGTGCCGCCGCGCGATCTCGGTGATCCGCCGTACCGCCGCCGCGATGGCCGAGCGGGGTACCGCGATATCCTCGATCAGCACCCGGCCGTGCCGTTCCAGCGCGGGCAGCGCGGCGCGGCGGACCGCGAGCAGCTGATCGGCGGACGCCGGATCGGTGCCCACCTCGACCCGGGAGGTGAACTGCCGGAACGCATCCGCGACCACCTCGGCCTCGGCGCGGGCGCCGAAGCCGTCCGTCTGCGCGATCACGAAGGCGCCGGCGGCGCGCTCCTCGATCCCGAGCAGGTCCCGCGCCTCGCGCAGGGACGCCTCGTCCAGCAGTTCCAGCAGGGCCGGGCGGACCCGGGCCGCGATCACCGCGGACGCGGCGGCGGCCGCGTCGTCGACGTCGTCGAAACTCGCCGCGACGGTGACGGTGTCGACCGGAATCGGCTGCAGCCGGACCGTCGCGGCCACGATCACGCCGAGCGTGCCCTCGGATCCGGTGAACAGTCGGGTGATATCCAGGCCCGCAACGCCTTTCACGGTCCGGCGGCCGGTGTCCAGCAGCTGCCCGTCGGCGAGCACCACGCTCAGCCCGAGTACCGCGTCGGCGGTGACGCCGTACTTCACGCAGCGCAGCCCGCCCGCGGCGGTGGCGATGTTGCCGCCGATGGTGGAGATCGCCGCGCTGGCCGGATCGGGGGCGTATCGCAGACCGAATTCGCCTGCGGCGGAATCGAGTACCGCCGCCGAAACGCCGGGCTGCACCACGGCCAGCTCGTCCGCGGGGGCGATCTCCAGGATGCGGTCCAAACCGCCGACATCGAGCACGAGCGTGCCCGCACCCGCGCAGGCCCCGCCGGCCAGTCCGGTGCCCGCGCCCCGCACCACCACCGAAAGTCCTTGCCCGGCAGCGTAGGTCACCGCCTGCCGGACATCGTCGACGTCGGCCGCGCGCACCAGTACCGCCGGCGCGCCCACCGGCACGTACCCGGACCGGTCCACCCGGTACCGTTCGGGAATCTCCGCGCCCACCAGGACTTCGCCGGTGATCGCCGGCCCGCTCGCACGGCTCATCGGCCCATCTTCACCGCGCCGCGGCCCGCGCACCAGGGTTCCACCGATCGTGATTCCGAACCGGTGGCCGCCGGGATCCGCGATCGGTGCGCCGCCGCGATTTCCACAGCATGTGCACAACCTCGGGGGAATGTCGGCGGTAGTTCCGCGAGAATGCCGGGGATGCGGGAGACTTGACGGCAATGTCGCAACCGAAGATGCCAGGGGAGTTCCCGATGTCATCACAATCGCCGGTCACATATCCGAGCGTCGCGCCCGTGGGGGTGGACATCTCGCGAGCGAGTATCGCGCGAGTTTACGATGCCTTCCTCGGTGGCAAGGACAACTTCGAGATCGACCGCCAGGTCTTCGAGAACGTGAAGAAAGTCGCGCCGGGCGCGGCCGAATTGGCGCTGGCCAACCGGGACTTCCTGATCCGCGCGACACGATTTCTGGCGCAGAAGGCCGGTATCCGCCAGTTTCTCGATCTCGGGTCGGGGCTGCCCACCGCGGAGAACACCCACCAGGTGGTGCAGCGTATCGTCCCGAACGCGCGGGTCGTGTACGTCGACAACGATCCGATGGTGCTCGCCCACGCCCGCGCGCTGCTCGAGGACAATCCGGACACCTCGATCGTCACCGCCGACATCTTCCGGCCGCTCGAGGTTCTCGGCAACGAGATCATCCGCGACGAACTGGATTTCGACAGTCCACTCGCACTGTTCCAGATCGGCACCCTGCACCATTATCTCGGCGACGATTCGGCGGCATTGATGCAGACCTACATCGATGCGCTCGCACCCGGTTCCTATGTGGCGATCTGCCATTTCCACGATCCCGAGGTGCCCGAATTGACCGAATTGGCCGAACATATGGAGGACAAATTCATCCACAGTCCGATGGGCAGTGGACGTTTCCGTACCTTCCCGGCGATCGAGGCGATGTTCGGCGATCTGGAAATGGTGCCGCCCGGTCTGGTCGTCGCCGACGACTGGTGGCCCACCGGCCCGCATCTGGCGCCGTTGTCGCCCGTCCGCCGCTGTGTCGCCGCCGGTATCGGCCGCAAGAAGTAGCCGATACCGGCGATATTCAGACCGGTTGCCGCAGGGTCGGTTCACCGGCCTCGGCATCGGTGGCGGTGACCGCGGGCGGTCGCGGCGCGAGGGTGCGCCGGCCGCCGCCGAGTCCGTCGCCGCCGTGCGTACCGGCCGGATTCACCATCGCCCGGTCCGAATCGCCGGTGTCCGCCCAAGTTTCGCGTTGCAGGACGAAGCGCGAGCCGTGCTGCGCGATCAGCGTGACATCCTCCAGACCCGGGATGTGTTCCTCGGAACGCACCGCGTCCGAACCGTGTCCGGTGGCCCGGATCTCGCCGCCCACCGCCAGCGCGCCGATCAGCCCGTCGACGTGCACGGTGGCCAAACCGTCTCCGCTGGTGTGGATTTCGCCGCCGACGAACAGCGCCTCGATCACACTGCCCGGCTCGATCCGCAGGGCCGACGCCGTCGGCGGTGGCTGATCCGAATAGTGGCCCGCGAACGCCTCGCCGCCGTGGGTGCACAGCGTCTCGATGATCTCCAGCCGCCGCAGCCGGCAACCGATGCGGGCGCCGATCGACCCGTCACCGTGGGTGACGATGGTGGTGAAGGTGGCCTCCCCCATCGACCCGCACTCCAGGTCGAATCCGTTGGCGCGGTGGCCGAACGTCTCCAGCGAGCCCAGGAACTCGAGCCGGGTGATCGCGCCCCGATTGCGAAATCCGCTGCCGCCGGTGCCTTTCGACCGCACCGGGCCCTGCACCGTCCACTGCGCCACCTCGCCCCAGTTGTCGAAGGCGAGATCGTTGTGGCCGTAGGTGGTCACCGGCCCGGCCGCCACCACATGCCCGATCTGGGCGCCGGACAGCACCAGCAGGCCGCCGCCGATCAGATCGGTGGTGGTCGGCGGGATATGACCGTCGGCGTGGATCTCGTTGGTGCGCAACCGTTTCACACCCAGCGTGCCGGCGCCGGGCGCGCCGCAGACCAGCACCCCGCAACCACGGATCGGATGTTCGACGGTGCCGGCGCCGATGTCCAGGAGATCGGCGGTGACGACCACCTCCGGATCGGCGCTGCGGTTCCACAGGGTGAACCCGCCCTGGATGGTCTCCACGCCGTAGCCCGACGGCCGGTCGCTGCGACCGCGCACATCGGCCTCCTCGACGCGCAGGCCCTCGATGCGCAGATGACCGCCGCGCACCCGCCCGCCGACGGTGAAGGCGACCTGCCCGATCGTCCGCACCTGCCGAAGCCACAGCGTGCCGAAATCCTCGATCTCGAGGTCGTTGTACACCGCGACCTCGTCGACCGGCGATACGACGGCGATATCGTCGAGCACGTTGTCGCAGGTCAGGCGGACCCCCTTACCGCCGAAGCAGAGGGTGCCGCCGGTCAGCATCACCCCCGGGGCCAGCGTGATCCGGGGAACCCCGCAGATCGTGCCCAGCACCTCGATCACATCGAACCGGCGCTCCACCGCATCGAGCAGTGCCGCGACCGTCGCGACCGTCTTCGACGTGCTCATGACAGCGGCGCATCCGGACGCTCGGACGGCAATCGCGTGAACCGGCCCGGAAAACCCACGGGCAGCGCTGCCGTGATGACGACGGAAAGGTCGGTATCGTTCATCCGGAACTCCGATCGTGCAAAGAATACGGATGGGGACGTTCGGACCGTCGTCGGTCCGTGCACGGTGACATCGAGGGGGTTCCGCGGGCCCGCACAATTGCGCGACCGGACGACCCGGCTCCGATGTGCTGCCGGATGTGCTGCCTTTCAGGGGATTCGACGGGCTACCCTGTAGAACCTAGCATCGGGCATCGTTGCGGTACATGGCTCGATGCATTCCGGTGGCTCTCATGAAACCCCGCCGTTACCCCTGCCGAGCGGTATCTCCGGACGGTTCCGGGAACGGGTCGCCGCGGCCGAAATTCGATGGTATTCCACCGGTTCGGCATAATTAGCCAGAAGATTGCTGGATATTTTCTCGGCGGATGTGCTGACGCGAGTAGCGATGCCGGACCGTGGACAGCGGCCCCGGCGCGCGCCGCCGATCGATCAGCAGGACGCCGAGTCCGCAGCCGGCCGTGACCGCCGCGGCGACCACTCCCGGCGCCGACTGGTGCGAGACGTCGGTGGAGCGGTACCAGTACGGCGAATACGCCAGCCGCCCGAAATCCCGCCCGCGCATGGCCATTCCCGCCGACGGCACCACCAGTACCGACAGCGCGAGCACGATGCTGGTCGGATACAGCGGCGCCGTGGACGCGAAACCGTATCCGGCGACGAAAGTCGCTGCGCCGCAACCGAGTACGGGCAGCAGGAAACTGCTCGGCGCGGCCAGCGGGGCGGCGCTGCCCGCGAGGGCGAGCACGAGCACCAGCACGATCGCGATCCCCGGGGACGGCCGCCGGCGCCCGGCGTACAGGCCCAGGGCCAGGGCCGCGATCGGCACCGGCAGTGCCCAGTCCGGCCGCGGCACCAGGATCAGCACGCTGCCGGCCGCCGAGAACGCCACCGCCAGCAGCAGGGGCAGGCCCTCCCGGCCGGGGAGGACCAGCGCGGCCCCGACGACGGCCGAGACCACGACCACGACCGCGACGGCGGTCACCGTGAGCCGGTCACCCGAGCGCACCAGCCACTCCGAGGTCCACAGCACCGCGGGAATCGCGAGCGCGGCGGCCAGGATCGGGCCCATGGGGATCAGCCCGAGCGGGCTGTTGATCGAATCGGGCCCGTTCCGGTGGGTCACGATGCTCGCGATCAGCAAGACCAGCACCGCGACGACCGCCAGTACCGAGGGCGCCTGCAGCACCACGAGCTCGCTCGGTGACATGCCCGTCCGGTCGGCGGGGGATTCGGCCAGATCACCGAGTTCGGCGCCGAGCAGACCGCCGAACAGGTACGCGGCGGCGGTCCGGCGCCGACGCCAGGCGACCGCGCCGATCACGCCCAGCAGCACACCGCCGAAGAACGAGTCGAGGTAGTTCAGCGTGGACAACATGTCGTTGCCGGCGCCGCGCAACAGCAACCGGTCCCACCAGCAGCACCACCGCCGCGACGATCGCGCCGATCCGCCCGGCGGTGTTGCCCAGCGTGACGGTCACCGCCGCGGCGATCACCGCCGCGAACGAGCCGGCCGCGGTCGCCCGGGGGACATCGAAGAGCATCAGATCCACCCGCAGCGGCCGGTCCCGCGCCATCCAGGCCGATTTGAGGGGGATCGTCAACGTCAGTCCGGCGACCGCGGCCGCGGCCCACACGGTGACCGGGTCGAGGAGGTCGCGTACCGCGCGCACGAAACCGACGCTACCGGCCTACCAAGATTTGCTGATCATTTGCCGTACTATCGGTACGGAATTGATCCGCCGAATATCATTTCTGTCGAATTAAAGTAACGACTCGGGATCAAATAGCCGCACCGGACGTGTTTTGTATCTCCGGAGGTTGCCTGAACTCGGGTAACGAAACTAGCGTCGGTCACGACCTGGACATATTTGCCCCGCCGGTCCGGGTACGGAGGGAATGACCCGATACGAAGCGCGGCAGACAGAATGGAGTCGGTGTGAGTCAACAAATCCGTCCCGGCACGCCCCGGTATCTACCGGATTACACGAAGTACGCGGAGACCGCCGAACCGGCAGGTCCCGACGTGATGTTGCGGACCGCGACCGAACCGCGGCCGGTCGAGGATCTCGCCCGCGGCAGTATCCGCATCACGCATCGCCCGCAGATCCGCACCGCGATCGACGCCGGACCGGACCGGAATCGCGACCGTCAGGTCAAACCGCGGATCCTGATCGTCGACGACGATCTGGCGCTCACCGAAATGCTCACGATCGTGCTGGGCAAACAGGGATACGAGCCCTACGCGATCAACAACGGCGCCCAGGCGCTGGACGCGGTCCGCGATCTGCGACCGGATCTGGTGCTGCTGGATCTGATGTTGCCGGGAATGAACGGCGTCGACGTGTGCCGCACGCTGCGCGGCGAATCGGTCAATGTGCCGATCCTGATGCTCACCGCCAAGACCGACACCATCGACGTGGTCGTCGGCCTGGAATCGGGAGCGGACGACTACGTCGCCAAGCCGTTCAAGCCGAAGGAACTCATCGCCCGCGTGCGGGCCCGGCTGCGCCGCGCCACCGACGAGCCGATCGAGCAGCTGACCATCGGCGACGTGGACATCGACGTGCCCGCGCACAAGGTGACCCGCGGCGAGCGGATGATCTCGCTGACGCCGATCGAATTCGATCTGCTGGTCACCCTGGCCCGCAAGCCGAATCAGGTGTTCACCCGCGAGATGCTGCTGGAGCAGGTGTGGGGCTATCGGCATTCGGCCGACACCCGGCTGGTCAACGTGCACGTGCAGCGACTGCGCGCGAAATTGGAGAAGGATCCGGACAATCCGGAGATCGTCGTGACGGTCCGCGGGGTCGGCTACAAGGCGGGCCCGCGGTAATCCATGACCGATCACGACACCTGGATCGTCGGCGACAGTAGTGCCGTCACCTTCGACGCCCCGGCCCACGCCGTGTTCGATCTCGTGACCCAGGCCAGGTTCTGGCCGGAATGGCACGTGTCGAGTCACGGCATCGCCGGGGTGACCCAGCGGCCCTATCGGGTCGGTGACATCGTCTACGAATTCGGGCAGCTCGACGACGGCACCGAACATCATCTGGTGTGGCAGTGCGTCGAACAGGAATACGGCAGGAATTCCCTGCTGGTGGAGGAGACCCTCGGCGTCGGCCTGCGCTACCGGCTGATCGAGGACGACGCCGGGCACACCACCTTCACCCGCGACACGCTGTACCACCCCGGATCCGCCCACGACGAGCACGCCCGCGCGCTGATCGCCGAGGCCGGCGCGGCGAGCATGCCGGGTATCCATCGGCACGTCGGCCGGTTGCTGGCCCGGGAACGCGACAGCCTCCGGTCGGCGCCGGCCACCGCCGCGGCCGCGCTGTACCGGCCCGTCGTCTAGGCGAACTTACCGCCGAGCGCCCGGCCGGGCAGGCGCCGGATGTGGCCGGCCGTGACCGGCCGCAGCTGCCGCAGGAGCAGGATTCCGAGGGTGCAGCCGAGGGTGACCGCCACGGCCACGATCGGCGGCAGCAGACCCTCGGTGCCGTTCGGATCCCGGTACCAGTTCGGCGAATAGCCGACCGTGCCGTTCTCGTGCCCGCGCAACGCCACGATCATGCACGGCGCGACCAGGATCACGATGCCCAGCACCATGCCCGAGACGGTGTGCGGCACCGCGGCGCCGAATGCGTATCCGAGCACGAATGCCGTTGCCGTACAACCGATCACCGGTAGCAGGAGATAGGTGTGGGCGATACCGCAGGTCAGGACGGCGTACACCGCCAGCGCGGTGGTGAGCCCGGCCGCGACCAACGGCGCGGGCCGCAGCCGGCCGGCCAGGAAGCCGAGCGCGAGCGCCGCGAGCGTGAGCGACCAGCTCCATCGCGGATGCGGCACGGCCACCACGGCGCTGCCCGCCGACGCCGTCGCGGTCGCCAGGAGGATCAGCGTGCCGTCCTGTCCGGGCAGCAGCAGCGCCGCCACGAGCGCGGCCCCGGCCAGCACCAGAATCTCGCAGACGAGGCCGGCGGCGCCGAAGTCGTAGCGCGCGGTCCATTCCGAGGTGGTGGTGACGACGGTCAGCATCAGCGCCCCGGCCAGGATCGGCACCAGGGGGACGTTGCTGATCACGGTGCTCTCGGAGACGATCGGCGCCTGGTCGCGATGCCAGTACAGGCCCACGCCGAGCAGCACCACCGCCAGGACCGACAGCCACAGCGGCGGGGCGGCGGCGTACAGCCAGCGCCACCGGGACATCGCCGCACCGGCCTCCGGCATCTGGAGCTGGTCACCGATGACGATCCCGCAGAGGATCCCGACGGTGTAGGCCGTCCCCACGCCGGGCCGGCGCAGGGTCGCCGCCGCCAGCGCGCCGACCAGGATGCCCGCCGTCACGCATTCGATGAAGTTGACGATGGCCAGCGATCCGCTGCTCACCGGGCCGGAGATGGCGATCGCGCAGATCAGCAGCACCGAGGCGGCGACGAAGGAGGCACACCAGGCCACCCGGGCGCCGAAGATCATGGCGTAGACCGCGGCCACCACCGCGAGCATGGCGCCGGCCGCCGCCGAGCGCGGGGCGTTCAGCACCGTGAGGCTGACCTCCAGCGCCGAGGTGTTGCCCATCATCCGCGGGTCCAGCGGGACCATCAACGACAGCCCGGCCACCACCGCGCCGCTGCACGCGGCGGCGCTCTCCACGATTCGCCGGGTCTGGAACCCGGAAGCCGGCGCAGTCGTCACGATGACCTTTCTGACCCGTTCACCCGTTCCGGTACTGCCGCCCGGAAGTACTACCGTCCGGAAGTTCGGCAGATCTTCAGCCAACACGATGCCGGAGGTGGTGACAACGACGGAAACCGTTCCGTGACACGGTCGGTCGTGCTGTTACCGATACCTTCGGGCTCGGCTACGGGCGGCGTAGCATCTCGTCGGCTATCACGGCCAGGTGCAGCGACACCCGGATGTCGGGATCGTCCAGATCCACCCGCAGCAGCGCGGCGATCTTCGCCAGCCGGTCGTAGAACGCGGGCCGGGACATGCTGAGGCTGGCGGCGGCCCCGGACTTGTTGCCCGGGAAGCGCAGCAACGCCCGTAGCGCGTCCATCAGATCGCCCGCGTAGCGCTCGTCGTATTCGCGCAGCGGCCGCAGTTCGCGATCGACGAACAGGCTCAGCCGCTCGTCGTCGCCGAGGACGGTCAGCAGGCCGCGCACGTGCACATCGTCGATGCGGTGCACCGGACGGCCGGTGGCCTCCTGCGGTACGGACTCGACCACGTGCCGGGCCTCCTTCAGGGTGCGGTCGGCCAGGTGGATCCGCGCCACCGTCCGGCCCACCCCGAACACCACCGGATGCCGCCGGGCCACCCGCTCGGCGATCTCGTCGACCACCGCGCGGGCATCGGCCTCGGCGGCGATCGACAGCAGGGCCCGGATCTCGCCCTCCACGGTCGCGACCAGGGCGGGCACGGCCGATTCGCGCGCGGCCCGGACCAGTGCGGCGATCACGTCGTCGGCCAGGGAGGACGGCGGGCCGCCCGGCCGGTCCATCGGCAGTACCGGGCGCACCGCGACGCCGACGAAGACCCGGCCGGTCACCGCCAGGCCCAGCAGTTCGCAGCGCTGGGGCAGCTCGGGGGCGTCCGGATCGGTCAGGATGGCCAGCAGCAGTTCGTGGTGGGTGCGGCGGACCAGCCCGCTGCGGTTCTGATCGTGCAGCCGGTACATGGCCAGCGCGGCCGCGGCCCGCTCGATCATCGCGATCAGCCGCTGCGGCGGCGGGCCCGGCACCTGCAACACCAGCCGGCCCCAGCCGCGATCGCGGCGGCCCAGCCGGGTCACCAGCCAGCCGTCGGCCTCGTGCCACAGGGTGCGGCTGGTGGTCTCCACGGCACGGGAACGGGTCTGCCAATTGGTGAGGAAGCCGGCGATGTCCGCGCTGCCGGACCGGTAGTCGACCACCCGGTGCTGTTCGTCCTCGAGCACCACGGCGGCGCCGGACAGCTGCTGCACCGCGTCCAGGATCTGGGCCGGGCCCGCCTCGGCGATGCTCAGTTCGGTGAAGGTGTCGTGCACCCGCTGCGCCTCACGCAGTTCCTCGAGCTGCTCCTCCACGATGCGCTCCCCCACCGACTGGGTCACCGCCGCGAAACTGGTCTCCCGGGCCAGCACGATCAGCGGCAGCCCGCGCGACTCGCAGGCCAGCACCAGCGGATGCGGTACCGCCGTCCAGCGCCGGCCCAGCTCCACGACCAGGCCCGCGACGCCCCGGGCCACCAGGCTCGCGACGAATTCGTCCAGGCCGGACCGGCTGCCGGGCAGCGCGATACCGGTGGTGAGGACCAGGTCACCGGACCGCAACAGGGGTGCGACATCCGCGAGTTCGGTGGCGTGCACCCAGCGGACCTCGCCGTCGGCGCCGGACCGGCCGGCCACCAGCTCGGCCCCACCGGCCCGCAGCACCGGCATGCGGAGGACGTCGCGAATTGTCAGCAATCGAGCACCGGCCTGCATACTGTCGGAATATCGGGACCTGATACTACAGTCTGTCTCTCGCCTCCCGGCTCGCGGCCGACGAGAATCGAGGACGGTAGGACCGTCCGCGCGACGGCTCGCGACACAGGGAGAGAGCCCGCTCATGAGCAATCCGATCGTCCACTGGGTGGATGGCGCCGAGTTCACCGGAACCGCCGACAACTGGGCGGATGTCACCAATCCGGCCACCGGCGTGGTGAGCGGCCGGGTCGCCCTGGCGAACGAGGCCGACGCGCAGGCCGTCATCGATGCGGCCGCGCGGGCGAGCAAGGGCTGGGCCGCCACCTCGCTGGCACGCCGCACCCAGATACTCTTCGCGTTCCGCGAACTGCTCAACGCGCGCAAGGACGAACTCGCGCAGCTCATCACCGCCGAACACGGCAAGGTGCACTCCGACGCGCTCGGCGAGATCGCCCGCGGCCTCGAGGTGGTCGAATTCGCCACCGGCATCGCGCATCTGCTCAAGGGCGGGCAGTCGCCGAACGTCTCCACCGGGCACGACGTGCACTCGCGCCGCGAGCCGCTGGGTGTGGTCGGCATCATCAGCCCGTTCAACTTCCCGGCCATGGTGCCGATGTGGTTCTTCCCGATCGCGCTGGCCGCGGGTAACGCCGTGGTGCTGAAGCCGTCGGAGAAGGATCCGTCGGCGGCGCTGTGGCTCGCGCGGCTGTGGCAGGACGCGGGGCTGCCCGCCGGCGTGTTCAACGTGTTGCAGGGCGACAAGACCGCCGTGGACGCGCTGCTGACCAGCCCGGACATCAAGGCGATCAGCTTCGTCGGCTCCACCCCGATCGCGCAGTACGTGTACGAGAACGCCGCGCGCAACGGTAAGCGGGTACAGGCCCTCGGCGGCGCCAAGAACCACATGGTGGTGCTGCCCGACGCCGATCTGGATCTGGCCGCGGACGCCGCCGTCAACGCCGGCTTCGGCTCGGCCGGTGAGCGCTGCATGGCGGTGTCGGTGCTGGTCGCCGTGGACCCGATCGGCGACGAACTGATCGCCAAGATCGCCGAGCGCACCGGCCGGGTCGTGGTCGGCGACGGTACCAAGGGTTACGCGGAGAAGGAGGCGGACATGGGTCCGCTGGTCACCCGCGCGCACCGGGACCGGGTCGCGAACTTCATCGAATCCGGCGAGAAGGCCGGCGCGAAGGTCGTCGTCGACGGCCGCGACGTGCAGGCGCGCGGCGGCGCCGAGGGCTTCTGGCTGGGCCCGACCCTGTTCGACAACGTCACCCCCGACATGGAGATCTACACCGAGGAGATCTTCGGACCGGTGCTGTCGGTGGTCCGCGTCGGCACCTACGACGAGGCGGTGGCGCTGATCAACGCCAACAAGTACGGTAACGGCACCGCGATCTTCACCAACGACGGCGGTGCGGCCCGGCGCTTCGAACAGGACATCCAGGTCGGCATGATCGGCATCAACGTGCCGATTCCGGTGCCGGTGGGCTACTACTCGTTCGGTGGCTGGAAGTCGTCGCTGTTCGGTGACTCGCATGCCTACGGCCCGGAGGGTGTGCACTTCTTCACCCGGGCCAAGGTTGTCACCACCCGCTGGATCGATCCGTCGAACCGCCCCGAGGGCGGCCTGAACCTGGGGTTCCCACGAAATGTCTGACTTCGAGACCCTCACCGAGGACGCCGCTCGCGCCTACGAGCTGGACCAGCGGCACGTCTTCCATTCGTGGGTGGCCCAGGAGGGCCGGACCCCGATGGTCGTCACCAAGGCCGAGGGCTCGTACGTCTGGGACGAGAACGGCGCCAAGCTGCTGGACTTCACCTCGCAGCTGGTGTTCACCAATCTCGGGCACCAGCATCCGCGGATCGTGCGGGCGATCCAGGAGCAGGCGGCCGTTCTCGCCACCGTGGCGCCCGGATATGTCAACGGCACCCGGTCCGAGGCCGCGCGGCTGATCGCCTCGCACACCCCCGAGGGCCTGGACCGGATCTTCTTCACCAATGGCGGCGCCGAGGCCAACGAGCACGCCATCCGGATGGCCCGGCTGCACACCGGCCGGCCGAAGGTGTTGTCGCGCTACCGCTCCTATCACGGCGGCACCCAGCTGACCGTGAACGTGACCGGCGACTGGCGGCGCTGGGCCAACGACCAGGCCACCCAGGGCGTGGTGCACTTCTTCGGCCCGTACAGCTATCGCAGCGCCTTCTCCTCGACCGGCGCGGAGGAGGAATGCCGGCGCGCGCTGGAGCATCTGGAACAGGTCATCGAGCTGGAGGGTCCGGCCACCATCGCCGCGATCATCCTCGAATCGGTCCCCGGCACCGCGGGCATCATGGTCCCGCCGCCGGGCTACCTGCGGGGTGTGCGGGAGCTGTGCGACCGGTACGGGATCGTGTACATCGCCGACGAGGTGATGGCGGGCTTCGGCCGGACCGGTAGGTGGTTCGCGACCGAACACGGCCCGATCGTCCCGGATCTGCTCACCTTCGCCAAGGGGGTGAACTCCGGCTACGTGCCGCTCGGCGGGGTCGCGATCAGCGATCCGATCTACCGGACCTTCGCCGGCCGGGTGTATCCCGGCGGCCTGACCTACTCCGGTCATCCGCTGGCGTGCGCGGCCGCGGTCGCCACCATCGGCGCGATGGAGGACGACCGGGTGGTCGAGCACGCCGCGGCGCTGGGCAAGGAGGTCTTCGGACCCGGCCTCGCCCGCCTCGCGGAGCGGCACGCGTGGATCGGCGAGGCGCGTGGTGTGGGCGCGTTCTGGGCGGTGGAACTGGTCGCCGACCCGGTCACCCGGGAACCGTTGGACGCGGGCGCGATCGGGCGGATCGTGAAGGCCTGCCGCACCGACGGACTGCTGCCGATGGTGAATGCCAATCGGCTGCACCTGGTTCCGCCGCTGACCACCACGACCACCGAGGTGACCACGGCCCTGGAGATCCTGGACCGCGCGCTCGGCTCGGTCGCCGGTAGCTGAGGCGGGCCGATGGCGCGGTGCGCCGCGCCGGCCGCGGGACGATGAAACATGTTCCCGGGGAAGGGAATTCACGACCTCCCCGGGAACGTGGCCGGATCCGGGGCGGTGCCTGCCGGCGGCGGTCCGCCGTCGCCGAGTTCGACCACCACCCGCACCGCGTCGGTGCGGTTCCAGGCCTCGCGGTAGAGCAGCGGGCGGCCGCTGTCGGCATCGCGGCTGAGACTTTCGATGTGCCACACCGGAATTCCCTGGTCGATACCGAGTTCGACCGGAACCACCCGGGGCGGGACGTCCAGGCTGACCCGGCACCAGGATCGCACCGGCTGCACGCGGCCCAGTTGCCGCAGTGCGAGTTCCAGCGATTCCACCGTGCGCAGCGCCAGATCCAGATCGGCGGCGACCTCGACCGGGATCCACTCCTGGATCCAGCCGGCCGGTACGTCGTCGATGTAGTCGAGCCGGATCACATGATGCACCGGGGTGCCGGCCGGCACCTCCAGCAACAGCGCCGGCTCGGCGGGCAGCGGCATCCGCTCGGTCACCTTCACCCGGGATCGGGGCACCGCACCGGCCGCGCGGACCGTGGCGCCGAACGACGGCTGCCGATCGTGCGAGATGACGTAGTCGATGCGGCGGTTGACGAAGGTGCCCGCGCCCTGCACCCGCCGCACCACCAGCCGCCGTTCCAGTTCCTGCAGGGCCGACCGCGACGCCGCCCGGCCGACCCCGAACCGGGCCGCGATGTCGTGTTCGCTCGCGACCCGGGTACCGGGCCGGCAGTCGGCCAGCTCGCCGGCCAGTTGATCGGCGATCTCCAGATAGCGCGTGGATTTCACAGAGCTCACGGTGCCGCCCGGTCCCGTCCGGACAACTGCGTGGTGGCGAATCCGGCCGTTCACCGAGATGAACACTCGAGACGCTCGCCCGGGGAAGGCGGTCCGGCCCGGGGCACCTCCGGGATCGAGGCCGTAATGTCGCATTCCATGTCAGTCGCCACGCCCGTCACGACCATCGCCTACGGCGCCGATCCGGCGCAGGTCGCCGACCTCTACCTGCCGCAACGGTCCGATCCGGCGCCGCTGGTGCTGCTGTTGCACGGCGGCGGCTGGCGCGCGCAGTACGACCGCGCGATCACCGGCCCGACGGCCGGGGCACTGGCCGCGGCCGGGTACGCGGTCGCCAACGTCGACTATCGGCGGCTCGGCAACGGCGGTGGCTTCCCGGCCACATTCCTGGATACGGCGGTCGCCCTCGATCTGCTGCCGAACCTGATCGACGCGGTCGCTCCCGGCCGCGTCGACCGCGAACGCATCGTCTACGCCGGGCATTCGGCGGGCGGGCAGCTGGCGCTGTGGGCGGCGATGCGCGACCGGGCGCCGCTCGGCTTCCCGTGGAAGACGTTCACGCCGCCGCGGATCGCGGGCGTGGTGGCCCTCGCGCCGGTGGCCGATCTCACCGCCGCGTACCACGCCGATCGGGGCACCGGGACGATCGCCGAACTGCTCGGCGGCGGCCCGACCGAGGTCGCAGCCCGATACGCGGCGGTGGACCCGTTCCTGCTCGGCGGGCCCGGGGTCCGCACGATCGTCGTGCACGGTGATCGCGACGACCACGTGCCGATCGAGATCGCCCGCGACTACTGCGCGAAGGCCGGTGCGGAACTGGTCGAACTGCCCGGCGCGGGCCATTTCGAACTCACCGATCCGAACTCCGCGACCTGGCCCGCGGTCGTCGGCGCCATCGCGCGCTGCGTGGCCTGATCCGCCGGCGGAACATCGGCGACATCGCACCGGACACGGACGATCGGCCCGACACGGTCGAATCCGTCGACATCCCATTCCTGCCGACACGCGGCTCCGGATAGCCGACATCCGGATTCACTAGTGGTTTGCTCTGATCGCGTTACCGACTTTCGTGATCAGTGGAATCGCCGAAAGGAACGCCGATGCCGACATTGCCGTCGTTACCCCGCGTCGCCGGGCGCATCGCTCTCACCAGCGCCGTGGCGCTGGTCGGACTGTCCGCCTGGGCCGCACCGGCCCTCGCGGAATGTGACACCGTCTGTACCGATCCGGGCCCGGACGCCACCGTGTCCACGGATTCGCCGGAATACACCGACGATTCACCGCTGGGTGGTCTGTCCACGGCCGATATTCTGCGGGCCTTCAGCGATCCGACCCTCACCTACGGCGGGCCGTTGCAGATGCGGCCGCATCATTGCCGCGTAGCGGACGGGGGAACGCCGTGCCGGCCCTCCGGCCACTGACGGCGGCCGCCGCCGGGATCGCGGTGGTGGCGGTGATCGGCTCGATCACCTGGTGGGCGACCGCCGCGACCGCGGCGGAGCCGGCCGTCACGGGGACGCCGTTCCACGAATCGGATCCGAACACCTCGCCGCGGGACAACCCGGACAACAACCAGGAGGACGTCCCCGACAATCCGGGCAGTCCGGAATCCGAAGACAACGACGTCCCGGGCGGAATGGATTTCCCCCAGGGCGAGGAGACGATCCCGGGCGGGACGGACGAACAGCCGCCGCTCGAGGATGTCCCGCCGGGCGCCGCGGGCCCGAACAGCAACACCTGGAACTCGGCGGGCCGGTGACCACATGCGACCTTCGAGGAGAGTTCCCATGAACAGGCGTCAGCGCTGGAATGCCGGGGTGTGTGCGGCCGGGTTCGTCGTCGGGGCCGTCCTCACCACCGGGGTGCTCGCGTGGCAGTCCGCCCCGGCGGCGGCCGTGGCCTGCACCGATCTGTGCCCGATCATCGAGGGCCGGCCCGATCCCGGAGCGGCCACCGAACAGCCGCCGGAGGTGGACGCGGCCGACCGTGACCTGGCCGCCGACGGCAGCGGCCCCCGGCAGGATCAGGTGCTGCGCTCGGATGCCGGACTGACCGAGATGCTGTCGCAATTCCTGCCCGGCTTCCGGGTCGCGCCGCAGGCGATCGCGCGAGTCATCGTGCCGCCCAACCAATTCGACTCGTTCGATCAGATCATCACGCACGAGAGCAGTTGGAACGTGTTCGCGATCAACCCGTCCAGCGGCGCCTACGGTCTGCCGCAGGCGCTGCCGGCGTACAAGATGTTCAGCGCCGGCATGGACTGGCCGGTCAATCCGGTCACCCAGATCCGCTGGGCCTACGAGTACATGAACCAGCGCTACGGCAGTCCGAACGCCGCCTGGGCGTTCTGGCAGAAGCACCACTGGTACTGAAATCCGCTGCCCCGCCCGGTGTTCCGGGCGGGGCAGCCTCGTTCGGCCGGGTGGCGCTGCGCCGGGTGCGGCGGACGGACACCCGGCAACCTCGGCGGGGTTGCGCGAAAGTGGCGATCCGGGCGGGATCGGCGGGGGCCGGCGACGGCCACCGGTAGCGATACGGCGTATTTCGCGCCTCGCTCGTGAGTCGATCGACGGCCGCTGTCCACCGCCCGCGCTGCCTTCTCGCTGCCACGACGATGCCTCGACGCCGCCATGTAACCCTGGAGACGTTGTCGCGCCCCCAGAACAACTGGCACAATCGGCGTGGGTCTCGGGAATTACACAGCTTCGTGATCCGTCTGTTCGAACAACCCTCGTGAGGCACCCCGCAGCAGGGCTGACGAAAGGCGCAGCGTCATGTTCGTGCGAGTGTTCACCCCGTCGTTTCTCGTCGCAGGACTGGCATTGGCGGCCGCCGCTTGGTATGGCGGACCACAGGCGCTGATTCTGACCGCCGTGCTGGGTGTGCTGGAGATATCGCTCTCGTTCGACAACGCCGTGGTGAATGCCGCTGTGCTGGAACGGATGAGCCAGTTCTGGCAACGGATGTTCCTCACCGTCGGCGTGGTCGTCGCGGTGTTCGGCATGCGGCTGCTGTTCCCGCTGGCCGTGGTCGCCGTGGGGGCCCACATCGGCCCGCTGCGGGCCCTGGAGCTGGCGCTGAACCCACCGGCCAACGGGGCCGGTGCATTTCCGGACGGGCGGCTGAGTTACGAGGCGCTGCTCGCCGACGCCAACCCGAAGATCGCCACCTTCGGCGCCGTATTCCTGCTGCTGTTGTTCCTGAACTTCGTCTGCGCCGAACGGCCGGTGACCTGGTTGTCCTGGCTGGAGCGGCCGCTGGCGCGGCTCGGCCGGTTCCCGATGTTCCCGGTTACCGTCACGCTGATGCTGCTGGTACTCACCGCCGGCTTCATCGCCCCCGACGACAAGGCCGATGTGGTCATGGTGGCCGGCACGCTGGGCATGGTCACCTATTTCGTCGTCGACGGCCTCGGCGCGCACTTCGAGAACGAGCAGGCGGGCCGCACCGGGCCGTCCAGGGCGGCGCTGGCCACCGGCCGCGCGGCGTTCTTCGGATTCCTGTACCTGGAAGTGCTCGACGCCTCGTTCTCCTTCGACGGCGTGATCGGATCCTTCGCCATCACCGCCGATCCGATCATCATCGCGCTCGGCCTCGGCCTGATCGGCGCGATGTTCGTCCGCTCCATCACGATCTATCTGGTCCGCAAGGGCACCCTGTCGGAGTACGTCTACCTGGAGCACGGCGCGCACTGGGCCATCGGCGCGCTGGCCCTGGTGCTGCTGTACTCCAGCGGCCACCACGTGAACGAGGTCGCCACCGGCCTGATCGGTGTGGCAATCATCACCGCCGCCTTCGTCAGCAGCCTCGTGCACAACAAGCGCAGCCGGGTCCGCACCGAAGAAGACGCACCTGCGGAGCACCATCTATTGGCTGTCACCGACAGCGCGGACAACATCATCGCCCCGGAAGGTACCGTCGTCTGACCCGGCCCAGCCGGAGCTGGTATCTCCGGAGCCGGTCCCCGCGGAGCGAGAGCCGGCCGGCGCCGGACAGTCCACCCACGGAAGATCCGGGCCCGCACCGGGATTCGAGACCGGCACGCCCGCGAAGGAACCGGCTGTGTCCCTGGTGTCGCGGTTCTTCGCGTGGCGGTCCGTCCTCGCGCGGGCCTTCGTGTCGCGGAACTCGCAGCGGAGATCCCGGCCGGAACAGGGACTGAGTTATCCGGCGCGCAAAATGACGCCGCGCAGAAAGGCCGCTTGACCGGCGTGCTGCAGATCGTCGCTGATGACGCTCACCAACCGGACACCGAGCGTCACCGGCGGATCCCAGCGGGTGTCGACGACGCGGTCAAGATCGGCATCGGACAGGGTGGCGAGATAGCGCAGCGTCTGCTCGTGGACCGCATCGTAATAACCGGTCAGTAGCTTTCCCGTGGTGCGGATCACCGCGACCTGCTCGGCGCCGTCGCCGTAGCCGGTGGCGTGCGGGTCGATGGGCAGTCCGAAGCGCTCGAACCAGCCCTGCCCGGTCCAGACCTGATCGACGCCGGCCACCTCGGACACATGATCGTCCTGGACCCGGGTCAGATGCCAGACCAGCCAGGCGATGGAGTTGGCCGCCGGATCGACCTGGTAGGCCAGGTCGGCCTCCTCGAACTCGCCGACCGCCTCGTACACCACCTCGCGGATCCGCCCGAACGCATCTGTCAGTACATCGGCCGTCGTCGCCATGACTCACCTCCGCCTCGAATGAACGTCGCCGCCAACCGTACTCCGCGGGACCGACAATCCGGCGGCAGCGAATTCAGGACTTCACGGCCCGGACACAGCGCTCGACATCGCTGACCGGCTCGGTGCGGCCCGCCGCCGTCAGACAGCGGGTGCGGTATTCGGCCGCGCCGGCCTGCTCGGTCTGCTGCCAGCCGTATTCGGCGAGCAGGTCCGGCACCTGCGCCGGCGTCAGTCCGAACTTCCAGATCGGATCACGAATCACGAAGCGCTGCCGCATCTTCGGCGCGTCGTAGAGATTCGTGCCGTCGAGGAAATCCTGCTGCACGTAGGTGAATCCGAGCGTGCTGCCCGGCGCCGCGCCCGCCAGCACCGCGAGCGTGGACCGGACCGCCGCCTCGGTCAGATATTGGGTGACCGCCTCCCACACGAATATCGTCCGGCTCGCGGGCCGCCAGCCCGCCTGCGTCAGCACGGCCCTGAGATCATCGGTCCCGAAATCGATCGGTACCGCGGACACCGTGTCCGGCAACGTGATTCGTCTCCGCTTCGCCACGATGTTCGCCGGCTTGTCCAGTTCGAAATCCGGTATCCCGCGCGGTACCGCCAGCCGCAGCCCGCGGGTGTCGAATCCCGCGCCGAGCAGCACCAGCGCTTCCGCCCCGGCGTCCAGCGCCGCGGTCACCTGTTCGTCGAGATACCTTTTGCGGCAGGCGATCCCGGCCCAGACTCCCGGCGCCTCGCGCTCCATCGCCGCCACCAGCATGCGCCGCACGAGCCCGGCCCGCAGCAGCGCCCGCGCCGGTCCCGGCAGCATGTGCTGCGCGATTTCGTCTGTGCACAAACGCTTTCCGGCCGGCAACTGCCACTCGGCCGCCGCGATCAGGATGGGCCCCACCGCGGTGTCGGCCACCTTGTCCGCCATCGTCGTCCCCTCGAAGCTCGAAACCGTGCGATCCGCTCGCCTGCCCGAATTCGGGTCCAGGCTACCGGCGCCGGGCCGTCCGCCGGGTGCGTGTCAGACCGAGGTCTCGTAGCCCAGCCATACGTCGTGGGTGACCTCGCCGCCGGTGATCGTGACGGTGCTGCGCACCGAGGGGTAGCCGCGGGCCACCACGGTGTAGTCGCCCTCGGGCAGGTCGGGGACGAGGTAGTGGCCCAGATCGTCGGTGCGGGTGGCGGCGATCGGCACGCCGCCGGCGTCGAGGACGGTCACCTCCGCGTCGGGCACGACCCGGCCCCGGGCCCAGGCCGAACCGGCCAGGACCGCCATCGAGGCCAGTTCCAGGTCGTGACGGAGCAGGCCGGTGTCGGGCACGGTGAGCGTGGCGGCCGCGGGGCGGAGGTGAGGTGCGACGGCGACCAGGGTGTAGTGGCCGGGAATCACCCCGTGGCAGACGTAGCGGCCGTCCTCGCCGGTGACCACCGTGCCGATCACCTCGCCGTGCGAATCGGTCAGGGTGACGGTGGCGCCGGACAGCAGGTCGCCGCGTCCGGATCGCACCACGCCGGACACCTCGGCGGCGCCGGGCAGCGTGATGTCCAGGGTCTGCGGACGCTCGCCGACGGTCACGCTCATCGCCGCCGGGCGGTGCCCGAGCGCCGACACGATCAGCACATAGCCGGCGTGATCCGGTGCGGCGATGCGATATTCGCCGTCGGAGCGGCACACCGCGCGGGCCACCTGCCGGCCGAGCGGGTCGATCAGGGTGAGCACCGCGGCCGGGACCGGATGGCCGTCGTCGCGCCGGATGTGACCGATCAGCGGATGCCCGTCCTCGTGGGGCGAATCCGGCACGGCCACAGGCGATGTCGCGGCCCAGTGGGCCGGGTCGGCCTGCCGGGCCACCATCGGTTCCACGGCGGGTGCGGCGGTCTCCGGACGGGCCGGCGCGGGCTCGGCGCGCAATTCCTCACGGACGGGGACATCTTCGCTCACATGCACCGGAACATCCTGCAGCGGAATCTCTTTCATGAAGACGAGCACCAGGCAGGCGGCCAGCGCGACCCCGGCGCCGGCGTAGAAGACCCCCTGCAGCGATTCGGTGAAGCCGGTCAGTACCGGCCGGCGGACGGCCGCGGGCAGCGCGGCGATACCGCTGGTGTTGCTCTGCAATCGGCTCAGTTCCCCGCCGTCGAAGCCGGCCGGCAGCCGCCCGCCGAACGCGGCGACGATCCGGTGCGGGAGCAGGTTGAACATGATGGTGAGGAATACCGCCACGCCGAGCGTGCCGCCCATCTGGCGGCAGAACGTCGCGGTCGCGGTGGAAACGCCCATATCCGAACGGGGACCGGCGTTCTGGGCCGCGGTGATCAGGGTCTGCATGCACCCGCCCAGGCCGAATCCGATCACCAGGCTGTACGCCAGCGGCTGCCACAGCGGGCTGTCGTAGTGCACCTGCGCGTACAGCGCGGCGCCGACGGCGATCACGAAAGTGCCCAGCACCGGCTGGATCTTGTATCGCCCGGTGGTGCGGGTGAGCTGCCCCGCCAGCTGGGAGCCGATCATGATGCCCAGCACCAGCGGCAGCATCAGCAGACCGGACTTGGTCGGCGAGAAACCGCGCACCACTTGCAGATACAGCGGCACCATGGAGATCGCGCCGAACATGGCGACGCCGACGATGAAGCCGCCCAGGATCGTCACCGCGAACGTCGAATTGCCGAACAGCCGCAACGGGATCAGCGCCGCGTCGCGCATGAGGTATTCGACGAGGACGAAGGACAGCAGCCCGGCGACGGCGATCCCGTAGCAGAGCAGCGCCCGGTGCGAGGTCCAGCCCCAGCCCCGGCCCTGTTCGGCCACGACCAGCAGCGGCACCACGCAGACGGTGAGCAGCACCGCCCCGAACCAGTCGACCCGATGCCGCTGCCGCGGATGCGGCACGTTCAGCACCCGCGCCACCACGATCAGCGCGAGGACGCCGACCGGCACGTTCACCAGGAACACCCAGCGCCAGCCCGACAATCCCCACAGCCGATCGTAATTCGAGAACAGCCCGCCGAGCACCGGCCCGAGCACGGTCGCCGAACCGAACACCATCATGAAGTAGCCCTGGTACCGCACCCGCTCCCGGGCGGGCACGATATCGCCGATGATGGTGAACGCCAACGACATCAGGCCGCCGGCCCCCAGCCCCTGGAAGGCCCGGTAACCGGCCAGCTGATACATCGTGCCGGCGAATGTGCATGCGGCCGAACCGATCACGAACAATCCGATGGCGACCGAGTAGAACGGCTTGCGGCCGTAGATGTCGGCCAGCTTGCCGTACAGCGGCGTGGAGATCGTGGCGGTGATCAGATAGGCCGTGGTGGCCCAGGCCTGTTGGTCGAAACCGTGCAGGCTGTTGGCGATCTTCACGATCGCCACGCTCACGATGTTCTGGTCCAGGGCCGCCAGGAAGATGCCCAGCAGCAGGCCGGAGAGAACGGTGAGAATCTGCCGATGCGACAGTGACGCGCTCGCATCACTCACCGGGACCGTCGGCGAAGCCGGTTCCCGGGTCGTCGAATTCGTCATATGCAGGCCTGCTTCGGTTCGCGAGGGACAGTTGCCGTACTGCGGTCGAGCCGATCGAGCACACGCTTGTCGAACCTGAAGAAATTCCCACCCCTGGCGGTAACTATAACCGATGCCAGTGTGCCGCAAGCCATCCGGTCCCGGACGGGGGCAGGCGGACGCTCAGAACAGCGTCATCGGCTCGGTCGGCGCCGGTTCGGGCAGCGGATCGAGTCCGGGCACTTCCGCCACCACCTCGGCGTGGAAACGGCGGGCCAGTGACAGTGATTCGGCGTTGTCGGGCGTATGGATGAATATCGTCGGCGACCGGCCCTCGCGCAACCAGTCGGCAACGGCCGTCACCCAGGGCCGCCAACCGGCGACGGTCGCGCCGTGATCGTCGCGGCCGATGTAGCGCACGATCGGATGTTCGGTCAACGCCCGCATGTGCCGCGGCACCCGCGGCTTCTTCGACCACGCGTCCCGTTCGGCGGGGCTGGTGGGACGCGCGGCGAACAGGACGGTGGTGTCGAACGGCAGCCATTCCGCGCCCGCGCGATCGAGCAACTGCGCCAACTGTTCCCGCGCCCGCGGATCCTCGAAGAAGGCCGGATGCCGGACCTCCACCGCGGTCCGGTGTCCGTCCGGCAGGGCCCGCAGCAGCCCCCACAGCGCGCCGAGATCGGTGGGGCCGAACGAGGCGGGCAGTTGCACCCACAGCGCGTGCAGCCGCGAGCCCAGCGGTTCGACGGCGGTGAGGAATTCGCGCAGTTCCGGCTCGGCGCCGCGCAGGCGCCGCTCGTGGGTCACCGCGCGCGGCAGCTTCAGCACGAACCGGAAATCGGCCGCGGTCTGCCGCGCCCAGGACTCGACGGTCTGCCGGGTGGGGGTGGCGTAGAAGGTGGTGTTGCCCTCGACCGCGTTGCACCAGTTCGCATAGCCGCGCAGGCGTTCCCGCGGGTTCGGCTGCCGGTCCTGCCAGGCCGGATGCGTCCACTGCGCACACCCCACGTGAAGCTCCACGCCTGTGACCCTACTGCCGGGCCCCGACAGTGATCCATGGCCGGACCGCGGTAGTGATCCATGGGTCTCGCTGCGGTGTCGCGGACTAGCCGGCCTGCGCGGGCTCGTCCACGGTGGTGCGGCGGGAACGGGTGGGCCGGCTGTTCTGCCGGAAGAACAGCACGTTCTCCCCCGAGTCCGACAGCGGACGGGACTGGCTCTCCTGCCGGATCCCGCTGCCCGGCAGGTGGGTCAGCTTGGCGAACATGGCGGTGTTGCCGAAGGCGGCCCGCACCTGGGTCTCCGACGCGTAGTCGGCGCCGTACTCGGCCAGCGCCGCGAAGTCGATGGGCGCCAACGGCCGATCGAGCGCGGACTGTCCGGCCGGGCGGCCCAGCGCGGCGTAGTTGCTCGCGAAACCGTCCTCGTACCAGCACAATTCGTATGCCAGGTTCTCCGTGCTGTTCACCGCCAGCACCGGCCACTGCTGCGAAAGCCGCAGTGCCAGTGGATGTCTGCCCAGCGGGGTGAGTTCCCAGAACAGGCTCTTGACCGCGATCCAGTTACCGCCCGTGCGTTCCACGAGCACCACGTCGTCGCCGAGTTCCATGGCGGTGTTCAGCTCGGGATCCGGCATGCCCCAATGGGATTTGTGCACCCCGAGGAATGCGGTGCTGCCCACCGGATAGGCCCCGGCGTCGGCGTAGGCCTCCAGGACTGCGGCCCGCACCAGACCCACCGCGTCCGGTTCGGAGCACAGTACGGTCAGCGCGCCGAAGGAGGCGGAGATCTCCACCGGTTTGGACGGCGGATCGGCCAGCGCGCCCGCGGCCAGCGGCTTGAGCCCGATCAGGCCCAGCTTCCAGTTGATCTCCTCGATGGTGGTGAGATCGCCGTCGGTCTGGTACAGGATCTGCTGCTGGGTGAGATAGCCGGCCCGCTCCAGGGTCTGGCAGTCCAGTTTCGCCAGCGCCGTCTGGGTCTTGCTGGTGAAGTCGATCTCCTCGATGCGGGTGTCCCGCAACCGGGTGGTCATCGCAGGCGAGGTCCACGCCGCGTACCGCTCCCGATAGGTGGCCAGCGCCTGCTTGCGCTGCCGGCCGATCATCAACGTGCGCAACAACAGATTCAGGCTCGACAGGTAGCGGGCCGCCTGATCGGGATTGGCCGCGAACAGGCCCGCGCGGATGCGCACCGCCTCCTCGCTGGCCGCGACGGCGGTGTCCGGATCGAGCCGGATGAGCCAGACGCCGCATTTGGACAGACCGTCGGCGCAGACCGCCGCCGCCGCCGGATACTGCCGTGCCACATGGCGATACGCGTCGCAGGCCTTGCGGATGGTCGCGGTCGCCAGCTCGCGGTGGCCGATGGTGCGGGCGGCCTCCTCGAACAGCCGCAGCGCCTCCTGGACCTGCCCGGCGAACTGGGCCGTCACCCGGCCGCCGACCAGGTGCCGCAGCCTGATCAGCACCGCCTCCTGCGCGGGCTCCAGCGCGGCGGGCGCGCGGTCGCGATCGGACCCGTTGCTCTTGGTGGCGATGAAGGCCCGGGCCAGTTCGCACAGGGAGGTGGCCAATCGCAGGTCGGCATCGACCGTCCGCTCCTGCGCCGCGGTCCGCCGATCGTCGGCGACCTGCTGTTCGATCGCGCTCAGCTCCACGGCCATACCAACTCCCGCAATGTGGACACGGTCGTCGGCCCGGCCGCATCGTGCCTGCCGAGTCTGCCACAGATGCGGCCCGGTCAGCACACCGAACGAGGGGTCCGATGCGGGACCTTCCGGGCTACCCGGAGCGGCGGCGACGCGAGCTGTCGGGGACGAGATGCCCCGCGCTCACCAGCGCCTCGTAGGCGGCGCGCTTGTTGCGACAGCTGTCCGTACCGCAACCGGCGTGGACCTGCATGACGCGGTGTGCGCGCGCGAGCGTCAGCGGCCGGATCGGCGTCGAATGTGCCGCCACCGCAAGCAATTCGGCTAACGAGTAATCCATATGGCCAGCCCCTTGTGCCGTCACACGGAACCTGAAGTAGCTCCATATTAGCTCACGATTCGGCAAATCCCTTGGGACAGGCGCGGACACCGGCGTGTCCGGGAGGCGAGGCGCGCTGGCAGCCACGAACGCGAGCCACCAGCGCGCCGGATGCGGTGGCTCAGTCCGTCGCGTCGGGGAAGGACTGCTGCCGGTGACTGCCGCGCAGGTTGCCCTCCAGATACGCTGTGCGGCAAGCACCCCGGGCCAGTTTGCCGCTGGAGGTCCGCGGAATCGAGCCCGCCGGCACCAGCAGCAGATCCCGCACCGCGAGCCCGTGCAGCCGCGCGATCGCCGTCCGCACCGCCTCGACGATGGGTTCGGGATCGGCCTTGGCGGCGCCGCTGCCGCGTTCGGCCACGATCACCAGCTGCTCCCCGACCTCGTCCGGCGATCCGTCGCGGACCTCCTCGGGCAGTTCCTCGGCCGCGACCGAGAACGCCGCGACGAACCCCGGCCGCAGTCCGGTCGACGCCTCCTGGGCCGTGTTCTCCAGATCCAGCGGATAGTGGTTGCGGCCGTCGATGATCACCAGATCCTTGACCCGGCCGGTGATGAACAGCTCGCCGCGGTGATAGGCGCCCAGATCGCCGGTGCGCATCCAATCGCCTTCCGCGACAACACCTTCGGCATGACTGGTGGGCTGGCGCGCGCTGAGCCGGTTGCGGAAGGTGGCCTCGGACTCCTCGGGTCTGCCCCAGTAGCCGATGCCGAGATTGTTTCCGTGCAACCAGATTTCGCCGATATCGCCGTCGGGCAGTTCGGAACCGGTGGCGGGATCGACGATCACGCCCCACTCCGAACGCGCCATGTACCCGCACGACACCTGTGCCACCGCGCTGTCCGCGTCGGCGTCGACCTCGACCATGCGCCCGGCGTTCAGTTCGGCGCGATCGACGTAGATCACCTTGGGCTCGTCCTGGATCCGCTGCGACGAGACGAACAGCGTGGCCTCGGCCATGCCGTAGCACGGCATGATCGCCGTCTTCGGCAGCCCGAAGGCCACGAACGCGTCGTTGAACTTCTTCATCGACGACGGTGACACCGGCTCGCTGCCGTTGATGATGCCGATCACATTCGACAGGTCGAGCGTGTCGCCGCCCTTCGGCAGGCCGCGTAGCGCGGCGTGCTCGAAGGCGAAATTCGGTGCGGCGGAGAAGATCGCGGCGCCGTCGTTGGCCTCGGCGCTCATCGCCCACAGCCACCGGTACGGCCGCCGCACGAACGCGCTGGGCGACATCAGGGTGACCGAACCGGCCCGGACCACGGGCAGGATCACGAACAGCAGGCCCATGTCGTGGAACAACGGCAGCCAGCTGACCCCGGTGGTGCCCTCCTCGAGGTCGAGCGCGTCGATCATCTGCAGGAGGTTGGTGCCCACCGAGCGGTGCGTGATCTCGACACCCGTGGGGGTGCGGGTGGATCCCGAGGTGTACTGCAGGTAGGCGACGCTCTCGTTGTCGATGTCCGGCCGCGCCCACTGCCCGGCCACGCTGTCGGGTATCGCGTCGACGGCGATCACCCGCGGCCGCCGGGCCGCCGGATAGGCCGCGAAGAACTCGCGGACCCCGGCCGCGGATCCCGCCGTCGTGAGGATGGCGATCGGCGCGCAGTCGCGCAGCACCGTGTGCAGCCGGTCGATATGCCCGGGTTCGCCCGGATCGAACAGCGGCACCGCGATGTTGCCGGCGAAGACGGCGGCGAACAGCGACACGACGTAGTCCAGGCCCTGCGGCGCCAGAATCGCCACCCGCTCACCCGGTTTCGTCACCTGTTGCAGCCGCGCCGCCACCGCTCGTGCGCGCCGGGCGAACTGCGCCCAGGTGAGCTCGTGCACCTCACCGTCGCGTTCGCGCGAATAGTCGATGAAGCGGTAGGCGAGCAGGTCGCCGCGCTCGGCCGCGTTGCAGTCGACGAAATCGATCATGGTCCATTCGCTCTGGACCACGATATTGCCCGATTCGTCCAAGAAGTCTTCAAATGTCTCGCCGATCATTTCCTATCCTTTTTCACGCACGGCTCTCGGCCGGACGATGACACGAAAACGAACACAGATCGACACCGAAGTCCGAAGATTAGCAGGAGTTCGGCGGCGTCATGCAATGTTGGGCAGTGTTTGCCGATGCTACTCAATATCGTCCGAATGCCAGGGAGACGTTGTGGCCGCCGAAGCCGAAGGAGTTGTTGACGGCGTAGTCGATTCGACCGGGCCTGGCCTGCCCGGATACGACGTCGAGATCGATTTCCGGATCCTGATTGTCCAGATTCAGTGTGGGCGGGACGATTCCGTCCCGAATGGTCAGAACGGTCAATACCGACTCCAGCGCGCCCACCGCGCCGATGGAATGTCCGAGTGCCGATTTGGGCGCGTACACCGAGGCGTGCGCGCCGATCGCGGACGAGATCGCGCGCGCCTCGGCGGTATCGCCGATCGGCGTGCCGGTGGCGTGCGCGTTCACATGTGCCACATCCTTTTTCGACAGGCCCGCGGTCTCGAGTGCGCGGGTGATCGACCGCGCCGCGCCGCGGCCCTCCGGATCGGGGGCCACCAGATGGAATCCGTCGGAGGTGACGCCCGCGCCGAGCAGCCGCGCGATGATGTTGGCGCCGCGCGCCTTCGCGTGCGCCTCGGTCTCGACGACCATCAGCGCCGCCGCCTCGCCGAAGACGAAGCCGTCGCGCGCCGCGTCGAACGGGCGGGAGGCCCGCTTGGGATCGTCGTTGCGGGTGCTCATCGCGCGCATCATCGAGAACGCCGCGATCGGCAGGGCCTGGATCGACCCCTCGACGCCACCGGTGACGACCATGTCGGCGTCGCCCATGACCACCATCTTCCAGGCGTTGGCGATCGCCTCCGAACCCGACGAACAGGCCGAGACCGGCGTGGAATACCCGGCCTTGGCGCCGAGTTCGATGCCGACGGTCGCCGCCGGCCCGTTCGGCATGATCATCGGCACGGCCAGCGGCCGCACCCGGCGGTAGCCGCTCTTCTCCATCCGGAGGTGAGCTTCGATGAAGACCTCGGCGCCACCGAGCCCGGTCCCGATCGATACGCCCAGCCGCTCCGGATCCACCTCCGGGCGACCGGCGTTGCTCCACACCTCCCGCCCCAGGACCAGCGCCATCCGCTGCAGGTAGGAGTGCCTGCGGTACTCCTCGTTCGGCAGCAGCGTGTCGGGATTCACCTTGAGGTGCCCGCCGATTCGCACCGGCAGACCGAACCTGTCCACGAAATCGTCCTCGAGGACGTCGATGCCGCTCTCTCCGTTGAGAAGGCCCTTCCACGTGGAGTCGACATCGCCGGCGATCGACGTTGTTGCCGCGACACTGGTGACGACGACATCTGGATAGCTCATGGTGCTGGAAATCGTCATACTCGGCTCACTTTCGGTGGCAACACTGCGGCGAATACACACTGAAGGTGACGCCGAATCCGGCGAAAACGGTGGGAAGCGGACACCTCCACGCCGTCGCCCGGATCACCCGGGACACCTTCAACAGGAGCTTCATCCTCTTTATTGCGACGCGCCCCCGATCCTTACCGGGTTCGGCCGTGACCGGTCTACATTATCGTGGCGAAGCTTGCGGACCCAACCGCATGACACGCAGCAACTGGGTCGCTACGTCGAATGCATCAGCGTCGGCCGCCGATCCGAGCGAGGAAGGGGTGAATCGTGGCCAGGAATCTGACGCAGCTCGAACTGCTGATCGAGATGGAAGCCGTGGCCGAGCAGAACGTGAACCGGCACCTGTCGATGGCGAAGGAATGGCATCCGCACGACTACGTGCCGTGGGACGAGGGCCGGAATTTCGCCGCGCTGGACGGAACCGATTGGGAGCCGGGACAATCCGGACTCAACGAGGTGGCCCGCGCGGCGATGATCACCAATCTGCTCACCGAGGACAATCTGCCCTCCTATCACCGCACCATCGCCGAGGGCTTCTCCCGCGACAGTGCCTGGGGCACCTGGGTGAATCGCTGGACCGCCGAGGAGAATCGGCACGGCATCGCGATCCGCGACTATCTCATGGTCACCCGCAGCGTCGATCCGGTGCAACTCGAGAACGCGCGCATGGTCCACATGACCAACGGCTACAGTCCGTACACGCTCGTGCGCGAGCAGGGCCGGCCCGATCTGCTGATGAATACCGGTCTGCTGCAATCGGTCACGTACGTCACCTTCCAGGAGCTGGCCACCCGGGTCAGCCACCGCAACACCGGCCGGGTGTGCGACGAGCCGAACGCCGACCGTCTGCTGCAGCGCATCGCCGCCGACGAGAACCTGCACATGATCTTCTATCGCAACATCTGCGGCGCCGCACTGGATCTCGTGCCGAATCAGGCGATGCCGGTGGTCAAGGACATCATCATGCAGTTCCAGATGCCCGGCGCCGGTATGCCGAACTGGCGGCGCAACGGTGTGCTGATGGCCAAGCACGGCATCTACGACCTGCGCCAGCATCTGGAGGAGGTGCTCTGGCCGGTGCTGCGGAAGTGGCAGGTGTTCGAGCGCAACGACTTCGGGCCTCGGGGCGAGGCGGCGCGGGAGGAGCTCGGCGAGTTCCTGGAGAACCTGAAGCGCGACTGCGAACGCTTCGAGGAACAGCGCGACCGCTCGCTGGCCCGGGAGGCCGCACGGCGGGAGAAGGCCGGCGATCTGGTGAGCAACCGGGCCTGAGATATCCCGGCGCGCATCATGATTCGATCAGACGGCGAGTCCGACCGCCCCGCCGATGAGATAGGTGGTCGCCATCGCCAGCGCGCCGCCGACGAGTACCCGCATCGTCGCCCGCGCGACCGGCGCCCGGCCCAGCCGCGCGCCGGTCGCGCCCGTCACGGCCAGCGCCGCCAGCACCGCCGCGACGGTGACCGGTAGCCGGATCGCCACCGGCGTCAGGATCGCCAGCAGCGGCAGCAACGCGCCGAGGGTGAACGACAGCGCCGACGATCCCGCGGCCAGCCGGGGATCGGTGAGATCCGTGGGATCGATACCCAATTCGGCCTCGGCGTGCGCGGTGAAGGCGTCCTGCGCGGTGAGCTCCTCGGCCACCTTCCACGCGGTCGCCGGGCTGAGCCCCTTGCCCTCGTAGATGGCCGCGAGTTCGGCGAGTTCCAGTTCGGGCTGTTCGGCCAGTTCGCGCCGCTCGACGGCCAGCAGGGCCCGCTCGCTGTCGCGCTGGGTACTCACCGAGACGTATTCGCCGAGCGCCATCGATACCGCGCCGGCCACCAGACCGGCGGCCCCCGCGGTCAGGATCGCGGTCTGATTCGTCGTCGCCGCAGCCACGCCCACCACGATGCCCGCGACCGAGACGATGCCGTCGTTGGCGCCGAGCACGCCCGCGCGCAACCAATTCAGCCGACCGGACAATCCGTCGCCGTGCGGTTCCGGAACGGGCCGGGAATCCGGGAGCGGCGGCCTTCCGGTTTTTTCCACATCGGTTCGAACACTCGGCAGCACGCCGTCACGGTAACGTTTTCCGGCCGCCGCCACCAGCAAAGGAAGGCTTGCCGAAATTAGGTAAGGCTGGGGAAAACATTGTCAGGCAAGGGTTTACAAACCCGATTTTCCGCCTTTCCCGCGCACCGGCGAGCGCGGCGACCGGAGTGTGGTTAGTCTGCGCACGGGCGGAGTCCCCGAACAGGAAGGTGTGGTCCAGTGAAGATCTCGGTACTCCTCGCCGACTCGGCGCAGGCCGGTGCGGACGGCAAGGTGCACGCGCTCGGCATCGGATGGTCGACCATCGGCACGCCGACGGCACCGATGTCGGTCATCGTGCTGTCGGATCTCGACGACGAGGATCGTGAGGAGCAGTACAGCTTCACGGTCACGCTGTGCGATCGGGACGGCGCCGCATACGAATTCGAGACCGAGACCGGCAAACACTCGCTCTCCCTGGACATCACGCTGCCGGCCCCGCCGCCCAACGGCGTGCCCGGCGCCCGCCGCCTGGCCGCGGTCGCCAACCTCGGACCCGGCCTGCTGCTGCCGCCGGCCAGCTACCACTGGGTCGCCGCGGTCGCCGGTTCGCAGCTGCGGGGCAGCACGATGTTCACGGTCGTCCCGCAGAACTGAATTCAGCGCACCGCGGCGCGTGACCGGTGCTCCGCCACGTGCACGCGGGTGGAGCACCGGGTCGAGCAGAAGCGCCGCCGCCCGTTGCGCGAGGTGTCGACGAAGACGAGGCGGCAGCCCGGCCGGGCGCACCGCCCGATCCGGCCGGGATCCTCGCAGAACAGGCTGGCCAGACCGGCGGCGGTGTAGGCCTTCACCCGCTCGTCCAGCGGCGCGTCCTCGAGCGCGTAGTGCAGATGCGGCGGCCGGCCGTCGTGCGTGGAAATGTAAGGGCGGCTGGTGGTTTCGGCCAGCAGCGCATTCAGCGGCCCGATCTCCGGCGCGGTGAAGATCGCGTCGAGGCGCTCGATCCAGCGGCGCAGGGCCGCCCGCTGCCGGTCGTCGAGGTCGGCCAGCGGGCGGTAGCCGAAATCGCCGAGCAGTGCGAGCGGGTCCGCGTCCGGGCCGGCGTTGACCAGCAGGGCGGCCAGTTCGGCGGCGGATCCTCCGTAAGGGTTGAGATGCACTGACCCATTACATCAGGGTGGAGGACATGATTTCCAGCTGTCCCGCCCCCATCCCCGAGCACGCGCCGCCGAGCTGCCCGTCCTGCGCCTGGCCCGCGCCCGCGGTCGTCTCGGCGCACGGCGCCGTGCGCTATCTGCGCTGCGTCTGCGGCCGGTGGCTGATCGAGCAGCACGGTGCGCTCGTCGCTGTCGCCGGTGGCAGCGCATTCGATACCGCCGCGCCGCACCGCTGATCCGCCGCGGGCCGAAACCCGCCATTACCGGCGGGTATTCGTGGCGCGGCCGGGCGGCCGGACGGACCGCTGCCTAGAATCTCTGGACCGGCAGGAAAGGGATCTCGGTATGGAGACCGTCATCACGCAGGTCGCGGTCGAGGGCAAGCGGCTCATCGATGCGGCGTGGCTGGGCAGGATCAGCCGGGACGAGGCGGTGCACATGTTCGTCCAGTTCGGCGACGGGATGATCCAGCCGGAGACCGCCGGGGACATCATCGACGACGGATTGGCCTGGCTGGACGCGCATTCCGCGCGACTGCGGCTGCTCGGCTGGTGCACGATGCTCGAGCTGCCGCTGTTCGGGGCGCTGGTGCTGCTGAGCGTCCGCGCGGGCGAATACGCCGCGGCCGGCGTGGCCCTGCTGCTGCTGGCGGCTCTGCAATACGTCCACCGGCGCTTCACGCCACACCCGACCCCGATCCTGCGCCGAGCCCGGCGCTGAGCAGCGAATCCGCCGCCACGAGGCGGCCCGCACCCTCCAGGGCCAGCAGTTGCCGTTTGCGTTCCAGGCCGCCGGCATACCCGTGCAGCGATCCGTCGCGGCCGATCACGCGGTGGCACGGCCGGACGATCATCAGCGGATTGGCGCCGTTCGCCGTGCCGACGGCCCGGACCGAGCGCGGCGCGCCGATCCGATCGGCGATATCGCTGTAGGTGACCGTGGTGCCGTAGGGGATCGCGTCGAGGGCCTGCCACACCCGATGCTGAAAAGCGGTGCCGGACACCGCGAATTCGAGATCGAACTCCTGCCGAACGCCTGCGAGGTACTCCGACAGTTGCGTGACGACGGGAGCGAACGCGTCCGCGTCCGGAGTCCACTGCGGCGAGACGGCCGTGCGCCGGCCGCCGGCCATGGCGATCGCGCTCACCGCTGCCCCGGCCGAGGTCCGCTCCCCGACCAGCAACAGTTCACACAGGGGGCTCTGCCACGTCGTGTAGATGGTCATGCAGCCATGCTGCCGGACCGCCGCGCGCTCAGCTGGCGGGAATCCGCCGTGAAGACGGGCCGGCCGCACCGCGGGGACCTGCGACGATCGGCCGCGGGACGCCGATTTCCCCCGTGGTGCGACGATTTCTCCCGGCGCACCGATCATTTCGCGCGCGGCACGCCGTCCTACCGGTAGGCACCCGCCCTGCCCTCCGACCGGAAGTCAGCCACCATGCGAACCTTGTGCGCCGCGGCGTTTCTCAGTTTCGACGGCGTCGCCGAGTCCCCCGGCGACTGGATGCGGCCCTACCTGACCCCCGCGATCGACGAGGAGATGCTCGACCTGCTCGACGAGGCCGACGGATTCCTCTTCGGCCGCAACACCTTCCAGGAGATGGCCGGTACCTGGCAGCAGCGCACCGGGCCGATGGCCGACCTCTACAACACCACCCCGAAGTACGTGGTGTCGAATACGCTGCGGCAGCCGTCGTGGCGGCATTCGCAGGTGCTCGCCGATCCGGTGACCGACCGGGTGCGCGAGTTGAAGGCCGCGGGCGACGGACTGCTGCTCGTGATCGGCAGCCCGGAACTGGTCCGGCGGCTCACCGCGGCCGACCAGATCGACGAATACCGCTTCCTGCTGGCACCGCTGATCCTGGGCAAGGGTAAGCGGCTGTTCCCGGACGGCATCCACCTGCCGCTGACGCTGATCGACGCCAAGATCTACGAATCCGGCGTCACCCAGTTGCGCTACACGCCGACCCGTTCCTGATCGCGGACCGGCTTCAGCGTCCGACCCATCCGGGTGCGCAGCGTGGTCGCCGCGTCCAGCAGATAGTTCTGCCGCACCCGCCACGGCCGCCGATCGCCCTGGCGCGGGAATTCCCCGATCGAGCGCTGGATGTAGCCGGAGCTCAGATCCAGCAGTGGATGCTCACCCAGCGGCCCGTCCGGTTCCGGCACCACGGCCCGGTAGCCGCGGCGGTCGGCGAAGGCCAGTACCCGGCACACCAGTCGCGAGGTGAGGTCGGCGCGCAGCGTCCAGGACGAATTGGTGTAACCGATGCAGACCGCGAAGTTGGGGATGCCGGTGAGCATCGCGCCCTGCCAGACGTAATGGTCCGGCAGCCGCACCGGCGCGCCGTCCACCGACAGCGTGATGCCGCCGAAGGCCAGCAGCCGCAAGCCGGTCGCGGACACCACCACATCGGCGGGCAGGGTCCGGCCCGAGGCCAGGCGGATACCCTCCGGCACGAACCGGTCGATCTGATCGGTGACCACCTCGGCCCGGTCCCGCTTCAGCGCCTTGAAGAAATCGGCGTCCGGCACCGCGCACAACCGCTGATCCCATACCCCGTAGGTGGGGGTGAAATGCTCGGCGACCAGCCGTTCGTCCTTCAGGATGCGGGTGGCCAGGCCGGTCAGCAGCCGGCGCGCCGATTCCGGGCGGCGCCGGCAGTACTGGTAGAAGCCGACGTTGAACAGGATGTTCTTGGTGCGGATCAGGCGGTGGGCCGGTCCGGCCGGCAACAGCGCGCGGATCCGGTCGGCGTACTTGTCGCGGCCGGGCACCGGCGAGATCCAGGTGGGGGTGCGCTGCAACATGGTGACCCGGCCGGCCGTCTCCGCCATCGCCGGCACCAGGGTGACGGCGGTGGCGCCGCTGCCGATCACCACGACCCGCGCACCCGTGTAGTCCAGGTCCGCGGGCCAGAACTGCGGATGGACCAGCGTCCCGGCGAAGTCCTCGACGCCGGGGAACTGCGGGGCGTGCGGCTGTTCGTAGTCGTAGTAGCCCGCGCAGCAGTAGAGGAAGCCACAGGTGAGGGTCTCGGTCCGGCCGTCGCGGGCCAGGGTCAGCGTCCAGCGGGCCGCCGCGCCGTCCCAGTCGGCGGCGATCACCTTGACGCCGTAGCGGATTCGCCGATCGATATCGAACTGCGCGGCGGTCTCGGTGAGATATTCGAGGATCGCGGCGCCGTCGGCGATCGACTTCGCCGCCCGCCACGGCTTGAACGGATATCCGAGGGTGAACATGTCGGAATCCGACCGCACGCCGGGATAGCGGAACAGGTCCCAGGTGCCGCCGAGTGTGTCGCGGGCCTCCAGCACGGCGTAACTCTTACCGGGCAGTTCGGTCTGCAGCCGGTAGGCGGCACCGATCCCGGACAGGCCGGCCCCCACGATCACGACGTCGAGATGTTCCATACTCCCAGTCTGGCCAATGTCGCGGGGTCCGGCATCAGTGGGTGGCGGCCGGGTCCCAGCGGTTGGCGGTGAGGGTGAATCCGGTCAGGGGCAGCATGCCCTCGTAGAGCCGCCGATATCCGGTGTGGGCGATCCACCAGCGGCCGTCCTCGCGCCGGTAGCGGTCCTCGTAGTAGGCGGCGCCGCGGATGGCCACGCCGTGCTCGGGCACGATCACCGTGTCCTCCAGGCACCAGCTGCCGGTGGCGGTGTCGCCGGCGATCTCGATGATCGGATGACTGCACACGTGCACGGTGATGATGTTGGCGTCCAGCGCGGTGCGCATATAGCCGACGATCTCGTCGCGGCCGGTGAAGTGCAGCGGCTGCCCGCCCGACGGCGAACCGTAGCGCCCGACCGCGTCGGCGGCGAGCGTATCGCCGAACTCGTCCCAGTTCTTCAGGTCCAGCGCGCGCAGATAGCGGTACTTGAGCGTACGGATCTGCTCCAAGGCAACGAGATCCATGGTCGGCACCTCCTCGTATCGGCCCAGCCACAGATTAGAACACGTTTCTGTTTTATGGTCCGGATTCGAGCGTCAGGGCCGAGCGCCGTTCGCCGGACGCGGCGCACCGGCCGCGCCGACCAGTTCGATACCGGTGACGACATCGGGGCGCATCCGCAGGATCCGGTGCCGCGCGCCGGGCAGCCACGGATCGGTCAGCCGTTCGTACCGGGCCGCCGCCTCGTCGTCGCCGATCACCACGACCGGGCCGGTGAGAATCACGCACCAGCCCAGCTGGGTCTCGTGGTCGATGGTGTCGGCCTCGTAGGCGACCACCTGCCGGTCGGGATAGTGCGGGCCGCCGCCGTGGGCGGCGTAGATGATCAGATCGTCGCCCTCCACGAGATGGTTGGCGGGACGGATCATCGGCACGGAATGCCGGTTGACGACCAGCCGGCCGAAGCGCACCGTGGCGAGCAGTCGCAGCGAGTCCCCGTCCGTCAGTTCGCGCAACTCTCGCTCACGGTGGACCGCCATACCCCATTATCCGGCTCCGGACGGCCACGGGGGGCGCGTTGTGATTTCCCTCCTATGCCGCGGCGCCGAAGCGGTAGTGCACGAAGTCGCCGACCGGCACGTAGCCGATGTCCCGATAGATCTTGTTCGAGGTCGGATTCGCGGTATCGGTGAACAGGCACACCCGGCATCCGCTGTCGCGCAACCGCTTCGAGGCGTCCGCGGTGACCGCCGAGCCGTAGCCGCGGCCGCGCGCTGCGGGCGGGGTGTAGACCGGGCCGATCCGGCTCCAGCCGTACACCGGGATCTGCTCCCCGGCCAGCGAGACCGGGATGCCGTCGTACTCCCACAACCACACCAGACCGTCGGCGATCCGGCCGGGCACGGCCTCGGGCGGGTAGCCGGCGCCGACCTCCTCGTTCATCGCCGCCATCCAGCGCGTGCACAGGTCGATGTCGGCGGCGGTGGCGCGCCGGGCGGATCCGGGCACCCGCGGCAGGCGCAGGTCGTCGAGCCGGTACAGCAGCATGGCGGCCTTCTGCCGGAAACCGATGCCGCGCAACGCGGTCCACCGGCGGGCGAAATCCGTCGCGGATTCGGTGCGGCCCTGTACGCCACTGAGCGCCACCGGGCGATCGGCGAACAGCGCCACCAGGCCCGGGATCGCGGCGGCGGGCACGGTGCCGAGGCAGGCGTCGTAGCCGCGGGTGTGCATGGCGACCCCGGTCACCGTGTCGCCGTCGTGTACCGAGACGAACGTGGTCTCGGTCTCGCCGGTGCCGTGCAGCAATCGCTGCAGCACGGCGATGATCACCGTGTGCGGCAACGGGTCACGGGACAGGAACGCTCCGGCGCGACGCTGGAACTCGGCCGGATCTTCGGTCGGCTCGAACCTCATGATCAGCACGCTAGTCGCGAATACCGGATGCGCCCACCGATTTTCGCGTGAACGGGAGCAGCGGCCGGGCACGCGGATCCGCGCGGCCGGCCGCCGGTCAGGCGTCGCGTTGCTGGGCGTCGGCGCGCAGCTTGAGCAGGACCAGGCCCGTGGTACACGCCAGGATCAACCCGGCCACCGTGACCATGACCCGTAGCTCGGCGATGCCGAGCCCCGCGCCGACCATTCCGCCGAGAAAGATCACCCAGGCCACGACCCGGGGTGCCATCACCCACGCCGAGCGCGGGGATTGCACGGCCGACGAATCCTGCTGCGCCATGGCACGCAGCGGGGATGTCGAGAAAGCTCCCATCACTACTCCTCGATGACACCCGACCACCGAGACCCGCGCGACGCGGAAACCATCAACGACAGTGGCGAATGGGGCCCGCGAAACACGGAGTGTCCCTCAGCAAACTTCGGGCGTCTCATGTGTAACGTTGCTCACACGCTACGTCTTCGTTGCCGATTCTCAATGCGACACGTGCCCGCGACACGCCCATGTGATCGAATCGTTATCTGAATCAGGCATGTTTGAGACAATCGGCGGGTAACGTGCGGCGCACATCGCCCGTCTGGCCCCGTACACCAGCCTCCGATATCGTGAGGCCGACTCGAGACAATTGAGGAGCAGTGTACCGATGGATGGCAGCAAGGCGGGCTCCGGTGAACGAGCCGATCAGGTCCCGAACCGCCTGAACGCCAGGGTGGCGGGTCCCGCGATCGCCGCCGGCGCGGTCTCGCTGGGCCTGGTCCTGATCGGCGCCTGCGGCCTCGGACATCAGGACACCTACGTCGCGCCGCCGCCGCTGAACGCGGATCTGCAGCAGGCCCCGGCGGAGGTCGTGCGCGCGGGGGTCACCTCGTCCTTCCAGGTGGTCATCCCACCCTCGCCGAGCTGGCGGGTCGCCGCGCAGCCGCCGCGGCTGCACACCGAGAGCAGTACGCCAGCCAACCCGTCGGGCCTGGCCATCGTCGGACCGGCCCCGGCCGCACCGGTCGAGGCCGCACCGACCGCGCAGCAGCCGCTCTACGACAACCTCGCGCCCAACCGTTCCACGGCCCCGAAGCCGTCGGCGACGCTGCGGCCGGCGGTCACGCCGGAGGTGGTGGCGCCGGGTGTGGCGGCGGCCGACGCGGTTTCACCCGGCGTGGGGGCAGCCGGTGTGGGTGCAGCCGGTGTGGGGGCAACGGACGTGGTCACGCCCGACGTCCATGCGTCCGGCGTCGTCGCACCCGGTGTGGGTGCGCCAGGCGCGGGTACAACCGACGTGGTCTCACCTGGCATGAGTGCACCCGGTGTGGGTGCACCCAGTGCCGGTACAGCCGGTGTGGTCGCACCCAGCGCCGGTGCAGCCGGTGTGGTCGCACCCAGTGCCGGTGCAGCCGGTGTGGTCGCACCCAGCGCCGGTGCTGCTGGTGTAGTCGCGCCCAATGTCGGTGCAGCCGGTATAGGAGCGGCCGGTGTAGGTGCGCCCGGTGTGGTGGTCCCCACGGCCACGGTCACGCCACGTCCGGGTTCGCCGCTCACCGACTACTGGTCGCGTTGATCACACCGCGTCCGGGTTCGCCACTCACCGATTACTGGTCGCGCTGATCACACCGCGTCCGGGTTCGCCGCTCACCGACTACTGGTCGCGCTGATCGCACCGTGCCCGGCCGAATTCCGGCCGGAGCACGCGTGCGCCCCGGCCGGAATCGGGTCAGAGTTCGGCCAGGCCGTATCCCGCCACCCGGTCGGCGAGCAGCCGCAGATGTTCGAGATCCGAGCCGAAGGTCCGGCCGATGGCGGTCAGCCGGGCGACGTAGTGGCTCACCGGATATTCGGTGGTGATGCCGATCCCGCCGTGCATCTGGACCGCCTCCTGCCCGATGTGCCGGCCGCTGCGATCCACCTGGAGTTTGGCCCGCGACGCGATCATCGGATCCGTGACGCCGTCGGCCAGTGCGGCGGTGGCGTAGTAGCTCATGCTGCGGGCCAGTTCCAGCGATACGTACATGTCCGCGGCGCGGTGGGTCAGCGCCTGGAACTTCGACAGGGTCACGCCGAACTGCTTGCGGGTCTTGAGATATTCACTGGTCAGCCGTAGCGCCTCGGTCATCGCGCCGACCGCCTCGGCGTTCAGGCTCGCCTGCGCGGCCACGATCGCCGCCGCGATCGCGCCGCTCGCGTCGCCGGCCTCCGGCCCGCCGAGCAGTTCCGCCGGGGCGGACTCGAAGTCGATCTGCGCGCCGCGCCGCTCGTCGTAGGTGCGGTACGGCGTGCGCCGCACCCCCTCGGCCGTCGCGGCGACCAGGAACAGCCCGGTGCCGCCGGTCGGCAGCACGGCGCTGACCACCAGCTCGTCGGCGCAATCGCCGTGGGCCACCGGGTTTTTCACGCCGGACAGCCGGAATCCGGAACCGTCGGCGACGGCGGTGACCGCCACCTCGGTATCCGGCCAGCGCGAGCCCGGCTCGTCGTGCGCGAAGGCCAGCAGCCGGGCGCCGCCGGCCACCTCCGGCAGGATCCGCTGCCGCTGTTCGGCGGTGCCGACCGCGCGCACCAGCCCGCCGGGCAGCAGCACCGCGTCCAGCAGCGGCTCCGGCGCCTGACGGCGGCCCAGCTCCTCGAGCACGACCATCGTCTCCACCGGCCCCGCGCCGGCGCCGCCGTCCTCCTCGTCGAAACTCAGGCCCAGCACGCCCAATTCGGCCAGCTGGGACCAGACCTCGCGGCTCCAGCCCGATTCGGTCTCGAGCGTCTTCAGCCGCGACTCCTGGTCGTAGGCGCGGGCCAGCAGATCGCGCACGGTGGCGCCGAGCAGCACCTGCTCCTCGGTGAGTTCGAAATCCATGTCAGTGCCTCACAATCCGAGGATGGTGGAGGCGATGATGGTGCGCTGCACTTCGCTCGAACCTCCGTAGATGGTGGTCTTGCGGAAATTCAGATAACTCGGGCCGGTGCGCTGCGCCCAGTCCGGCGAGGCGGTTTCGGCGCCCCCCACCGGGAGCGCGTCCGGCCCGGCGATGTCGAGCAGCAGTTCGGTGGCGGCCTGCTGTAGTTCCGAGCCGCGCATCTTCAGCACCGAGGAGGCCGGATTCGGCCTGCCCTCACTGGAATTGGCGACCACGCGCAGCAGAGTCAGCTCCAGCGCCAGCAATTCGTTCTCGATCCCGGCCAGACGGGCGGCGAACCGCGGATCGTCGAGCAGCGTGCTCTTGCCCGACTTCGCCTGTGCGGCATATTCTTTCGCCACCGCGAGCCGGACCTTGGTCCGGCCGACGGCCGTGATGCCGGTGCGCTCGTTGCCGAGCAGGAACTTCGCGTAGGTCCAGCCCTGATTCTCCTCGCCGACCAGTTGATCGGCGGGCACCCGGACGTTCTCGAAGAAGACCTCGTTGACCTCGTGCCGGCCGTCGATCAGCTTGATCGGGCGGATGGTCACACCCGGGGTCTTGACGTCGAACAGCACCAGGGAGATACCCGCCTGCCGCTTCGGCGCGTTCGGGTCGGTGCGCACGAGACAGAAGATCCAGTCGGCCCACTGGGCCATCGTGGTCCAGATCTTCTGCCCGTTCACGATGTACGAATCGCCGTCGCGCACCGCGGTGGTGCGCAGCGAGGCCAGATCGGAGCCGGCGTCGGGTTCGGAGAAGCCCTGGCACCACCAGATGTCCAGCGCGGCGGTGGCGGGCAGGAACCGCTGCTTCAGCTCCGGCGAGCCGAACTGGGCGATCACCGGGCCGATCATGTTGGCGTTGAAGGTCAGTGGATCGGGCACACTGGCCAGCTGCAACTCGTCCTCCCAGAGGTGCAGCTGCATCGGGGTCCAGTTCTTGCCACCCCATTCGACCGGCCAGCGCGGCACCGCGAGCCCGGCGTCGTTGAGAATCTTGTGCGAGGTGACGACATCGTCCCGGGTGAGGTCCAGGCCGTATTGGACCTTGTCCCGGATCTCCTGCGGGATCTCGGTCCGGTAGAACCGGTTCAAGTCGTCCCGGAAGGCCACCTCTTCGGGTGACAGGGCAAGTTTCATGGCGTCTCCCACCGTGCTCGAATGTCCGAGGTCAAACTTACCTCTCGGTAACTCGAGTCGGGGTTCACATGTCGGACCGCGCCGCCCACCTGCTTGCCGGTACCGGCCGGGAGGGGGGCTGGTACGTTGCTGCGGGAACAGGCCGAGCCCGCGATTCACCGGCCCGGTCACTTGGTGCACGAACAGATGTGGAGCAATTCGCGTGAACGGCAGGACCATGGCGCGTCTGGCCGCGACCACCGCCGCGCTCGGTATCGGCGCGGCGGCGACCGTCGGCAGCACTCTCGCGCAACCGACCCCCACCCCGCTCGACAGTGCGATCGACCGTCTCACCGCGGCCGCCGGGACCGATCCGGCGAGTCGCGCGGCGGTCGACGAGGTCGCGCAGACGGCCCGGCTGGCCGCCGCGAGCCGGATCGATGCCATCGCAGGCGGTTTCACCCCGTTCCTGACCCAGTCCACCACGATGGGCTGCGGCCGGGATTTCCCGGTGACCACCACGGTCGTCACCGGCGCCGCGGGTGTCCCCGGGCCGGATCACGGCATCGCCGGCCCGGCCGGCACCGTCCGCTTCCAGGCCAGCCCGATGGTGACCGGATTTCCGATCGCGGCCGGCCTCGCCCTGGCCTGGGTGAACATCGCCAACGGCCGCAGCGGCATCGCCGAACTCGACGATCCCACCGATTTCGGCACCCCCGCGCTGTCCAAGACCGTCGACACCGGGCCCGGCACCGTGGCCGCCGCCGTCTGGGGCACCATCGACTACCCGGGTCAGCGTTGTTCGCTCACTCCGGCCCTGGGTGTGATCACGGTCGACGCGGACCCGCAGATCGACCCCTACGCCCCACCGGCGACCACCGACCCGAACGCGCCGGCCCCGGCCCCCGTCTCCCCCGGCCCGGCCCTCCCACCGGCCGCCCCCGCCCCCGCGGCGCCGGCGCCGGTACCGGCGCCGGAACAAACCGGCTAACTGCGGGGCTTGCGGCGGTCCGGCCGCTTGTAGTCCGGGCGCTTGTGGTCGCGGCGCGGCGCCCGGTTGGTCGGCCGGAAGCCGGGCGGGCCCTGATCCGGTTGCAGATCGATCAGCACCCCGCTGATCCTGGTGTCGCGCAACGCGTCCAGGGTCTCCGGCGACAACTGCGCGGGCAGCTCGACGAGACTGTGGTCGGGGCGGATGCTGATGTGACCGAAATCGCTTCGGCGCAAACCACCTTCGTTGGCGATGGCGCCGACGATGGCGCCCGGCACCACGCGGTGCCGCTTGCCGACCGAGATCCGGTAGGTGGCCATCTCCACGCCGGTGGTGCGATTCACACCCGGTTCGCGCGGGGTCCGATCCTCGAAATGCCGTTCGCCCGAACGGTCGTCGTAGCCGCGCTCCTCGAACTTGCGCGAACCACGTTCCCGCCGTTGCGGTTCCGGCTCGGGCTCCATGAAGAAGTTGTCGCCCTCGTGGGCCGAGGCGGCCAGGGCGGCGGCGATATCGGCGAGCGGGATGTTGTGCTCGGCCTCGTAGTCCTCGATCAGCTTCCGGAACAGCGCCAGATTCTCCGAATTCAGGTTCTCGGTGATCTGGTCGTGGAATTTCACCACGCGCTGCGCGTTCACGTCCTCGACGCTGGGCAACGGGATCTCGGTGAGCGGCTGCCGGGTGGCCCGCTCGATGGCGTCCAGCAGGCGGCGCTCGCGCGGGGTGACGAACAGCAGCGCCTCACCGGAGCGCCCGGCGCGGCCGGTGCGGCCGATGCGGTGCACGTACGACTCGGTGTCGTGCGGGATGTCGTAGTTGACCACGTGCGAGATGCGTTCCACGTCGAGGCCGCGCGCGGCCACGTCGGTGGCGACCAGGATGTCCAGCTGCCCGGATTTCAGCTGGCCGATCGTGCGCTCGCGCTGGGCCTGCGCGATGTCGCCGTTGATGGCCGCCGCGGAATACCCACGGGCGCGCAGCTTCTCGGCCAATTCCTCGGTGACCTGCTTGGTGCGCACGAAGATGATCATCGCCTCGAAGGTCTCGACCTCGAGGATGCGCGTCAGGGCGTCGAGCTTGCGCTGATGCGAGACGTACAGGTAGCGCTGGCCGATGTTGGTGGCGGTGGTCGTCTTGGCCTTGACCGTGATCTCGACCGGATCCTTGAGGTACTGCTTGGAGATCTTCCGGATCACGCTCGGCATGGTCGCGGAGAACAGCGCCACCTGCTTCTCGGCGGGGGTGTCGGCGAGGATCCGCTCGACGTCCTCCTGGAAGCCCATCTTGAGCATCTCGTCGGCCTCGTCGAGCACGAGGTACCGCAGCTGCGTCAGATCGAGCGTGCCGCGCTCCAGATGGTCGATGACGCGACCGGGAGTGCCCACCACGACCTGGGCGCCGCGACGCAGCCCGGACAGCTGCACGGCGTAATTCTGGCCGCCGTACACCGGCAGCACGTGTACCCCGGGCAGATGCGCGGAGTAGCGGCCGAACGCCTCGGCCACCTGGATCGCGAGTTCGCGGGTGGGAGCCAGAACCAGCGCCTGCGGCGCCTTGCCCTTCTCGGCCCGCGCCCCGATACCCATCAGGATCGGGATGGCGAAGGCGGCGGTCTTGCCGGTGCCCGTCTGGGCCAGTCCGACCACATCGGAACCGGCCAGCAGCGGCGGAATCGTCGCGGCCTGGATCGGCGACGGCGATTCGTAGCCGACGTCGGCAATGGCCGCCAGCAGGCGGTCATCGATGCCGAGATCGGCGAAGGACGGGTCGGCGGCGTCCCTCTCGTCGTCGAAGGAAGAAACGCTGTCGACCGGTGAGGTGCTCATATTGGCTAGGATTTTACTGCCTCCCGGTAGCCGCCCCCGACGTCGGGCCAATACCGTGATAGCCATGCAGCACGAACGCGCCACCCCCGAGCCGACCGTGGTCACCGTCACCACCGTGCCCGCACCGGAAGCGGACGATCCGGTCGCGCTCGCCACGGCGGCGCTCGAGTCGGAGATCGCCACCGATCCGGCGGTGCTGCCCGGCGCCTCCGGGCGCACCGCCGTCGCGGTGGTCCAGTTCGCCCCCTACACCGACAAGTCCGCGAATCTCGCCGCGCTGCGCGAGCATGTGCGCGAGGCGGCCGCGCTGGGGGCCCGGGTGGTCGTGGCGCCGGAGTACTCGATGTTCGCGGTGATGCGGCTGGACGATCGCGTGCTCGCCGCCGCCGAACCGCTCACCGGCGAATACGTCACGGGTCTGCGTGGGCTGGCCGCGGAATTCGGTGTGCACCTGGTGGCCGGTGTGGTCGAGTCGCCCGGTGGCGAACGGCCCGATCGCATCCACAACACCCTGGTCATCGCCGGTCCGGACGCGGATTTCGTGGCCGTGTACCGGAAGGTTCATCTGTACGACGCCTTCGGTTTCGAGGAATCGGACGTGGTCGCGCCCGGCGAGATCGTGGAGCCGGCGGTCTTCACCGTCGACGGAGTCGTGTTCGGACTGCAGACCTGTTTCGACCTGCGCTTCCCGGAGGGTTGCCGACGGGTCGCCGCAGCGGGTGCGCACGTGTTGCTGCTACCGGCGCAATGGATTCCGGGACCGGGCAAGGTCGATCAGTGGACCACGCTGCTGCGGGCGCGGGCCATCGAGAACACCGTCTACGTCGCCGCCGCCGACCATGCCGCCCCGCGCGGTTCCGGCGCCTCGATGATCGTGGATCCCGGCGGGACGGTGCTCGCCGAACTCGGTGACGCGCCGGGGGTCGCGGCCGCGGGTATCGATCTGGCGCAGGTCGACCAGGTCCGCACCACCAACCCCAGTCTGAGCCTGCGGCGCTTCGATATCGTGCCCCGACCGGCCGATTGAGCGGTTCCGGGGCGCCGCGGCGGGCGTAGACTCGGGGCGTACGGGCGAGGCTCGTGCGCCCGGTTCCGCCGTCCCGGTGGCCCTCATCCGCTCGGGCAATACGGTGGCACAACCGAATTCGCACGCATGATGCGCGACCCGGCGGGTAGTCCACGGAAGACTCGACCCGAGTGGCATCGAGGTGATCTGTGACCGAGCATCGACGTTCCGGCGGATCCGGCCGGAAGGACACGGCAACAATGGATCCGTATCCCGATCGGGAGGCGGCCGGCTGGGTGCTGGGCGAACTGCTCAGGCCGTTGCGCACCGCGAATCCGCTGGTTCTGGGGCTGCCGCGCGGCGGGGTGCCGGTGGCGGCCGCGGTTCGTGGGGCGATCGGCGGCGATCTCGACATCCTGCTGGTCCGCAAGCTCGGCGTGCCCTGGCAGCCGGAACTGGCGATGGGTGCGATCGGCGAGGGCGGGGTGCGGGTGCTGAACGAGGATGTGCTGCGGCACGTCGGGGCAACCGAGCAGCAACTGGCCGCGGTCGAACGCGACGAGATCGTGGAGCTGGACCGGCGCGGCCGGATGCTGCGGGCCGGGCGCGAGCCGATCCCGATCGCCGCGCGCGTCGTGGTGGTCGTCGACGACGGCATGGCCACCGGCGCCACGATGGCGGCGGCCTGCGAGGTCGTGCGCGCGCACCGGCCGCGGCGGCTCGTGGTGGCGGTGCCGGTGTCCTCGTACGAGGCGCTGCACCGGGTGGGCAGCATCGCCGACGAGGTGGTGTGCCCGCTGGTTCCGGAGATGCTCGGCGGGGTCGGGGCCGTATACGCGGACTTCCATCAGCTCGCCGACGAGGAGGTCTTGGCGCTGCTGGACCCCGCGTCACCGTGACGGCTGTTGAACCCTGAACGTCACCCTGACAGCTGCTGCGTCTGCTGCATCTTGTCCTGGAATGACAAACCCGGCACTTTGTCCGCTGAACGTCACCCTGGCAGCTGCTGAGTCTGCTGCATCCTGACACCACGCCTGGCAACTGCTGGACCTGACGTCACCGTGGGGCTGCTGGACACCTGATGTCACGCTGACGGCTGTCGGACGCCTGACGTCAAGCTGCCGGACGCCTGACGTCACGCTGACGGCTGCCGGACCCCGGCGTCACGCTGACGGCTGCCGGACCCCTGATGTCACGCTGACGGCTGCCGGACGCCCGACGTCACGCTGACTGCCGGACGCCTGACGTCACGCTGATGTCAGCGCGGCACTTCGACGATGGTCTCCCGGTGCCGCTGTGCCAGTTCCGCATAGGCGACCGGATTGACCCGGACCCACAGCTCCGCGCTGGATCCGGCGATCGGCTTCTTGACCTGGGCCGGGCTGCCCGCCGCCAGTACGCCGTCCGGGATCTCGGCGCCCGGCGGGACCAGGGAGTCGGCGGCGATCATCGAGCCGGCGCCGATGCGGGCGCCGTCGAGGACCGTGGCCGCGTTGCCGATCACCGTCGACTCGCCGACACTCGCGCCGTGCAACATGACGCTGTGCGCGATGGTGGCGCCGGCGCCGATCTCTACCGGCACATCGGGGGCGGTGTGGATGACGGCGTTGTCCTGCACGTTCGACCGTTCCCGCAGGATGATCGGCGCGAAATCGGCGCGCAGTACCGCGCCGTACCAGACCGATGCCCCGGCCTCGACGCGGACGTCGCCGACCAGGGTCGCGGTGGGCGCGATGAACGCCGTGGGGTCGACCTGCGGGCGCTTACCCTCGAATTCGTACAGTGGCACGAGATCACCGTACGGCCCGCACCGGGTGCCGTCCACGACCCGCCTTGGCGCGGTGCGTGATTCGAGCCGCCGGTATCGGCATCCGCGCTCTCAGTATTCGATGTGCTCGGCCACCAGCCGGTCGGCCACCGTGCGCTCGGCCGCGGCGATCAGCGGACGCAGGGCGTCGGCGCACGCCTCCGCGGTGACCGGGACGATCTCGACCTCGGCGCGGGTGCGGACGGCGTACCGGCCGTCACCGGCCACGTCGATCCAGCACAGCACGCCGATCGGCTGGGGTTCCCCGGCCGGGTCGTCGCCGCGGCCCATCCGCACCGAGACGACGATCTGGCCGATGCCGTCCCGGGGCTGCCGCAGCAGCCGGCGCATCATCGCGGAGGTGGTGGGCCCGGAGACCGGCACGGTGACCAGATCACGGCTGTCCTCCCGCACCCGTTCCACCGGGGCGGTGTAGCGGGGTCCGGTGCCGGGCGGATATTCCGGCAGCAGTGACACCACGCGGGCCGCGAGCGCGGTGGCGTGGCCGGCGAACACCCGGATGTCGTCGCCGCGATCGGGGCGCACGTGCGGGCGCTGCGCGGCGACCACCATCACCTCGCCGGATACCGTGCCCAGCACCCGGACCGGCAGCGCGTGGGCGCCGTGGCCCTGTTCGCCGTACACCTCGACCCGAATCGCCGGTCGGGCCAGCACCCGCAGCGCCGCCTGCAGATCCGCGTCCAGGGCGTGGTCGCGCCAGGCGAGCAGCTCCGGCAGCTGTGCGGCGCGCTCGTCGGTGTCGCGCGCGCCGGACCGCACGGCCAGCGGATACGGGATCCGGTCGCCGCCGGTGCACTCCCACGCCAGCGCGAACCGGTCGGGGGTGAGGGTCCATTTCACGAGCGCGGGCCCGGCCGGCACATCCCGCGGTCACTCATTCCCGGACCATTCGCCTAGCACCGGCGGCGTGGTCGGATCGAATTCACCGATCAGGTCGGTCCCGGGTTCGGCCGGTTCGAGGAAGGTGAGGTCGTCGTCGTAGAACTCGTCCTCGTCCTCCTCCTCGAAGGGCAGCGGCCGGACCGCGGCCGCGCCGCCGCCGGACCGGACCGAATCCCCGGAGGCGTAGATGCCGCCCGCGAGTCCGCCGATGATGCCGGCGGCCGCGCCGTCGACACCGGCGCCGGTACTCGCCGGAGCGGATTCGTTACGGCGGTCCCGGTTTTCGCGGTCGCGCTGGGTGTCGGAGGTCCGGGTGCGGATCGGGGTGGCCGGGCCGGGTAGGGCCGGCGGCGGTGCGGCCGGCTCGCCGGTCGATCGAACGGGCTGTGCCGCAACCGGTTTCGCGTTCCGGCCGAGGACCGCCAGGGCAGGGTCGGTGGCGGCCGCCGGGACCACCGACGGCGGCGGGGAAACCTGCGTCGCGTCGGCGTTCGGAACCGTCTCCGCGTGGCTGCCGACCGTGCGGAAATCGCCGTCCGGCGAGGCGGTTTCGGCGCGGTACCGGTCCGCCGGGGCCGCGGCCGGGCCGGGAGCGGACTGCCCGGCCGGTGCGGCCGCGGTCGCGGACGACACCGGACCGTCACCGCCGGAGGGGGTTTCGGGCGGGGCGGACGCCGCCGGGGGTGATGGATAGAGGCCGGTGTCGTCGAAGGCGGGCACCCCGCTGCCGGTCGGCAGGAACACCCCGGCGTAGACCGTGTTCATCACCCGCACGGCCTCCTGACGGGCGTCCTCGGCCGCCTTCTGCCCGGCGACGTTGGTGACCGCGCGGCGCGGATCCAGCAGGGCCCCTTCGAGATCCGGGGGGCCGGATGGCGGTTGCGAGATCGAGGCCCGCAGCGTCTCCGCCGCGTCGTTGGCCTCGCCGAGCCGGTGGCCCACTTCGGCCATCACATCGGACAGGTGCCGGCCCAGTTCCTCGAACGCGCGCACCGCACCGGCGGCGGTGGTCGCCGCGCGGCCGCGCCAGCCGTCGGCCGCCGCGTCGCGAATCTCGGCGTGCGCCTGCTCCACCGCCTCCGCGACGGCCGTCGCCGCACCCTCCCAGGCCTGCCGGCCCGCGGTCAGCACGGTCGGATTCAGCTGTGCCACACCACGATGGATGTCCGCGTAGGCGAGATGCTCGAAAACCTCCGCGGTGGGCGCGTAATCGGGATCGGTCCGGTCGGTGGCGCCGGGGCCGTCGATCTTATGCATGCGCGATCCCCGCTCCGTCCGACGCGAAATCCGTTGCGGCGCCGAGCCGCCCGATGGCGGTGGCCATCGCGGTGTCGTGATCGGTGTAGGCGGTGGCGCCGGCGCGCAGGGTCTGCGCCAGCCGACGCGCGGCATCGGCGTAGTCCTGCAACCGATCGGCGGCCTGCACCGCCTTCTCCTCGAAGCCGTGCCGCAGCGCGTCGCCGGATCCGAAACCGCCGAAACCGGGCAGCGACACCGCCGTTCGCACGATCCGCAGCTGTGCCTCGATCTGGTCGGCGAGCTCGTCGTAGCGATGCGCGCAGCGCTCCATCGTGCCGTCGGCGACGAGCATCCCGTCGACCCACAGCTCACCGTCGCCGACCGCGCGCGTCAGTGCCGCGACGTCGTTGCGCAGACTCCCGGGCTCCTGTGATTGCACCGGTCCCCCTTGTTCGTCGGGCTCACCTCATCGGCGCCGCACCGGCTGCGCCACCACGACATCCCGAATCCACTCGATGATATCGGCGGTCACCTGGGCATGCACCGGTTCGTGGAGCAGATCGTGCCCGGCGTCGGCATACTCGCGGAACCTGGCCAGCGGCTGCTGCCCGGTCCAGCCCCGTACCGGCTCGATCGGTGCGCGCCGGTCGTCGGACCCGTGCAGGATCAGCGCCGGCACCCCCTCCTGCATGTCGGGGACGACGACGGTCGCCCGCTCCGGGACCCCGGAGGCCACCACGCCCGCGCACGCGAACCGGCCGTACAGCGCGGTGCCCGCGCCGAGTGAATGACCCACCACGACCAGCGGCAGATTCGGCCGCGCGGACCGGATCAGGTCGAGCAGCTGCTGGGCGTCGACCGCGAGATCGTCCACCACACCGGGTGATTCGGGATCACCCTCGCTGAGACCCTGACCCGCGGTATCCAGGCCCCACACCTCGAATTGCGCCGCGCCCAGAGCGCGTGCGAACCGATGGTAGTGACCCGTGTGCTGGCCGATCCCCGGCAGCAGTGCGACCACCACCTCCGGATCCTCGACCGCCCACCGCCGATAATGCATCCGGCCACGGGCACCCTCGAAAAACGGCATTACCAACTATCCTTTCGAAGCCGCTTGTTGCGCCGAACATCATCCGGCGTTCAACCCCCCGTCGCCAACCCCCGCCGTATCGGGACCGCGACGAGCTCGAGGGGCACGACCGGTCCGGCCGGCCTCAGCCGCCGAGTCGCGCGCGCACCAGTTGCGGGCCCGCGGTCGCGGTCGGTGGCCGCCCCAGGTAGCGCTGTGCCAGCGCTACCGCGGGGACGTTTTCCATCACACGGAATCCGTTGTCCTGCAACAGTTCCGAGACATCATCAGGGGTGAAGAAGCTGATCCAGCGTTCCCCGATGGCAGCCAGCCGGCGATCCCGCGCGGCGGCCGCCGCCTGCTGTTCCGGCGTCGGATCCGGCCGTGGCAGACCATAGTCGAAGACAACTTCGCTGCCACCGGCGAGCCCGCCGAGCGCCCGAAGTGTGTCCGAGATCGCGTCGGCGGTGAGGTACACGGTGACCCCCAGCCAGATCACGAACACCGGGCTGCGTTCGTCGAGACCGGCTGCGGGCAGGGCCGATTCGAGTGCGTCGCGCTCGAAGTCGACCGGTACGTACGTCACCGACGCCGGGACCTCGATACCCGCGTCCGCGAGCCGCTGCCGCTTCCACTCCTGGGTGGCCGGATGGTCCACCTCGAACACCCGCAGCCCCGGGAACGGATTGCGGTAGGCGAAGGTGTCCAGGCCCGCGCCCAGCACCACCACCTGGCCGACGCCGGCCTCGACCGCCTCGGCCAGCGCGTCCTCGGCGTACCGGGACCGCGCCGCGATGAACAGGCGCATCCGCCGGCGCGCGTCCTCGTCGAGGTACTCACCCGCCGCGCCGTCGCCGGCGATGACCCGGGCCAGCGGGTCACGGAAGACCGCACCGCGCTCGAGTTCCTGATGGTCCGCGCGATACCGTGCGGCGCTGTAGGCGGTGCGGCTCGGTTCTCCGGTCTGCACGGGCACTCCTTTTGCTACGCTCGGGGCGAGCCTACCGATATCCCGCCGCGTTCGGGGCCGCTACCGACGCGCGGTGGCGACACACCCCCCGCGCGCCACGCCGTGCGACCTCGACTGATTACGCTGGTCGCGACCGACGCACGCCAAGGTGCGACGGCCGCGTGCGGGTGTCCGGACACAGGAGGCCGCGAGTGATGCTGTTCGGTGATCGGGTCGTGTGCACCGCCGGTGATCTGGCGGCCGCGGCTCGATGCGAGTTCGCGCTGTTGCGCGCGCTCGACGCCGAAGTGGGTCCGATGTCGTCGGGCCCCGCGGCCGTTCCCGAACCGGTCGAAACACGGGAGCTATCGGACAGCGAACTATTCGGCGCCGGTCATACCGGCGACGCCGACCGGGTGGTCCGTATCGCGCCACCGGCCGCCGGCTCCCCCGGCGATTCGGTCGCCGCCCGGCTCGAGGCCCACCGGCGCACCCTCGACGCCCTGCACGCCGGGGCGGATGTCGTCCTCGGCGCAACCTTCCTCGACGGTGATTTCGTCGCCACCGCCACCGCGTTGGTCCGCCTGCCCGCCACCGGTCCCCATCAGATGCACCCGCCGCTGCCGACCCCGGGCAACGAGTCGTCCCTCGACACGCCGCCCCTGGTGCCCGGCCCGGTGGTCCCTCGGATCGACGGCGGTGGTTCATCGGGAACGGTCGCCGGCCGTTCCGAAGCGCACTCGTTCGGCGATTTCCCGGCTATTTCTTTTCCGGAGTCGTTCGTGCCGGAACCCGCGGCATCGGTTCCCGGCGATCCGGCGCACACCCGATCGGTGCCGGGCGAGTATGCGGGGACCGCGACCGGTCCGTTCACGACCGCCGAGCTCGAACGCGGTACGGCCGCGCGGTATTTCGCCGGCCGGCCGGCCGAATTCCGGATCCGCGAATTCGATACCGACCGGCCGGATGGTGATGTGTCACCACAGCGGAGTGCGCACGCCGCGGGTACGGACGTCGCGGGTACGGACGTCGCGAGTGCGAACGTCGCGAGTGCGAACGTCGCGAGTGCGAACGTCGCGAGTGCGAACGTCGCGAGTGCGAACGCCACGGGTGCGGACGTCGCGAGTGCGAACGCCACGGGTGCGGACGTCGCGGGTGCGGACGTCGCGGGTGCGGGCATCGCGCGTGCGGGCATCGCGAGTGCGGGCATCGCGCGTGCGGGCATCGCGCGTGCGGGCATCGCGGGTGCGCACGGAGCAAGCACCGACCGAGCGGGTGCGGTCGAAGTTGGTGCCGACTCCACAGGTGCGGACGGAGTCGGTGCGGTCGGTGCGGGTGCGGTCGGTGCGGGTGCGGACCGAGCCGGTGCGCAAGGAGCAGGTGCGGATCGAGTCAGTGCAGGTGCCGACGCCGCGGGTGCGGACGAGTCCGGCGGGCGTCCGGAGCGTGAGGCGATGCATCCGGCGCAGGGGATGTTCGAGGTGCCCGGGATACCGGCGGAGGTGGAGCCGGGCCGGGTCGACGGGCAGTGGACGATGTCGATGCTGGTCGGCGACGGGTATGCCGTGGACCGGATCATCGACGGAGATGCGTTGGGGGCCACCGGTTCCGGTGTGGTCGATCAGCCGGTCGAGGAGCCCGTGGCCGACGGCGACGCGCACGACGGGGACCGTTATCTGCTGTACGCGGCGGTGCGCGGCGACGGTGAGGTGGCCGCGCTGATCGAACTGGCCGCCTGCGCGGAGATGTTGCGGCGCAACGGTTTCGTGGCCGATCCGGAGGTCCGGCTGCTGTTGCCGGACGGCACCCGGCGGGCCCGGTCGCTGGACCGGGCGGTGACGGTGTACGCCGCGCGCCGCCGCCGGCTGGAGCGCATCCTCGACGAGAAACAGAACGAACTGCTGCCGGTGCAGTGGGGTGATCGCCGCTATCTGGCGTGCGGGCGATGCCCGACCTGTACCGCCGAACTGGTGGCCGGGCGCGATCTGCTCCTGGTCGCCGGGATGCGACCGGCGGTCCGGGCGCAGTTGCGCGAGGCCGGGATCACCACGGTCGAGCGGCTGGCCGCCGCCGACGGGGCCGTCACCCGGGTCGCGGCGCACACCTTCGGCGCGCTGCGGCGGCAGGCCGAACTCCAGGTGCAGCGCGAGCGGACCGGCCGCGCCGCCTACACGGTGACCGACGCGAACGCCCTCGGCACGCTGCCGGACCCCTCGCCCGGTGACGTGTTCCTCGCCGTCGCCGGATCCTCGGCCGGCGTCGGCGTACTCGCCGCGCACACGCCGGAGGGCGGTTCGCCCGCGCTGTTGTTCCATCCGTTCGATGTGTACGACGATCCGGCGACGCTGCCGCAGTTCCTGATCGACCGCTGCCAGCGCCATCCCGGCCTGCGGATCTACCACTACCGCAGCGATGCCCGGCGACTGCTGACCGAACTGTCGGCCCGCTACGGCGCCGACGAGGACGCCACCGCCGAACTGCTGGGCCTGCTGGTCGATCTGTATCCGGTGGTGCGCACCGCGACGATCATCGGCCTGCGGTCCTACGATCTGCCGGCGGTGGTCGCGCACCTCGCCGCGGAAACCGGTCCGGCGGGCGAGGATCCGGAGTCGGACTGTGCCCGGTTGCGCTGGTTACGCGGCCGGCTCGGCGAACTGGCTGCGGCGCACCACATTCCGCTGGGGCACGCGCCGATCACCACGGTCGCCGAGCCGGTACCCGCCGTCGAGGCCGCGCTGCGGGAATTCGCCCTGTCCACCGGGCCGGACGACGGCACCGACCTCGGCGCCGACCGGGCGCCGGGCCGCCGGGCGGCCGCCCTGATGGCCGCGGTACTCGGCTATCACCGGCGGGAACGGCAGCCGCTGCACTGGGCGCACGCCGATCGGCTGCACGGCCCGGTGGACGAATGGGACGACGCCCCGGGCGTGCTGGTGTCGGACTGGGGCAGCGTGGACACCAAATGGCACAGCACCGGCCGCCCGCCGATGCGCCGCTATCTGACCCTCACCGGCCGGCTCGGCAGCGGCAGCACCCCGTCGCCGGGTTCGCCGGTGCTGACCCTCTACGACCGGCCCGCGCCGGGTATGCGCGCCGAACCCGGCCGCCGGGCCGTGGCCCGCGCCACCATCCTCGGCTGCGCGCTGGACGGCAATTTCGACGATGCGGTCCGGATCGAGGAGCAGTTGCCCGGCGACTGCGACCCGTACGACGAACTACCGGTCGCGATCGTGCCCGGTCCGCCCGGTCGCGACGAGAACATCGCGGCCACACTGGAATTCACCGCACACCAACTGCTGGTCAGCCTGCCCGGGATACCGGCCACCGCGGCCTTCGATCTGCTGTGCCGGCGGCCGCCGCGGCGGCGTTCCGGCGCCGCGCTGCCCGAGGTGTTCGGCGACCACGCGGCCGCGATCACCGCCGCGGTACTCGACCTGGACGATTCGTATCTGGCGGTGCAGGGCCCGTCCGGCACCGGGCGGACCGATACCGCGGCGCGGGTGATCGAGCGGCTGGTCACCCGGCACAAATGGCGCATCGGCGTTGTGGCGCAGACCCATTCGACCGTCGAACAACTCCTGGACGCGCTGGTGCGGGTCGGGGTGCTGCCCGAACTGGTGGCGAAATCGGAGGCGCAGGCGGTGGCGGCGGAGTGGCTGGCGATCGCCCCGGCGCGCTATGCCCGCTTCCTGGACAACGCGGTCAACGGCTGCGTGATCGGCGGGCTGCCGGGCGATTTCGCCGACGACGAGCGGGTCGCCGCCGGTGCGCTGGATCTGCTGGTGATCGCCGACGCGGGCGGGTTCCCGCTGGCCGACACCCTGGCCGTGGCCGCCGGGGCCCGCAATCTGCTGTTGCTGGGCGATCCGGCGCCGTTGTCCGGCAACGGTATTCATCCCGAACCGGTACAGGAATCGGCGCTCGGCCGCCTGGTCGGCGACGCGCCCACGCTGCCCGGGGAATTCGGCTACTTCCTGGATCGCACCTGGCGGATGCATCCGCGGCTGTGCGGCCCGGTGTCGCGGCTGCGCTACGGCAATCGGCTGCGCTCGAACGAGATCGTCACGCTGGCACGCGATCTGGCCGGGGTGCCGGCGGGGGTACGGACCGCGGCGGTCCAGCATCACGGCAACAGCACCGAATCCGCCGAGGAGGCAAGGGAAATCGTGCGCCGGGTGCGCGCGCTGCTCGGCCTGCCGTGGCGGCAGGGTGCGGTGACCCGGCGGCTGCACCCGCACGACATCCTGGTGATCACGCCGTATCACGCTCAGGTGGCGCGCATCCGGACCATGTTGTCCCGCGCCCGCATCGAGGATGTACTGGTCGGCACCGCGGACCGGTTCCGCGGTCGCGAGGCGGCGGTGGTGCTGATCTCGATGACCACCTCCTCGCCCGCCGACGCACCGCACGGTATCGATGCGCTGCTGTCGCGGCACTGGCTCACCGGCGCGGTCTCGCGCGCGATGTGGACGGCGGTCATCGTGCATTCGCCGCTGCTCGCGGAATATCTGCCCGAGACCCCGGAGCAACTCGACGACCTCGCCGCCTTCCTGGAGCTGTCCGCGGGCTGAACGGCTAGCCGAAGTTGCGGCCCTCGCCGCGGTAGGTCGGCACCGGGGTACGGGCGCCGTCGGCGTCGACGAGGTGCACGGTGTCGAACCGCTCGCAGAGTTCACCGGCCTTGGCGTGCCGGAACCAGACCCGGTCGCCGATGGTGGTCAGCGCGCCGGCATTGCTCAGCGGGGTCTGCACCTCACCGGCTCCCTCGGTGCCGATGAGCTGTAATGCCTTGGGCCACACCGGCTTCGGCACCCGGGACGCACCCGCGGGGCCGGAGGCGATATAGCCGCCGGAGTAGACGGTGGCGATGCCCGGCGCCGGCAGCCGCAGCACCGGCTGCGCGAAGAACAGCGCCGGGCGCGGGTGGAAACTGCGGTAGCCGTCGAACAGCGTGGGCGCGTACAGCCCGGATCCGGCGGTCACCTCGGTCACCTCGGAGTCGGCGACGCTCACCTCGACCGAGCCGCTGCCGCCGCTGTTGACGATCTCCAGCGGGCCGGTCACCGAGCGCACCGCGTCCAGCACCTGCCGCCGCCGGCCGCCGATCTCGGCCGCCGAGGCGCGCTTGACCAGCCGCACCGCGGGGCTGGTGTCCGGCAGCCCGGCGATCTGCGCCTCGTAGGTCATGATGCCGACGACGTCGAAGCCGCGGTCGACGGCCGCTTGTGCCAGCCGCGCTGCCTGGTCGGGGGTGCGGATCGGCGAACGGCGCACGCCGAGGTGGAATCGGCCGACGCGCAGGGAGGCGTCGATGTCCAGGCAGATCCGGGGACGCACCAGGTCGGTGCCGACGGCGGCCCGGATCAGCTCCAGCTGGGCGATATCGTCGATCATCAGCGTGACGGACGCCAGCAGGGTGGCGTCGGCGCCGAATTCGGCCAGCGCGGCGCGGTGCACCGTGGGATAACCCAGGAGGACGTCGCGGGCGCCCCCGCGGACCAGCCAGATCGCCTCCGGCAGCGAATAGCCCATGATGCCGGCGAATCCACCGGCGGCGGTGAGATCGTCGCCGAGCACCTCGGCGAGGACCGCGCGGCAGCGCACCGATTTGCTGGCCACCCGGATCGGCACGCCGCGGGCGCGGCGGACCAGGTCCGCGGCATTGGCACGCAGGGCGGTGAGATCCAGCGCGGCCAGCGGCGGATCCAGATCGGCGGTCGCCGCGTGCAGGCCGGCGATCGTGGACACGTCTGTCACGAGTCCCACTGAAGCTCTGTCACGAGTCCCACTGAAGCATGAAACTGGTCATGCGTCCAGTTTCATGGGCCGGGCTGGTCAGCGGTCGACGGCCTTGGCCGACAGGCAAGTCACCAGATCGTCGAAGACCACCAGCAGGGTCTCCTCGTCGTTGGTGGCCAGCCAGCGCAGTATCGCGCCCTGCATGACCGACATGGAGTACGCGGCGATCGAATCGACCGGCTCCAGCCACTGGGTGCCCGAGCGCTGCGCGCACATGTTCAGGAAGGCCACGGCCTCGGCGTCCATATCGCGGAACCGGGCGGTGATCCCCGGATCCGAGAAACAGCTGCCGCGGTTCTCCCAGCGCCGCCGCAATGCGGCGATCGTGGACTCGTAGCCGCGGATCTGCTTCTCCGGCTCGTCGGTGATCGACGGCCAGAAGGCACTCACGCCGGCGTGGAGCAGAACCCGCAACGCCCTCGTGCCGGTGCAGTCGAGTGCTTCGGCCGCCTTCTCGACCGCGATTTCGATCGACGGCCGGGGCCGGACGATCACTTCTCTGCTTGCACTCAACGCTGACTCCCTCGGGCGGACAACTCTCGCGCACTTACCTCTTCCGAAGCACTGGCTTGCCTGCGCGTCTCAGGCGACGGGCATCGATCCTCGTTGATCGCCCCGGTCGCCAACCCGGCCGACCCGTTCACCATCCGTCAATGTTAACGATTTTTCTGGATTCGTGACCAGGATCGATACCGATAACAGACCGTAAGAATGTTTTGTTACCTATTCGGTACCCTGCCGCGACCGACCGGAGACGCGATGTCCACATTCGCGGCGAGGCGCACCGGCGCCACCTGGACAATCGTATGAAAGCGCGCAGACTACCAGACGGGCACCCCCCGTTCTGTGGCGTAGAACACATATTCCCGGTGCCGGAGGCAGGTGTCGCGCCCACTGTTTCGGGGAACGACACCCGGGCGACACCGCCGGAGACCTAGCCTGGATTGGTGAGTCACGATCAGTTCCTCCTGTCCGGCACCTTCAACTTCCGCGACGTCGGCGGGCTGCGCGCCGCCGACGGCGCGAAGGTTCGCAGCGGGGTGCTGCTGCGCTCGGCGCAGTTGACCCGGCTCGACGACGACGGCCGGGCCACCCTGCGCAAACTGGACGTCGCCACCGTGCACGATCTACGCGGCCCGACGGAGATCGAACATCTGGGCGCCGACGCGCTGCCCGACGGGGTGCGACTGGTCGTGGCGCCGTTCGACCCGAACCTCGGCCAGACGCCCCCGCACGAGATCCCGCCGCAGGAGGTCCAGGTCGCCCCGCGCGACGGCCGCCACGAGATGCAGGAGGTGTACCGCTCCTTCCCGCTGATGCCGCAGGCCGGCGTGGCCATCACCGGTATCGCCGAATCGCTGGTCCGCGCGGACGGTGCGGTGCTGGTGCACTGCGCCGCGGGTAAGGACCGCACCGGCTGGGCCGTCGCCACCCTGCTGCGCGCGGTCGGCGTGATCGAGGCCGCCACCGTCGAGGACTATCTGCGCAGCAATGCCGCCGTCGACGCGCTGCGCGAGGACGTGGCCCGCAACAGCGGCGGCAGCCTGCCGCTGGACGTGCTCGGGGTCAGCGCCGACTACCTCGCCGCCGCAACGGATTCCATGCAGACCCACTACGGCGATCTGGACGGCTACCTGGAGGCGATCGGGCTCACCGAGCAGCTGCGCACCGCACTGCGCGCGCGCCTGTTGCAGTGATCGGTCACCGCCGCGGTTCGGGGCGGGAGGTGCACCGGACCAGGCCGGTGCCATCGATGCTGACCTGGTTGCCGGTGTGGAACCAGGTTCCGGTGAACCGGGATTCGGTGGCCGCCGGATCTTTCCAGTAGCGGCGGGAGACATTCGGCCCGCGGCACAGCAATTCGCCCCGGCCGGCCTCGGCGCCCGGTCCCCACAGCGCCAGTTCCGTTCCGCCGAAAGGGAATCCGAGGATGCCGGCGCCGGGCAGCGCGGCGCCGTCGATGGTCGCCAGGCCGATACCGCTGGTCTCGGTGGCGCCCCATACCGACCACTGCCGGGCCAGCGGGAACAGCTCGCGCAACGCGGTCGCCATCCGGTCCGAGGCGTCGGCGCCCGCTCCGGGCGGTTCGGCGCGCTGCCCGGCGGTACAGATCTGCCGCACCCCCTCGGCGTGCAGTCCGGCCAGCGCGGGCAGCAGCCCGGCGAACATCCGGCGGGTCGCCGAGACCTGGTCGATCCGTTCCGCCACAACGGCTTCCGCGGCACGGGCGGGGTCGGGAGCGAGCACCACCGTGCCGCCCACGGCGAAGGTGGGCAGCAGTTGGTCCACGCATCCGCCCGCATGGGCCAGCGGCAGCAGCACCAGATTGCGCAGTCCGTCGGTGGGCAGATCCAGCGCGCCCACCATCGAGCGGATGGCCGACAGCAGATTCTCGTTGGTCAGCTCCACACCCCTCGGCGGGCCCGCGTCGCCGTCGGCGGTGTAGCACAGCAGTGCCAGCTCGGACAGGGACGCGCCGTCGTCGATGTAGGCGGCGCCGTCCGGCAGCGATCCGCCGGCCTCGAGCACGAAATCCGCGCAGCTGTCCGAGAGTACTTGGGCCGCAGCGGCTTCGGACAGCCCGTCGGGTACCAGCACCGGCACCGCGCCGGACAGCATCGCACCGAGGAAGGCGCGCACCCAGCGGGCGCCGACCGGCATCCGGATGGCGACCCGGTCGCCGTAACCGATGCCGCGTTCCTGCAGCCCGCCGGCGATCCGGGAGGCCGAATGCCACAACTGGCGATACGTCAGCCGCGGCCCGCCGATCTCGACCACGGCCTCCCGGTTGCCGAACGCGTGCACCTGGACGTCGAGCAGTTCCGTGACCGCGGGACTGAGGTTGCCGTACCGCAGCACGCCGTCGGCGCCGCGGGCAAGGGGGTTGTCGCACCATGGATCTCGCGGCACGGGGTACTCCACCAACAAGTGCGACATGCGTCCCTCCGAGTGCCTCGATGCGGCGGCACTTTCGACTATATGACGCAGATCACAGCTATGTCGGCATAGTTACGTAAAGACCATGTCACCTTCCGGTGTACTGCGCCTTGCCCGGACCGTCGGTGAGGAAACTCCGCACCGCGCCGCACAGATCCGCGGTCGCGAAGAGTTCGCCGGAGACCTCCGGGGTCACCGAATCCGCTTGCGCCACACCGCCGGAACGCCAGGCCTCGATGATCTTCTTGGTGGCCGCGTGGGCCCGGGTGGGGCCGTCGGCCAGGCGCGTCACCAGTGCGCGGGCGGCGGCGTCGACATCGTCGTGCACGGCGTTGACCACACCCCACTCGGCCAGTGTGGCCGCGCCGTAGAGATCGGCGGTCATGACCAGTTCGCGGGCGCGGCCCGAGCCGGCGCGCTCGGCCAGCCGCTGCGGGCCGCCCATCGAGGGGGTCAGGCCCACCACGGTCTCCACCAGGCCGAACTTCGCCTTCGGTGCGGCCAGGATGATGTCGCAGGCCAGGGCGATCTCGAAGGCCGCGGTCAGGGTGAGGCCGTGCGCGGCGAACACCACCGGACAGGGCAGCGCCTCGATCGGGTGGATCACGCCGGCGAACAGCCGGCGCCACAGTTGCGCGCCCTCGGCCGCACTCAGCCCCTCGAAGACGTGTACGTCCACCCCGCCGGAGACCACCTTGCCGTCCGCGCGCAGCAGCACCGCGCGCGGCGGCGCCGCGGTCAGCGCCGCGAGATCGGCGGCGAGCGAGTCGAGCAACGCCGTGTCGAACAGGTTCAGCGGCGGGTGGTCGACGCTGATCACCGCCACCTCCGCGCCGCCCGCGGTCTCGATGCGCTCCAGCCGAGTGGGTTTGGTTTCGCTCATGCGGCGAATCTAGCCGGACCCGGCGGGCGGCCGGAACCGCCGCGGCGATCTCCGGACGGCGGCCGATCTGCGAGACTGGCCGGGTGGAGAGTTCGGGAACTACCGGCACCGCCGCCGAGCGCGGCGCGTTTACGCGGGACACCAACTACATCGGCACCCGGATCACCGCCGACGGCCGCGACGGCTATCCGGTCGAACCGGGCCGGTACCGGCTGGTCGCGGCGCGGGCCTGCCCCTGGGCCAATCGGACCCTGATCGTCCGGCGGCTGCTCGGGCTGGAGGACGCGCTGTCGCTGGGCCTGTGCGGGCCGACGCACGATCAGCGCAGCTGGACCTTCGATTTGGACCCGGGCGAGGTCGATCCGGTGCTCGGCATCCACTTCCTGCGCGACGCGTATCTGGCCCGGTTCCCCGACTACCCGCGCGGAATCACCGTGCCCGCGATCGTCGACGTGCCGACCGGGCAGGTGGTCACCAACGACTACGCGCAGATGACCCTCGACTTCGCCACCGAATGGACCGCGCAGCACCGGCCCGGCGCGCCGGAGCTGTATCCGGACGCGCTGCGCGACGAGATCGACGAGGTGAACCGGCTGGTGTACAGCGAGGTCAACAATGGTGTCTACCGTTGTGGTTTCGCCAGTGGCCAGGACGCGTACGAGGCCGCGTACGACCGGCTGTTCACCGCGCTGGATCAGTTGTCGGAGCGGCTGTCCCGGCGACGCTATCTGGTCGGCGAGGCCGTCACCGAGGCGGATGTCCGGCTGTTCACCACGCTGGTCCGGTTCGACGCGGTGTATCACGGGCACTTCAAGTGCAATCGCGAGAAGCTCACCGAGCTGCCGGTGCTGTGGGCCTATGCGCGAGATCTGTTCCAGACACCCGGTTTCGGGGACACCGTCGACTTCGCGCAGATCAAACGGCACTACTACGTCGTGCATACGGGGATCAACCCGACGGGCATCGTGCCGAAGGGCCCCGATCTGTCCGGCTGGCACACCCCGCACGGCCGGGAGTCGTTGGGCGGCAGGCCCTTCGGCGACGGAACCCCGCCGGGCCCGCCGCCGGCGCCGGAGCTGGTCCCCGGCGAGTAGGCCGACGCCGAGCTCAGCCCTGGTCGCCGACGCCCGCGTAGGTACCGAAACTCCAGTACACGCCCTCCGGATCGCGGCAGGTGAATCCGCGGGAGCCGTAATCCTCGTCGCGCAGTTCGCGGGTGATGGTGGCACCAGCGGCCTTCGCGCGGGCGTACAGCGCGTCCGGATCGTCGATGACGATGTACACCGAGCCGGTGCCCGGCGGCAGCTGGTCCAGGGCCATCCCCTCGCGGACCGAGCCGAGCATGATGCCGCCCCCGGCCGGCCAGGACAGTTCGGCGTGGTCGACGGTGTCGCCGTCGCCGTAGCGGGCGCGTTCCACGAAGCCGAACGCGTTCTGCAGGAAGGCGATCGCGGCGGGCGCGTCGCGGTAGACGAAGGAGGGCCACAATGCGGTGGCCACGGTGGTGTGCTCGGTCATGGCGTCAGCCTCTCACCGGGTCGGGGTCGGGGTCTTGGACGAATGGGAAAACCTCCCGGGCCAGCCACTGCGACGGTGGCAGGCCCGCCATCTCGCGCCACTCCCGGGCCATGTGGGCCTGGTCGTAGTAGCCCGCCGCCGCGGCCACCGCCGCGACGGTGACCTCCGGCCGGCGCAGCAGGCGATGTGAGCGTTCGAAGCGGGTCAGGCGGTCCGCGTCCTTCGGTGTGATACCGAATTCGGCGCCGAACCGGATGGCGAGATTCCTTCTGCTCCAGCCGATTTCGTCGGCCACCGCGGCGACCGGATACGGCCGGGCCGGATCCGTGAGCAGGCGCCAGGCGCGGCGCAGGTTCGCGTCGAGTTCGATGTCGTCGACGCGGCGCAGCAGGATCTCGTCCAGGATCGCGAACCGCCGCGACCAGTCCGCGGTGGCCGCGAGCCGTTCCCGCAGTTCCGCCGCGCGCGGGCCGAGCAGATCGGCGAGATCGACCAGCCAGGAACCGAGTTCGGCGGCCGGCATCCCGAACAGGGCCCGCGAACCCAGCGGGGTCAGCGCCAGCTGCACACCGTGCTGCCGGCCGCGGTGTGCGATCAGCGCGGGCCGGGTGGTGAGGCCGCCGGCCAGTGCGTCCCAGCGGCCGCCGGGCTGGCCGGGATGCGGGGAGACCGGCAGTTCGATGGGCTCGTCGATGGTCACGATCACCGTCAGCGTGGTCGCCGGCATCCCGATGTGCACACCCGGCTCGAAGCCGTGCAGCAGGTACCCGTCGTAGCCGCGGATGTAGGGCCGCAGCCGCGGATGCGGGATTCCCTTCGCCCCATCGGACGTGCCGGTCACAGGTTCACCGTAGGCGGCCGTGGGCATCACGGAAAGTGTCGGCGGATCCCGATAGAGTTTCGGGAGCGCACCGCACGAGAGGGGTTGCCATGTTCAAGGCCGGCCTGGAGAAGGCCGTTGTGTCGGGGCTGGACAATGCGTCACAGCTACAGGCACCTGCGGTCGCGAAGTACGTCGAGCGGTTGCGTCGCGCGCACCCGGAGGAAGGGCCGGATCGGATCGTCGCCCGGCTGGAGCGGACATATCTCACCACCGTCACCGGCAGCGGAACCGCGGTCGGCGCCACCGCCGCCGTTCCCGGCGTGGGCACGTTCACCGCGCTGGCCGCGATGAGCGCCGAGACGGCGTTCTTCCTGGAGGCGTCGGCGCTGTTCACCCTCGCGGTCGCCGCGGTGCACGGCATCGCGCCCGAGGACGCGGAGCGCCGCCGGGCGCTGGTCCTCGCGGTGGTGCTGGGTGAGAGCGGTATGCAGATCGTCGAGAAGAACGTCGGCCGCTCCGCGAAGAACTGGGGGGATCTGCTCGCCGAGCGGATTCCCGGGATCAGATCGATGAACGATTCGCTGGTGAAGCGGTTCATGGTGCAGTTCCTGGCCAAGCGCAGCGCGCTGATGGTCGGCAAGGTGATCCCGGCCGGAATCGGCGCGGCCATCGGCGGTTTCGGCAACCGGGCACTGGGCCGGCGCGTGATCGACAACTCGCACGGGGCATTCGGGCCGGCCCCGGCCGCCTGGCCCAGACCCATGGTCATCGACGCCGATCCGCTACCGCCACTGGACGAGTCGCGATGAGCCGAGCCCGCCCGCCCGTGGTCACCGCCACGGGGCTCACCAAGCGCTTCGACACCACGGTCGCGGTGCACGACGTGAGTTTCACCGTCGCCGGCGGTACGGTCGCCGCGCTGGTCGGACCGCCCGGGTCGGGGAAGACGACCGTCGCCGGGATGCTGCTCGGACTGGTGACGCCGACCTCCGGCACCCGCACCGTCGAGGGGCGGGCCGGGGCGGTGCTGGACCCGCGCGGGCTGCAGCCGGGCAGCACGGTCCGCGGTCAGTTGCGGATCTACGCCGGGGCCGCCGGGGCGCCCGACGAACAGGTCGACGCGCTGCTGCTCCGGACCGGGCTGCACGAGGTCGAGGAGCAGCGGGTGCGCACGCTCACCGTCGCGCAGCAGACCCGGCTGGCCGCCGCGATCGCCCTGCTCGGCGATCCGCCGGTGCTCGTCCTCGACGATCCGTTCGACCAACTCGACGCCGCCGATCGGAGCTGGCTGGCGGACCTGCTGCGCGGATACACCCGCCGGGGCGGCACGGCGGTGCTCACCTCGCAGAGCCTGGCCGCGGTCGTGCCGATCGCCGATCAGCTGATCGTGGTGAGCGAGGGTGTCGTGGTGTACCAGGGCACCCCGCGCAAGCTGCGCCGCAGCCATCCCGACCGGCTCATCGTCGGCGCCTCCAGCCCGATCGCGCTGGCCACGGCGCTGGCCGCCTACGGATTCACCGATACCGTGATGCGTTCCGACGGCCGCTTGGCCGTCGCCGAGGCCGGCCGCAAGGATATCGAGAACGCCGCCGTCGCCGCCCGGGTGCAGCTGACCGAACTGGTTCCCGAACCGGTGCACCCGGATCGGGTGCTGGCCGCGCTCACCCGCGGCGGGCCGGCGCCGGTATCCCCCGTCCCGACGAGCCCGTACGGGGTACCTCGATGAACCTCACCGTGCCTCCGGAGATCAGCCGGGCCGCGACCGCCGAGATCCGCAAGATCACCACGTCTCGCCTCGGCCGGCAGGCGGTACCGGTGGCCGCGGTGCTGGGCCTGGTGGTCGGCGGCATCTCCGCGCTGCGCGGCAGCGGGCCGCAACCGCACGGCACCCTGGCCACCGGCACGGCGAGTGTCGGCCTGTACATCGCGCTGTTCGTCACGCTCGCGGCCGCCGCGATCCTCGCCGCACTGGCCGCCGGGGACGAATACCGCCATCAGAGCCTGCCGCTGACCGCGCTGTTCACCACCGATCGCGATCTGCTGCTCGGCGCGAAATTCGGGGTCGGCGCGCTCTATTCGCTGATCCTCGCGGTGGCCGTGGAGGCCGGCGCACTGCTCGGCCTGCTGGCCGCGGGCCGGCATCGCATCGAGTTCGGGCTGACCCTGCTGTCGGTGTTCGGCGGCGGGCTGCTCGCGATCGTGTGCTGGGGGCTGATCGGCACCGGGCTCGGTCTGCTGTTCCGCGCGCCCGGTCCGGCGATCACCACCTTGATCCTCTGGCCGCTGATCGCCGAACCCGCCCTCTGGTACGTCGCGCGTTTCGTCGGCGTCCCCGGATTCGCGGTGCTGTTCCCGCTGTCGGCGACCGTCGGCACGGTGATGACCGGCTCCTTCTCGAAGAGCCACTTCCTCGCCCCCACCGCGGCCTCCGCGATCGTCCTGCTGCTGTGGACGGCCGGTATCTCCGCGGCCGCCTGGTGGTACGTGCGGCAGCGCGACCTGTAGGGCCTGCGCAGGTCACGGCCGGTCGGGGCCGTCACTGCCGTTTCGGTGGGGCGGGCCCGGGTGCGAGGGGGCGATGCGACGCGTCTGGCGGCGGGCGGGCTCGGGGGCCCGGGGGCTGTCGGTGGGGCTGGGTACTGTCGAATCGGAATGAACGAGATGCAGGCACAGGCGGGCCCGGGGTGGATCAGGCGGTTGTGGTCGGCGTGCCGGGCACAACCGGGGCTGCTCGCGGGGGTGGCGGGATCACTGGCGGCGGGGGCCGTCGCTGAGGTGGCGGCGCCGCTGGCCGCCAAACAGGCGCTGGACAACGCTCGCGCGGGGAACGTACGGGTCATCGGTGTGCTGGCCGGGGTGCTGGTACTGCTGGCGGTGATCCGGTTCGCGACCTCGTACGGGCGGCGCTGGCTCGCGGGCCGGCTCGCGCTGAATGTGCAGCACTCGCTGCGGGTGGATCTGCTGACCGCGCTGCACCGCTACGACGGGCCACGGCAGGACGGGCTGCGGACCGGGCAGGTGGTGTCGCGGTCGATCAGCGATCTGCAGCTGGTGCAGGGGCTGCTGGCGATGGCGCCGCTGGCCGGGATGTCGGTGTTCATGTCGATGCTCGCCGCGATCGTGATGCTGGTGCTGTCACCGATCCTGGCGATCGTGGCGCTGCTGACCGTGCCGGCCATCGCGGTCGTGGTCTACCGGATCCGGCCCAGACTGCACGCGGCGACCTGGTCGGCGCAGCAGCGGGCCGCCGATCTGGCGCAGCACGTCGAGGAGACCGTCACCGGCGTGCGGGTGGTGAAGGGGTTCGGGCAGGAGGCCCGGATGGTGCGGGTGCTGGAGCAGCACGGCCGCACCCTCTACGCGGAACGGATGCGGGCCGCCCGGATCGACGCTCGGATGGCCCCCACGATCACGGCGATCCCGCAGGCCGGACTGGTCGCGGTGATCGGGCTCGGCGGCGCGCTGGCGCTGCACGGCGGTATCGGTATCGGCACCTTCCTCGCCTTCGCCGCGTACGTGACCATGCTGTCGTCCAACACCCGCATCGTGTCGAGCGTGGTCGTGATGGCCCAGCTGACCAGGGCCGCCGCCGAGCGGGTGTACCAGGTGGTCGACGAGGCGCCCGCGACCATCGACCCGCCCGAGCCGCGGTCGCTGCCGGACGGGCCGCTGGGTATCGAATTGCGTTCGCTCACCTTCGGATTCGATCCGGACCGGCCGGTGCTGCGGAATTTCGACCTGAGCGTCCGGCCCGGTGAGACGGTCGCGATCATCGGGCCCGCCGGCTCCGGCAAGTCGACGCTGGCGTTGCTGCTGCCCCGGTTCTACTCCCCCGACAGCGGGCAGATCGTGCTGCGCGGCAGCGACGGCGAGGCCGATATCGCCGAGGTGCGGGCCGACGACCTGCGGGCGGCGATCGGGGTGGCCTTCGACGACCCGTTCCTGTTCTCCGACACCATCGCCGCCAATATCGCGCTCGGTCATCCCGGCGCCACGCCGGACGAGATCCGCCGGGCGGCCGAACAGGCCGCCGCGGACGAGTTCATCGCCGAACTGCCCGACGGGTACGACACCGTGGTCGGCGAGCGCGGGCTGACCCTGTCCGGCGGTCAGCGCCAGCGCCTGGCCCTGGCTCGCGCGTTGCTGGCGAATCCGCGCATCCTGATCCTGGACGACGCGACCTCCGCCGTCGACGCCGTCACCGAAGCCGCGATCTTCGAGGCCCTGCCCGCCCGCGCGGGCCGCACCACGGTGATCCTGGCCCACCGCGAATCCACCCTGGCCCACGCCGACCGGGTGATCCGCCTCCCCGCACCCGCACCCGCCGGAACCGGTGATCTCTGGGACGATGCGCCCCCGGAACCGGACGCCCCGACCTCGGCCGAACCGGCGCCGGAGGCGGCTGCCCGGCACCCGGTCGTCGCGACCGTACCCGAGCCCGTCGCCTTCCTGGGCGAGCAGGCGATCGCCACCGCGCCGGAAATCATTGCGCTGCAACGAATCCCGGGAAATTTCGACGGCGCATTCCCGATGCCCGCCGAACCGGTGACGAACGGATCGAACCCGGCCCGCCCCGACCCGACAGCGGACGACGCCGAACACGTTTCCTCCACAGCCGTCCCCAGGAACGAATTCACCTCTGCCCGCGGCAATCCCGGCCGAGCCGACGCCGCGACGGACCGGCCGAACGGCGTCGGCGGAACCGACGGCACCGACCTCACGACAACGACCGACTCCGCGACCGACCGGACGAACGGTGCCAGCGAGACCGACCTCACGACAACCGCCGACTCCGCGACCGACCGGACGAATGGTGCCAGCGGAACCGACGACACCAACCTCACGACGAGCGTCGACGCCGTGCCGGACCGGACGAACGGTGTCAACGGCACCGGCCTCCCGACGAGCGCCGACGCTACGACCGGCCGATCGAATCGTCTCGGTGGGAACGGCAGTGCGCCGGACGAACAGCGGCGAGCCGACGCCGGGGTCGAGGTGCGGCGGGCTGCCGGTTCAGCGGCGGACCGGCCGGGCGTCGCCGGTGACGGGATGGGGAGCATTCGTTCCGGACCCGAGATCGCCGGGCACGCGGCCGCCGATGTGCCGCCGGAGATCCGGGAGACGCTGGCGGCGCTGCCGGAGATTCGCGAAGTGCCGGGGCTCGACGATCGGGAGTTGGAGCGGCCCGATCCGAAATTCCGGCTGATCCGGCTGCTGCGGCCCGTGCGATGGCTGCTGGCGGGGGTCGTGGCGCTGCTGGCCGCCGACGGGGCGATCGGCGTGGCCTTCCCGGCGCTGTCCCGGTACGCGCTGGACCACGGCGTGGCCGTCGGCGACGCGGGCGCCCTGGTGGCAGCGGCCGGACTGGGCGCGGTACTGGTCCTGCTGAGCTGGGTGGACGAGGCGATCGGCACGATCCTCTCGGCGCGTGCCGGTGAACGGGTGCTCTACGGATTGCGGGTGCGCAGCTACGCCCACCTGCAGCGGCTGGGACTCGATTACTACGAGCGGGAGTTGTCCGGTCGCATCATGACCCGGATGACCACGGATATCGACGCGCTGTCCACCTTCCTGCAGACCGGGCTCGGTACCGCGCTGATCAGCCTGGTCACCGCGGCCGGCATCGTGGTGGCGCTGCTGGCGATCGATACCGAGCTGGCCGTGGTGGTGTTGTCGACGCTGCCGCCGCTGATCGCGGCGACGCTGGTGTTCCGCCGCGTGGCCGCCGCCGCCTATTCGCAGTCGCGGGAGCGGGTGGCGACCGTGAACGCCGACTTCCAGGAGAACGTCGCCGGGCTGCGGGCCACCCAGGCGTATCGGAACGAGGCCGCCGCGGGCCGCCGGTTCACCGACTATTCGGACGGGTACCGCCGCAGCCGGTTGCGGGCGCAGAAGGCGATCGCGCTGTATTTCGCCTTCGTGATCGGCTGGGCGGATCTGGCGCAGGCCGCGGTGGTCTACGTGGGTGCGCGGGCCGTCGCGCACGGGACCACCACGGCCGGCACCCTGGTCGCGTTCGTGCTGTATCTGAGCCTGTTGTTCAACCCGATCGTGCAGTTGTCGCAGGTCTTCGACGGATATCAGCAGGCCCGAGTCGGGTTGCAGCGGATCGCCGCGCTGCTGCGCACGCCGTCGTCGATCGCCGCCGATCCCCCGCATCCGGCCGAGGCGGGTGACCGGATATCGGCCGAGGTCGAATTCGACACCGTGCACTTCCGCTATGCCGACGCGAAAACCATTGCGCTGGATGATGTTTCACTGCACATCCCGCCGGGAACCAGTCTGGCGCTGGTCGGCGCGACCGGTGCGGGCAAGTCGACGATCGTGAAGCTGCTGGCCCGGCTGTACGACCTGCCGCGTCCGGATCCCGCCGATCCGATTGATACCGCACCCCATCCGGGTGTGATTCGTGTCGCCGGTACGGACATCCGGGACTATCGCCTCGCCGGCTACCGCTCCCGCCTCGGCATGGTGCCGCAGGAGGCGCATCTGTTCACCGGCGATGTCGCGAGCAATATCGCCTTCGGGAAACCGGCCGCGACCAGGACGGAGATCGAGCAGGCGGCCGCGGCGGTGGGTGCGCTGGAGCTGATCGCCGGGCTGCCGACGGGCATGCGGCACCCGGTCGGCGAGGGCGGTCGCGGCCTGTCGGCCGGTCAGCGGCAGCTGATCGCGCTGGCCCGGGCCGAACTGGTCGACCCGGATCTGCTGCTGCTCGACGAGGCGACCGCGGTACTCGACCCGGAAACCGAGGAGAAAGTGCTGGCCGCGGGCCGTTCGGTGATGCGCGGCCGGACCTCGGTGATCGTCGCGCACCGGCTGGCGACCGCCGCCCGCGCCGACCGGATCGCCGTCGTCGACCGTGGCCGAATTGTCGAAATCGGCACCCACCAGGAGCTCCTGTCGGCGCGCGGTCACTATTCCCGCATGTGGCTCGCTGCACAGCAGAGCTGAGGAATATTCTCGTCTGCGGACGAGTCGTCACCAATGAGGCTGGATCCATCCGGTGGTCGGTGACCTCGGAGTCGGGGCTGGGCCTATCCTCAGAAGGGCGCATCGGCGCGCAGCATGCCGATTACCCGTGCCGAGCACGTCAAAAACGTCGCAGCGCGAAGAACGAAATGAGGCGAACACCTGCTGTGAGCAGCTCAACATCCCAGTTCGGACAGAACCAGTGGCTCGTCGACGAGATGTACCAAAGGTACAAACAAGACCCCTCGTCCGTCGATGAGAGCTGGCACGAGTTTCTGGCCGACTACACCCCGGATGCCACGGCCGACACCACGGCCAACGGGCAGTCCGCTGTCGCCGCCCCGGCGACCGCCGCGCCCGCCCCGGCGCCGAAGCCCGCTGCCGCGCCCGCCGCCTCCACCCCGGCCCCGAAGCCTGCCGCCGCCCCGGCCCCCAAGCCCGCCGCCGCTTCGGCCCCCAAGCCAGCCGCCGCACCCGCCGCACCCGTGGCCCCCGCCGCGTCCGCGGTGCCCGCTCCGAAGATCGCCGCCCCGGCCTCGACCGCCGCCGCGCCGCCGCAGGCGCGCACCGCGCAGCCCGCCGCGGCCGCCGCGCCGACCACCACCCCGAAGCCCGCCGAGCCGGCCGCCGACGAGTCGCAGGTGCTGCGCGGCCCGGCCGCCGCCATCGTGAAGAACATGTCGGCCTCGCTGACCATCCCGACCGCGACCAGCGTGCGGGCCCTCCCGGCGAAACTGATGATCGACAACCGGGTGGTCATCAACAACCATCTGGCCCGCACCCGCGGCGGCAAGATCTCGTTCACCCATCTGCTCGGTTACGCGATCGTGCAGGCGGTCAAGTCGTTCCCGAACATGAACCGGCACTTCGCCGAGATCGACGGCAAGCCGAACGCGGTCACCCCCGCGCACACCAATCTCGGCCTGGCCATCGACCTACCCGGGAAGAACGGCAGCCGCACGCTCGTGGTCGCGGCCATCAAGAACACCGAGACCATGACCTTCGGGCAGTTCCACTCCGCCTACGAGGACATCGTCCGCCGCGCCCGTGACGGCAAGCTGACCACCGAGGACTTCACCGGGGTCACCATCTCGCTGACCAACCCGGGCACCATCGGCACCAATCATTCGGTGCCGCGGCTGATGCCGGGCCAGGGCGCCATCGTCGGCGCCGGCGCGATGGAGTACCCGGCCGAATTCCAGGGTATGAGCGACGAACAGCTCGCCGAGATCGGCGTCGGCAAGCTGATGACGCTGACCTCGACCTACGATCATCGCATCATCCAGGGCGCGGAGTCCGGCGACTTCCTGCGCACCATCCATCAGCTCCTCATCGCGGACGAGTTCTACGACGAGGTCTTCCACACGATGGGTGTGCCGTACGAGCCGGTGCGGTGGCGCAAGGACATCAAGGAACGCGGCGTCGACAAGAGCGTGCGCGTCCAGGAGATGATCGCCGCCTATCGCGACCGCGGTCACCTGATGGCCGACACCGATCCGCTGCGGCTGGTCAAGGACAAGTTCCGCAGCCACCCGGACCTCGACGTCACCCAGCACGGCCTGACCCTGTGGGATCTGGACCGCGAGTTCAACGTCGCGGGCTTCCACGGCCAGGAGCGCATGAAACTGCGCGACGTGCTGTCCATCCTGCGCGACGCGTACTGCCGGCACGTCGGTGTCGAGTACACCCACATCCTCGATCCCGAGCAGCGCAAGTGGATCCAGGACCGGGTCGAGCAGAAGCACGACAAGCCGACCGTCGCACAGCAGAAGTACATCCTGTCCCGGCTGAACGCGGCCGAGGCCTTCGAGACCTTCCTGCAGACCAAGTACGTCGGCCAGAAGCGCTTCTCGCTGGAGGGCGCCGAGACCACCATCCCGATGATGGACGCGGTCATCGACCAGTGCGCCGAGCACGCGCTCGACGAGGTCGTCATCGGTATGCCGCACCGCGGCCGCCTGAACGTGCTGGCCAATATCGTCGGCAAGCCCTACTCGCAGATCTTCACCGAGTTCGAGGGCAACATGAACCCGGCCGCCACCCACGGCTCCGGCGACGTGAAGTACCACCTCGGCGCCGAGGGCACCTACATCCAGATGTTCGGCGACAACGACATCAAGGTGTCGCTGACCGCGAATCCGTCGCATCTGGAGGCGGTCGACCCGGTCGTGGAGGGTCTGGTCCGCGCCAAGCAGGACCTGCTCACCAAGGAAGACCTGATCACCAAGGGTGAGGAGGCGCGCACCTTCTCCGTCGTGCCGATGATGCTGCACGGCGACGCGGCCTTCGCGGGCCAGGGTGTGGTCGCCGAGACGCTGAATCTCGGTGGCCTGCGCGGCTATCGGGTCGGCGGCACCGTGCACATCGTGGTGAACAACCAGATCGGTTTCACCACCGCGCCGGAGAACAGCCGGTCCACCGAATACTCCACCGATATCGCCAAGTTCATCGGCGCGCCGGTGTTCCACGTCAACGGCGACGATCCGGAGGCGTGTGTCTGGGTGGCGCAGCTGGCGGTCGACTTCCGCGAGCAGTTCCACAAGGACGTGGTGATCGACCTCATCTGCTACCGCCGCCGCGGCCACAACGAGGGCGACGACCCGTCGATGACCCAGCCGTACATGTACGACGTCATCGACACCAAGCGCAGCGTCCGCAAGTCCTACACCGAGGCCCTGATCGGCCGTGGTGACATCTCCATGAAGGAGGCCGAGGACGCGCTGCGCGACTACCAGGGCCAGCTGGAGCGGGTGTTCAACGAGGTCCGCGAACTGGAGAAGTACCCGCCGTCCCCGAGCCACTCGGTCGAGACGGAGCAGACCGTCCCGACGACGGTCGTCACCGCCGTCGACAAGACCGTGCTGCAGCGCATCGGCGACGCCTTCCTGAACGTGCCCGAGGGCTTCTCCGTGCATCCGCGCGTGAAGCCGGTGCTGGAGAAGCGCCGCGAGATGGCCTACGAGGGCAAGGTGGACTGGGCGTTCGGCGAGCTGCTGGCGTTCGGCACCCTGGTCGACGAGGGCCGCGCGGTGCGGCTGACCGGTCAGGACTCCCGCCGCGGCACCTTCTCGCAGCGGCATTCGGTGGTCATCGACCGTAAGTCCGGCGCCGAGTACACCCCGCTGCACAACATCGGCAGCGCCAACCCGGGCTGGTTCGCGGTGCACGACTCGGCGCTGTCCGAGTACGCCGCGGTCGGCTTCGAATACGGCTACTCCCTGGGCAATCCGGAAGCGCTGGTGCTCTGGGAGGCGCAGTTCGGCGACTTCGTCAACGGCGCCCAGTCGATCATCGACGAGTTCATCTCCTCCGGTGAGGCCAAGTGGGGTCAGCTGTCGGAGGTCGTGCTGCTGCTGCCGCACGGTCACGAGGGTCAGGGCCCGGACCACACCTCCGGCCGCATCGAGCGGTTCCTGCAGCTGTGCGCCGAGGGTTCGATGACGGTGGCGGTCCCGTCCACCCCGTCGAACTACTTCCACCTGCTGCGCCGGCACGTGCTCGACGGCATCCGCCGCCCGCTGATCGTCTTCACCCCGAAGTCGATGCTGCGCAACAAGGCCGTGGTCTCCGATATCGAGGACTTCACCGACAACAAGTTCCGCTCGGTGCTCGAGGAGCCGACCTACGAGACCGGCGACGGCGACCGTTCGAAGGTGAAGCGGATCCTGCTGACCTCCGGCAAGCTCTACTACGAGCTGGCCGCCGAGAAGGCCAAGAAGAACCGTGACGACGTGGCGATCGTCCGGATCGAGCAGCTGTACCCGATCCCGTCGTACCGCCTCAACGAGAAGCTGGCCACCTACCCCAACGCCACCGACCTGGTGTGGGTGCAGGAGGAGCCGGCCAACCAGGGCGCCTGGCCGTTCTTCGGCCTGAACCTGCCGGAGATCCTGCCGGAACGCTTCGGCAAGCTCCGCCGCATCTCGCGCCGCGCCATGTCGGCCCCGTCCTCGGGCTCCGGCAAGGTGCACGCCGTCGAACAGGCGGAGATCGTCGGCGAGGCCTTCGCCCCGACCGCCTGATCCCTCCGCAGTCCGATCCCGGGCCGGGACGCTCACCGAGCGTCCCGGCCCGGGTCGTTTCCTGACCGCGCAAGCGCGCACAAGGCATTCCGGGTCCTGCCCGTCGACCTTGCTGGACAGGGAAATGCCCCGGGTGGCATGCAGAAGCAGGGCGGCCCGGGGCGTACGGGATGAAGGTCAGCCCGTGCGGGCCCGGATGGGCGAACTCATCCGGGCCTGCGCGGTCGGTGCGGCTCAGTGGCCGGCGTCGACCGGGACCGCGGTGGTCGGCGCGGGGGCGCCGGCCGGGGCGGACTTGGAGCGGACGAAGCCGATGGAGGCGGCCACGCCGATCAGCAGGATGAAACCGGGGAGCAGCATCGACTGGCTCAGTGCGGTGCTGAACTTGTCGGCGATGGCGGGCGGGATGTGGGCGCCGGCGCCTTCGGACATCTTGCCGGTGACCAGGCCCTGCGCGCTGACCCGGGACGACACCAGGGCGCTGATCGCGGCGCTGCCGAGTACCGAGCCGATCTGGCGGGTGGTGTTGTAGACGCCCGCCGCGGCGCCGGCCTGCTGGATCGGCAGGTTGCGGGTGGCGGTCGAGGCCAGCGGGGCCCAGATGCAGGCGTTGGCGAAGCCGGAGGCCACTCCGATGATCATGAACAGCGCGATCGGGCTGTGCGGGGTCATCATCGCGGCGTAGGTGAACACGACCGCCGAGAACACCGCGAAGCCGACGGTGGGCAGGATCTTCGGGTTCATCCGGTCGGAGATCTTGCCGACGATCGGGCCGAAGACACCGGTTGCGACGGCCATCGGCGCGAACACCAGACCCGACTGCGACGGGGTGTAGCCGCGCACCGCCTCCAGCCAGAAGTAGGCGGGCACCATCAGGGTGGTCATGGTGGCGCCCATCGCCGCGATGCCGAGGTTGGCCAGCGCGAAGTTGCGGTCGCCGAACAAACTCAGCGGTACCAGCGGCTCACCGGTGTTGCGGGCCTGGGTGTAGAGGAATACGCCCAGTACCACCACGCCGCCGATGATCAGGCCCCAGATCGTGGCATCCCAGTGCCGGTCGTTGCCCTCCTGGATACCGAACACCAGCAGCAGCATGCCGGCGGCCGACAGGACGACGCCGGTGAGGTCGAACTTGTGCCGGTGGGTCTCCAGCTTCGGTACCAGCGCCCAGGCCATGGCGAAGGCGATCACGCCGATCGGCACGTTGATGTAGAAGATCCAGTTCCAGCCCAGGCCGTCGACCAGCACGCCGCCGAGGATCGGGCCGACCAGGGTGGCCAGGCCGGCGACGCCGCCCCACGCGCCCATGGCCGCGCCGCGCTGATGCGCCGGGAAGGTCCGGGTGATCACCGCCATGGTCTGCGGGGTCATCAGCGCCGCGCCGAGGCCCTGCACCGCGCGGGCGGCGATGAGCATCTCGATGTTGCCGGACAGACCGCACCACAGCGAGGACAGGGTGAAGACCACCAGGCCCATGAGGTAGACGTTCTTCGGGCCGACACGATCGCCGAGCCGGCCGGTGATCAGCAGCGGTACCGCGTAGGCGAGCAGGTAGGCGCTGGTGACCCAGATGACCTTGTTGATGTCGGTGTGCAGATCGGTCATGATCGCCGGATTGGCCACCGCGACGATGGTCATGTCCAGCAGGATCATGAAGAATCCGACGACCAGCGCGCCCAGCGCCAGCCACGGATTACGTTGTGTCGTCATAACTTTCGTTTCCGTTCGCAATGTCCCGGCCGCGGCGAGCGGCCGGCGGGTAGTCGGGTGGAGGGCAGGCCGCGGTCCGGGGACCGCCGGCGGTCACTGGTCGGCAGGAGTGGCACCGCCCCTCTTCAGTGAGGCGAGCACGTCGTCGGTGACCTCGGTCCCCCAGTCGTGCCCGATGCCCTCGTCGTCGGTGTGGTGGGGTATCAAACTGCCGTCGGGGCCGAACTCGTGCCAGATCAGGCTGCCGTCGGCCAGTTCGGCCACGATGCGCCGCAGCCAGGTGGCCTCGGTGTGGGTCTGCGCGCGCAGGTATTCGAGCACCATCCAGTACCGGCGCGGCACCCGGCGGGCGGTGGCCCACTCCTGGAGGGCGTCGAGTTCGGTGACGTCCATCTCCAGCCAGCGGATACGCTCGGTGAGCAGGGCGATGACCTCTTCCTTGGGCAGGTTGTGCGCCTCCGAGAGGGCCTGCGGGAAGATCGGGTATTCGCGGATCGGTTTGCGGAGGATCTCCGTCAGCCGGGTACGCAGCGCGGCGGTGCCCGGCTTGGTGATGCGATAGGTCGTACGCTCCGGCCGGTTACCGGCCCGATCGGTGCCCTCGGCCCGGACCAGTCCCTGCTCGGCCAGCCGGTCCACGGTGTGGTACAGCGAGCCGGGCCTGATCTTGACGAAGTACTCCTCCCTGCGGCTGAGCAGCAGTTGATACATCTCGTAGGGATGCATCGGACGCTCTTCCAGCAGCGCGAGCACCGCCAGCGCCAATGGCGTCAGCACCGCACCCGACTGCTTCGACATCGCCGGCCCCTCCTTCGTACCGCTCGTCACGGGGGAGAGCGTAGCTCCGGCCCCGGACATATCCCGCGTCAAATATTCCACGCCGAATATACGGCGTGGAACAGTGACCGGGCAAGCGGATTCCCGCGCAGTGCGAGTGTGTGATCAGGCCACGTCGACGATGATCGACGGATAGCCCTCGGCCCCGTCCGGGAGCACGTCCTCGTACGAGCCGGACTGGGTGGCACCCGCCCCGTCGGTGGCCCGGGCCCGGATGAGGTGTTTACCGGCGGCGGCGTCCCAGTCGAAGGCCCACTGCCGCCACGTGTCGATCGATGGTTCGGCGGCCAGCCGCGCGGGCTGCCACGGGCCGTTGTCGATCTGCACCTCGACGCGGCCGATCCCGCGATGCTGCGCCCACGCGACCCCGGCGACGACGGTCCGGCCGTGCTTCACCTTGCCGTCGTCGCTCGGGGTGTCGATGCGGGTGCCGGTCTTGATCGGCCCGCGCGGCGCCCAGCCGCGCTGGGTCCAGAACGCCTGGGCGCGATCGAAGCGGGTGATCTCCAGTTCGGTGACCCATTTGGTGGCCGAGACGTAGCCGTACAGGCCCGGCACGACCAGCCGGGCCGGATAGCCGTGCTCCACCGGCAGCGGCTCACCGTTCATGCCGATGGCCAGCATCGCGTCCCGGCCGTCGAGCAGGGTGGCCAGCGGGCTGCCCGCGGTGAAGCCGTCGATACTGCGGGAGAGCACCATATCGGCGTCCGGATGCGGCCCGGCCTCGGCGATCAGATCGGCGAGACTGTAGCCCAGCCAGCGCGCGTTGCCGATCAGATCGCCACCGACCGGATTCGAGACACAGGTGAGGGTCACCAGCCGCTCGATCACCGGCCGGGCCGCGAGATCCGACCAGCTGTAGCGCATCTCGCGATCGACCAGGCCGTGGATGCGCAGCGACCAGGTCGCGGTGCTCACCTGCGGCACCAGCAGGGCGGTATCGATCCGGTAGAAGTCGTTGTTGGCCGTGACATACGGAGTGAGCCCGGGGATTCGCAGATCCGCGGACGGATCCACCGGCGGCTCCACGGAATTCGGCGCCGGCAGGCGCACGGCGGCCCGCTCGCCGGAGACGTTGTGCGCCTTCAGGCCGAGCAATCGGCCCGCGACTCCCGTCACCACGGCCAGGATCCCGATGCCCACGATGCCGCGCACCATGGTCCGGCGATCGACCCCGGATTCGGGCGTCGGTTCCGAATCCGGCTCGGGCCCAGGCATTCCGGCGATATCCGGCGGGGGCGGCGAGCCACCCACCCGGGCACCCGCGCCGACCGGTACGGGCCGGATCCGCCTGCGCAGCGCCGTCGTCGCCGCGGCGGTGCCGAACAGGACCGGTAGTGCGCGAACCGCCGGGCCCTGCTCCTCTTCCGTTGCGGGATGCGGCGATCCGACCTCCAGCCGCCGAATCAGCATGCGCAGCACGAGAATTCCGGCCGCGACACCGAGCAGTGTGGGCAGCGCCCAGGTCCACGCCGCCGCCGGCCGGGTCACCGCCGCCAGCGCCGCGAGGACGCCGAACGCGGCCAGTACGGCGCTGCCGATCGGCCGCCCGACCCGTTCCACCCGGCCGACGACCGTCGCCACGACGAAGGCGACCACACCCATGAGGACGAACAGCAGCAGTTTGTCGTCGGTGCCGACCAGCCGGATCACCTGTTCCCGGACGCCGTCGGGCGTCCGGTCCACGACCGTGGATCCCAGTGCCGCCAGAGGCGTGCTCTCGGTCCCGATCGGCAACGCCACCAGTTCGGCAATTCCCAGCGCCAGCCCCGCGGACACCACACCGCACGCCGCCCGCAGTCCAGACTCGGCCATATCGCGAGCGTACTGCGCGCGCGTATGCGCGGGAATCCCGGTGGAACGGGACGTCACGGATTCGTCACCGCCGGAACACCCCCGGCCGGGCCACCCGCAGCGGGTTCCGATCGGCCGCATCGGATCCCGATCGGAAGAGGACTCGGTCACAACACGGAATTCACCCAGCACGCTCTCAGAAAGGCGGGTAATGCTGATAAGAGCAGTCTCGAGCCTGATGAGGACGTGATGATCGTGTACCCGAATTCGACCAGCTGGCCGGGGCAACCGGCACGACCGTACGGACCCCCGCCCAGCCGCCCGCCGCGGCACGGGTTGTCCTTCACCGCGGTCGCCGCGCTCGTGGCCGTCCTGGCCGTCGTGATCGGCCTGGTAGGGACACGATTGCTGTCGCCGAACGGCGGGTCCCCGGGCCATCCGGTCGCACAGTCCCCCGGCGGATACGGCCAGCCGGTGAGCTCGCATCTCTCGCCTGCCGACCTCAACGACGCCGCGAATTCGGTCATACCGAGTATCGCGATCGTGAACACCCAACTCGGGCTGCAGAACGGCCAAGGCGCCGGAACCGGGATCGTCCTCACCTCCACCGGCGACATTCTCACCAACAACCACGTGGTGGAGGGCGCCACGAAGATCTCCGTCACCGACCTCGGCAACGGCCGCACCTACCCCGGCACCGTCGTCGGCTACGACCGCCAGGAGGATGTCGCGGTCGTGCACCTGTCCGGCGCCTCGGGACTGACCACCGCGCCGCTCGGTGATTCCAACCTGGTCGCGGTGGGCGACAACGTGGTCGGCGTCGGCAACGCCGGCGGCACCGGCAGCCCGACGGCCGCCAGCGGCCGGGTCACCGCGCTGAACCGCTCCATCACCGCCAGCGACGACGCGTCCGGCAGTTCCGAGCAGCTCACCGGCCTGATCCAGATCGCGGCGAATATCCAGCCCGGCGATTCCGGTGGCCCGCTGGTGAATTCGGTCGGACAGGTGATCGGCATGGATACCGCTGCCTCCCAGGGCTTCCGGATGGGCAGCGGCGGCGGCGTGGGCTTCGCCATCCCGATCGACCAGGCGCTCACCATCGCGAAGCAGATCCAGACCGGCCAGGCCTCCGAGCTGGTGCACATCGGTGCGTCGGCATTCCTCGGCGTCTCGGTCAGCGATGCCAACAACGGTGGCGGCGCGCTGATCCGCAACCTGGTCAGCGGCGGTCCGGCGGAGGACGCGGGCCTCGCCTCCGGTGATGTGATCACCGGGGTGGACGGCCGCGCGGTCGGCTCCGCGACCGGCCTGACCAACACCATGGACCTGCACCACCCGGGCGATACGGTCTCGCTGAGCTGGGTCGACCAGTCCGGCAGCAACCAGTCCGCGCGGGTGAAGCTGGCGACCGGACCGGTCGGATAGGCACCGATACCTTCCCGAGAGCCCGGCGGCCGAGCGTTATCGCTCGGCCGCCGGTGCGTATTCGGGTGGGTAGGCAGCGGACGCTGACGTGGTCGAGAGTGCGCGGCCGTATCCGTCATGATCGAAGGTATTGCGCGGCAATGTTCTTCAGGAACCACCGGTGACCATCGCACGGACCGCCGCTGCCGACTCGGCGCCGAGTGCCGCAATGGACAGGGCCCGGCAATGCGCCAGATCCAGCTCCCGAATTACGGCTTTGACCAGTGCGATCATGGGCACCGCCACGCTCAACTCGGTGACACCCAGCCCGAGCAGCACCGGAACCGCCACCGGATCCGAGGCGATCTCGCCGCACACGGCCACCGGGAGCCCGCCCGCACCCCGGCACACCAGGTCGATCAGGCGCAGCACCCCGGGATCCAGCGGATCCGCGAGAGCGGCGAGGGCGTCGTTGCCGCGCTCGGCGGCCAGCGCGTACTGGGTGAGATCGTTGGTGCCGATGCAGAAGAAATCGACGTGCCCGGCGAACGCGGCCGCCTTGGCCGCGGTGGCGGGCACCTCCACCATGATCCCCACCTCGATCCGAAGATCCTGCGGCGCAACCTCTTTCACTATCGCTCGCGCCGCGCGCACCTCGTCCACGGTGCTCACCATCGGGAACATCACGCGCACCGGGTGATCGGCGGCGACGGCGGCCATCGCCTGCAACTGATCGCGCAGCAGATCCGCGTGGCCCGCCGCCAGCCGGATGCCACGTACCCCGAGGAACGGATTCGCCTCCGGCGGCCGCGCGAGGTACGGCAGCGGCTTGTCACCCCCGGCATCCAAGGTGCGCAACACGATTCGGCGACCGTCGAACGCCTTCGCGATCTCCCGGTACACCTGCTCCTGTTCCGCGACCGTCGGCGCGTGATCCCGGTCCAGGAACAGGAATTCGGTGCGGACCAGTCCCGCCGAATCGGCGCCGTGCGCGACCGCCTCGACCGCATCCACGAGGCTGCCCACATTGCCCGCGACCTCGACGGTCACCCCGTCGATGGTGACGGCGGGCCGGTTCGCCGCCGCCTCGGCGGCCCGCTGCCGCGCGCGCTGTCCCGCTGCGCGCGCGGCGAATTCGGCCAGCATCGCGGGCCCCGGATCGACGACCAACTGCCCGTTGCCGCCGTCGAACGCCACGGTGGTGCCCTCCGGCACCGTCAGCAGATCCGATCCGGCCGCCACCACCGCCGGAATACCTCTGGAGCGGGCCAGGATCGCACTGTGCGCGGTCGGACTCCCCTGCGTCAGCACCATTCCGGTCACCAGCGACCGATCCAGCGCGGCAACCTGTGCGGGTGTGAGCTCAACGGCCACGAGAATGCCCGGACGGCTGACGATCTCGGTACTGCTACCGAGCAGTTCACCGAGCACCTGATCGCGCACGGCCACCAGATCCGCGGCCCGCGCACGCTGATAGTCGTCGGGCAAACGCGCCAGATCCGCTGCCGCCCGGCTCGATTCGATCGACCACGCCGACGCCGCGTGCGCACCCGCCCCGATCCGCTGCCGCGCCACCCCGACCAGTTCATCGTCGTCCAGCAGTAACAGGTGGGCCCGGAAGATCGCCGCCTCCGCCGGCCCCGTCTGCGCCACGATGGCCTCGATTCGCCTGCGCACCGCGGCAATCGCCACCACCAGCCGCTCCCACTCGGCCTCCGGCGACCCCTCGGGTTTCGCCGGCAGCACGAACTCCCCCACCCCGGCATGCCACACCGGCCCGATCGCGATCCCACCCGAGGCCGGCAACGGACCCCTGCTCACTCTGTCGAAGCCACCCCCGGCCGACCCGGCGCTCCGATCGGCCGAAATACTCTCCGCCACTTGCTCTCCGGTGGAACCGGGCACCGCAAGCACTGCACGCCCGCCTTCGGATCGATCACCCATGCCACCGGCCGATACCGTCGCAACCGCACCGGCCGGTGGACTCCCATGCGAGATCGCCGGGGAGGCACCGGCCGGTCGACTCGAATGCGAGGTTGCCGTAGCGGCAGCGATCGGTTCCCCCATCCCGGATACCGCGACGTCCGCCCCCTCATCGAAGCGCCGTTCCGCCAACTCCCGTAACCGATACACAGCCGCCTCGGCCTCGGGCCCGGTCGCGACCACCTCGATCCAGTGGCCGGACAGCGCACCGAGAGCGGCCACCCGGCTGAGACTCCGTCCCGGTACCGGACCGGCACCGGTGGTGAGATTGCGCAGGTCGACGATGGCGTCCAACGTGCGCACTTCGGCGACCAAGCGCGCCGCAGGCCGCGCATGCAACCCGTGCGGATTGGTAACCACGAAAACGCCCCGCACCTCCGCACCCCCAACCGCCCGCTCCCTCTGCGCAACAACTTCCCCCGCCCTCACCGCCGCAGGCTCCCGAACCTCCGACGGAACCTCCCGCACCCCCGCCGCCGGAAGGGCTGTCTCGCTTGTGTTTTCGTCACCTCGATCAGGCGAGGCCGGACTCAGCTGAGTAGATTTGGCCAGCAGCGAGTGCTCCGCCTCGGCGGCCGCCTCCGCCAGATCCGCGCCGCCGGCCGCCGCGACAGCGGCCGCGACCAGCCCCTCGACGATCGGCGCGGCGCACAACCGCACCTCGTGCGGCGTCTCCAGCAGCTCGAGAGCGAGTTCGGCCGACAACACCGCGCTGCCCAGGTCCATCAGCACCAACACACCGTCGCCGGTGTCGGCCGCGCCGATCGCTTCCGCCACCGCGACGGCATCGGTGCCGAACGTCTGCTCGTCCAATCCGGCCGCGATCTCGATGCGAATCCCGCTGCCGGGCACCATCTCCGACGCCAGTGCCACGGCCGCGCGTCCCAGGGCGCGGCTGTGCGAGACGACGACGCCTATCACCGTGCCGCCTCCAGCCGCCCGATCCGGCGAACCGTCACTATCGCACCGGGCATATCCGAACCACCACAACACATCCGGACCTGCGGCGGCGGACCGATCACCCGCGTCTCCCCGCTCATCCGAGTGCCTGCCGGGCGGCGCGGAGGAGGAGGGTTGCGCTGGTGGCGCCTGGATCCTGGTGGCCCACGCTGCGTTCGCCGAGGTATGAGGCGCGGCCCTTGCGGGCTTGTAGTGGGATCGTGGCGTCGCGGCCGGATTCGGCGGCGGCCAGTGCCGCGTCCAGGGCGGCGGGCAGGGTGGCGCCGGCGGCGAGGGATTCGGTGAGGGCGTCGGCGGCGGGGGTCAGGGCGTCGAGCATGGTCTTGTCGCCGGGTTCGGCCTTGCCTCGGGCGGCGACACCGGCCAGGCCGGCGCGGAAGGCCTCGGCGAAAACTGTTGCGTCCAGGGCTTTTTCGCCGGGGACAGCGGCGGCGGCGCGTAGGAAGAAGGTGCCGTACAGGGGTCCGCTCGCGCCGCCGACCGAGCGGATCAGCACCATGCCCGCCTGTTTCAGCGCCTCGGCGGCGGTCGCCGGGGGTGTGTCGGTGAAAGCCGCGGTGACGGCGGCGGTGCCGCGACGCATATTGCTGCCGTGGTCGGCGTCGCCGATGGCGGCGTCGAGTGCGGTGAGGCGATCGGCGTTCTCGTCGATCAGTGCGGCGAATTCGCGTAGCCAGGCGATCGGGTCGAGCGCCGAGTTCGCTTCTGTCACCACGGTTCACACTCCCCAGCGCAGGGCCGGTGTTCGTACCGGCGCGTCCCACAGGTCCAGTAGTTCGTCGTCCACCCGGGTCAGGGTGACCGAGCAGCCGGCCATGTCCAGCGACGTGATGTACGGGCCGACGAGGGAGCGGGCGATCTGCACACCGTGACCGTGCAGGATCCGCGCCACCTCGTGGTACATCACGTACAGCTCCAGCAAGGGGGTACCACCCATACCGTTGACGAAGCAGATCACGCGGTCGCCGCGGTCGAAGGGCAGATCCGACAGGATGGGCTCGACCAGCAGCGCGGCGACCTCGCGGGCGGGCGCCAGCGGTACCCGGCGACGGCCGGGCTCGCCGTGGATGCCGATGCCGATCTCCATCTCGGTCTCGCCGAGTTCGAAGGTGGGTTTGCCGGCGGCGGGCACGGTGCACGAGGTGAGCGCCATACCCATGCTGCGCGATCGGGCGTTCACGGTGCGGGCGAGGTCGGCGACCGCGGTCAGCGGGCGGCCCTGTTCGGCGGCGGCCCCGGCGATCTTCTCCAGCACGACCGTGCCGCCGACCCCGCGGCGACCGGCCGTGTACAGACTGTCCCGGACGGCGACATCGTCGTCGATCACGACCGCGGCGATCTCGGTGCCGGTCTCGGCGGCGGCCAGTTCGGCGGCCATCTCGAAGTTCATCACGTCGCCGGTGTAGTTCTTCACGATGTGCAGTACGCCCGCACCGGCATCCACGGCGGTGGTGGCGGCGAGGATCTGATCCGGGACCGGGGAGGTGAAAACCTCACCGGCACAAGCGGCGTCGAGCATGCCGAGGCCGACGAAGCCGCCGTGCAACGGTTCGTGGCCGGAGCCGCCGCCGGACACCAGGCCGACCTTCCCCGGCACCGGTGCGTCGCCGCGCAGGATCAGCCGGTTCCGCGCATCGATCCGCAACTCCGGATGTGCGGCGGCCATCCCGGCCAGCGCCTCCACCACCACGTCGGCGGGGTCGTTGATCAATTTCTTCATCGCGATACTCCTCGGGTCACCGTCCACGCTGCCACCGCGGCGGTGATCGCGGCCACGGATTTCGGTACGGAGATACGCGAAAGGCCCGCATCCGATCGGATGCGGGCCGGCGGTCGAGTGCGACTCAGTTGTAGATGGCGTCCACGTCGGCGGCGAACTTCTGCATCACCACGTTGCGTTTCAGCGACATCTTCGGGGTGAGCTCGCCGCTCTCCTCGGTCCAGTCGACCGGGAGGATGCGGATCTTCTTGATCGCCTCGGCGTGCGAGACGAGTTTGTTCGTATCGGCCACCGCCGAGTCGACCTCGGCGACCAGGTCGGGCAGCTCGATGAGCTTGTCGATCGGCAGGTCGGCGGGCAGATTGTGGCGCTGCTTCCAGCCGGGCAGGGCCTCGGGATCGAGGGTGACCAGGGCGCCGACGAACGGCTTGCCGTCGCCGACGACCATCACCTGGCCGATCAGCGGGTTGGCGCGCAGCGAATCCTCCAGCATGGCCGGGGACACGTTCTTACCACCGGCGGTGACGATGATCTCCTTCTTCCGGCCGGTGATGGTGATGAACCCGCGGTCGTCGAGCGCGCCCAGGTCGCCGGTCCGGAACCAGCCGTCGGTGAACGCGTCGGCGGAGGCCTCGGGATTGCGCCAGTACCCGGCGAAGATCACCGGGCCGCGGATGAGCAGCTCGCCGTCCTCGGCGATCTTGGCGCCGTGGCCGGGCAGCGGCCGGCCGACGGAACCGACCCGGATGTACTCCGGCGTGTTCACGGAGACGGCCGCAGTGGATTCGGTGAGGCCGTAGCCCTCGTAGATGGTGACGCCCACGCCGCGGAAGAAATGGCCCAGCCGCGCACCCAGCGGACCGCCGCCGGAGACCGCCGATCGGCAACGGCCACCCATCGCGGCCCGCAGCTGGCCGTAGACCAGCCGGTCGAACAGCGCGTGCTTGAGCTTCAGCAGCAGGCCTGCGCCGCCGGCTTGCTGCGCCTCGCTGTAGGCGATGGCGGTGTCGGCGGCCACGTCGAAGATCTTGCCCTTGCCGCCGTCGTAGGCCTTCTGTCGGGCGCCGTTGAACACCTTCTCGAAGACACGCGGGACCGACAGGATGAAGTCCGGCCGGTACTGACCGAACTGCTCGACCAGGGTGGACCAGTCGGCGGTGTGCGCGACGGTGACCCCGGCGTCGAAGGCGGCCAGCGCTACCGCGCGCGCGAATACGTGAGCCAGCGGCAGAAACAGCAGCGACTTGTTGCCCGGCTTCAGGAATTCCGGCATCGCGGCGCGGTCGGCGGCGGATTCGGCGTACAGGTTGGCGTGCGTGAGCATGACGCCCTTGGGCCGGCCGGTGGTGCCGGAGGTGTAGATCAGCGTGGCCGGCGAGGCGTCCGTCACCAGGGCGCGGCGCTCGTGCACGACGCGGTCGTCGAGTTCGCTGCCGCGGGCGATCAGCTCGTCGAGGGCGCCGGCGTCGAACTCCAGCGTCTCCTTCAGCTCCGGCAGACCGGCCTCGATCTCGGCGATGGTGGCGCGATGCTTCGGCTTCTCGACGACCAGCAGGCGGGTGGCGGAGTCGGACAGGATCCAGCGGGCCTGTTCGGCCGAGGAGCTGTCGAAGATGGCGACGGTACAGCCGCCCGCGGCCCAGATGGCGAAGTCGAGGACGACCCACTCGTACCGGGTGGAGGCCAGGATGGCGACGCGATCGCCGAGTTCGACACCGGTGGCGATGAGGCCCTTGGCCACGGCGGTCACCGAGGCGGCGAATTCGGCGGCGGTGATGTCGTTCCAGCCGCCCGAGCCGTCGGGCGTGTTGAACACGACCAGGCCGGGTGTGCGCTCGGCATGCCGGAAGGCCCCGTCGGCCATGTTGGCATCCTCGGGGATGGCATATGTCGCCGGAACCTCGAATTCTCGCATCGCAACCCTTCCGATGTACTACCCGCCGGTAGCTTTACCCACTAGTAACCTACGCCACGGCACGCTCGGCACGAACACCGGCACCGGGTACGCCCGCGACCGGACCCGACCGGCCGGAGCGGCGCGGACGTAGGGCACGGCAGCGCCCCCATCCTAGGGATCACGCCGCGGCCGGCTCCAGCGCCCGGCCCAGGAAATCGCTCATCGCGCGCAGTTCGGCGGCCGCGGGGGCCACCAGCGCCGCCTGCAACTGGGCGACGTGCCAGAGCCCCCGGGTCACCGAGAACTGCACCGGCACGCCGGCCGCGCGCAGGCCCGCCACCAGCCGCGTGCACTGCCCGTACAACAACTCCCCGGCATCGACCTGTACGTAGCACGGCGGCAGGCCGTCCAGGCGGCCCAGCAGCGGCGCGTAGCCCGGATCCAGTCCGTTACCGCCGCCCCGGTACGCCTCGGCCGCGGCGTGCGACCAGGCCGAGTTGATCACCAGATCCCGTGGGCGGCCGGGCTTTTCGTTCGGATCGGACCAGGGCGCGATCAGACCCAGTGCGGCGGGCCCGATCCCGTGCACATCGCGCAGGCGCTCGGCCAGCGCCAGCGCCAGCCCGCCACCGGCCGAATCACCGGCCACCACCAGGTTTTCCGGCGCGAGTCCGGTGCCGAGCAGTTCCAGGAACGCCGCCTCGGCGTCGTCGAGCGCGGCCGGGTACGGATGTTCCGGCGCCAGCCGGTAGTCCGGCAGGTACACCGGTCGGCGCAGATCCCGGGCCAGATGCGCGGCCAGGCTGCGATGGGTGGCCGGCGAGCCGATGGTGTAGCCGCCACCGTGCAGATACAGCACCGCGCCGGCGTCGACGGCCGGCCGGTCGCCGGTGATCCGTTCGGCGGGGCGGCCACCCAGCCGCAACCGCTGCCGCCGGGTGCCCGGCGGCGACTGTTGCAGCACCGATCCGGCGTCGAGCAGCGTGCGCTGCACCCGCCACGGCACCCGGGGATGCATGGTGAATCGGAAGAACGGGTGCAGGATCGCGCGGGCGACCGGCAGCGGCAGCGAGAAGTCCTGGAATGCGGGCACGTTCACCACCGGGTTCAGGGAAGAAGTCGCTTGTTGACCACGGACGCGATGCGCTGATAGTAGGAGCCGGTGACGCGGACGAACACGTCCAGCGCCTTCGCCTCCCAGCCGATCAGCACCCGGCCGTGCCCCTTGCGGACACCCTCGGTGATGGTGCGGGCGGCCATCTCCGGGCTGTGCAGGGCCAGCTTGCTGTCGAAGAACGCCGCGAACCGCGCCGAGTCGATGCCCTCGGCATAGCCGCCGTTGCGTGCGACGGCGGTCTTGATACCGCCGGGGTGCACACAGGTGACCTTGACCGGCTGCCCGTTCACCAGCATCTCCTGCCGCAGCGCCTCGGTGAAGCCGCGCACCGCGAATTTCGCCGCGTTGTAGGCACTCTGGCCCGGGATGGCGATCAGGCCGAACAGGCTGGACACGTTGATCACGTGCCCCGCACCGGATTCGATCAGATAGGGCAGAAAGGCCTTGGTGCCGTTGACGACTCCCCAGAAGTCGACATCCATGATGCGCTCGATGTCCTTGAACTCCGAGCGCACGACGTCGCCGTGGAAGGCGATACCGGCGTTGTTGTAGATCTGGTGGACCACGCCGAAGTGCTGTTTCACCGCGTCGGCGTACAGCAGCACCGACTCGCGCTCGACCACGTTCAGCCGATCCGACTTGACCTCGGCGCCCGATTCCGCGCAGCGCCGGACGGTTTCGGCGAGACCTTCGGCATCGATGTCGGACAGCGCGAGTTTCGCGCCGCGGCCGGCCAGGTTCTCGGCGAGGGCGCGGCCGATACCCGAACCGGCGCCGGTGACCACGCAGACCTTGCCGCGGAAGTATTCGTCGTTCGTTTCGCTCATCGTGCTGCTACCACCTTCGGATCGGGCCGGGTCGCGCCGTCGGCGATCGTCGTCTCGTAGGCCCCCGGGTCGAATTTCTCGAGCATCTTACGGAACCGGAACGTGAAGTCCGGCCACAGCGTGGTGTTGTTGCCGTGCTTGTCCAGATACCAGCTGGCACAGCCGCCGGTATTCCACACCGAACCCACCAGTTTGCCTTGCAGGTCGCGATTGTAGTTGTCCTGCACGGACTTTCGTACCTCCACGGTACCCAGTCCGAGGCGGTCGAAGGCGGCGATCGCATCGGCGATGTAGGCGATCTGGGACTCGATCATGTACACCATCGAGGTGTGGCCGAGGCCCACGTTCGGGCCGAGCAGGAAGAACATGTTGGGGTAGCCGACGATCGCCGAACCCTTGTAGCCCTGCTGGCCCGATTCGTCGAAAACCGCTGCGAGACTGCGGCCGTCGCGGCCGTACACCACCTCGTACGCGGGCGAGTCGGTGACGTGGAAGCCGGTGGCGACCACGATCGCGTCGACCTCGCGCTCGGTGCCGTCCGCGGCCACGATCGAACCGGCGCGGATCTCCCGGATGCCGTCGGTGATCAGGTCGACATTGTCGCGGCCGAGCGCCGGATAGTAGTCGTTGGAGATCAGCATGCGCTTGCAGCCGATCCGGAAGTTCGGGGTGACCTTGGCCCGCAACGCCGGATCGGGCACCTCGCGCCGCAGCTTGGCGCGCGCGATCAGTTCCAGGGCCAGCATGGCCGGCGGGAATTTCGCCAGGCCGACGACCTGGGATTCGCGCGCGGCGTAGATGGCCGTGCGGGAAAGCCGCTGCACGCCGGGCAGATACCGGAACGCCAGCCGCTCCGGCCGCGTGTAGGGCCGGTCCATCCGCGGCAGCAGCCACGGCGCGGTGCGCTGGTAGACGTCGAGCCGGGCCACCCGCGGCGCGATCGAGGGCACGATCTGGATCGCCGAGGCGCCGGTGCCGATCACCGCGACCCGCTTGCCGGCCAGATCGGAATCGTGGTCCCAGCGCGCGGAGTGGAAGAGCTCACCCTCGAAGTCGTTGATGCCCTTGATATCCGGCAGCGCGGGCTCACACAGCGCGCCGACCGCCGAGACCAGGATGTCGGTGGTGTAGGCGCCGCGGCTGGTCTGCACCTCCCAGTACTTCGCGGTGTCGTTCCAGCGGGCGCCGGTCATCTCGCAGTCGAAGATGTGCTTGTCGCGCACCCGGTAGCGGTCGGCGACATCCTGGATGTAGCGCTGGATCTCCGGCTGCCGGGAGAACGAGCGCGACCAATTCGGGTTCAGCGCAAAGGAATACGAGTACAGATGGGACGGCACATCGCAGGCCGCCCCGGGATAGGTGTTGTCGCGCCAGGTGCCGCCGACATCACCGCCGCGCTCGAGGACCAGATAGTCGTCCCGCCCGTCCTGGCTCAGCCGGATCGCCAGACCCAGTCCCGAGAAGCCACTGCCGATGATGAGGACGTGTACGTGCCGGGCGGCCCGGTCGTCGGCCCCCTCCGGCGCGACACCGTTGTCTGTAACCTTGCGACTCATGTAACAGAGCTTAAATTCTTGTTGAGTCGCAGTCAATAGTATTGAACCCGGTTCAGTAGGCTGAGGAGGTGAGCGTGAACGGTCCCGGAACGGGCGCGAAGCGGGTGCGGATGAGTCCGGCCGAACGGCGGGAGCAACTGATCGCTCTGGGCGTGCGGATGCTGCGGGAGAAGGCGCTGCACGACATCTCCGTCGGGGATATCGCCGAACAGGCCGGTATCTCGCGCGGACTGCTGTTCCACTACTTCCCCACCCTCCAGGATTTCCAGCTGGCGCTGGTGCGCCACGCCAATGCCGAACTGCTCGCCCGCACCACTCCCGACCACACCCTCCCGCTGCCGGAGATGCTGCGCGACGCGGTCTGCCGCTACGTCGACTATGTCAGCGACAACCGCACCTCGTATCTGGCCCTGTTGCGCGGACCGGCCAGCGCCGATCCCGATCTCGCCGCCCTGATCGACGCGACCCGTGGGGCCGTCGCCGACCGGGTGCTCGACGAGGCGCCGATCGCGCTCGACGACGCCGACCTGCCGCGGCTGCGGCTGGCCGTGCGGGGCTGGATCGCCTTCACCGAGGAGACGACGCTGAGCTGGCTGCGCACCGCCACCATCGACCGCGAACAGCTGATCGACCTGCTGGTGCGGTCCCTGCCCGCCCTGGCCATGCATCCGGAGCTGACCGCGGCGCTGGGCGGCTGAACGCGGGCTCAGTTGCCCGGCGCCGGCGCCGTGGTCGAGGCGCCGGAGTCGCAGACCGGGGGTGCGCCGCCCTGCATCTGGAGCAGGGCGCAGAAGGTCGCCTGGGTGACCTGCCAGGTGCCGTCGGTCCGGATCGCGCCGCCCTTGCGGTTGCGCAGCATCGGCAGGCCGCCGAACGAGACGGTGAAGATCACGTCGGCGCTGTTCGGGCCGGTGCTCGCGACATCCGAGACGGTCACCCGCGATTTCTTGGCGACCACGGATTCGGCCCGATCGTTCAGTGCCTGGGTGAACGCCTGGCCGTTCTCCAGCAACGCGGGCTTCTCCTCGACCGGGATCGAGGTGCTGAAGAAGCGGTCGTAGGTATCGATCACGGCCTGCCGGACCTCCGGCGACGTGCCGGTGTTGTTCGCGATCTTCGAACTGCCGCCGCAGCCGGCGAGGGTCACGACCGTGGCCACCGCGGCGACGGCCGCGACGACGCGGGGAAACCTCCGGACCAGCATGGGCGCCTCCCGAGTGGAATGGACACATTCGGCAGGTCGAGCCTACACCTGGCAATTGCTCAGTTATCGGACTCGGGTTCGTAGCCGGACCGGTCTCCGCCGCGCCACATCGACACCGCCGCACCCGCCGCGGCGACCAGGATCAGGATGCCGGACACCAGCAGGGCGACGTCCAGCCCGCGGTGGAAGGCCTCGAACGCCGCGCCGATGACCTGATCGACGATCGGGCCGTAGGAGGCGCGATCCGCCAGGTCGCCACCGTTGGGCACGGCCCCGGTCTCGATCGCGTCGATGATGATCGACTGAAAGTTGGCCGGGATCTGCAACTCGTTCAGCCGGTCGACCAGGTCCGCGTTGAGGAACGAGTTGACCAGCGCGCCGAGCGCCGCCACCCCGACCACCGCGCCGACCTGTCGCATGGTGTTGGTGGCGGCCGCCGCCATCCCGGACTGCTCGGCGGGGACCCCGGCCAGTACCGCGGAGGTCAACGGCACCACCGCGATACCGAAACCCAGCCCGGCCACCGTGAGCGACAGCGCCAGCGGCGTGAAATCCACATGGGTGCCGAGGAATTCGCGGGACAGCAGGATGCCCGCCGCGGCCAGTACACAGCCCACGATCAGCGGCGTGCGCGACCCGCGCACCGCCACCCAGAAGCCCGCCAGCAGCGAGCCGAGCACGATCGACACGGCCATCGGCGCGAAGACCGCCGCCGTCCGCCAGCCCGAATAACCCACCGCCTCCTGGAGATACAGCGCCGTGAAGAAGAAGATCGAGAAGATCCCGAAGTACACCGCGAACGCCACGATCAGCGCGCTGCGCACCGAGGGCCGGCGCAGATAACGGAAGTCGAACATCGGATTCGGCACGCGCAGTTCGACATACAGGAACGCGGCGAACGCGAGCGCGCCGATCACGAACAGCGTGATCACCGAGGCGGCCCCGTAACCCACCTGCTCACCGGAGATCCCGGCGTAGATCACGCAGCCGAGGAAGGCCGAGCCGAGGACGAATCCGGCCCAATCCAGGCTCCCCGGTCGCGGATCGGCGCTCTCCGGCACCCAGCGCACCGCGGCGGCCAGCACGAGGACCGCGACGATCACGTTGAACCAGAACACCGAACGCCATCCGAACGCGCCGACCAGTACCCCGCCCAGCACCGGCCCCGTAGCCAGCGCGAGACCGGACACCGCGGCCCACGCACCCAGCGCCCGCGCGCGCTGCCGCCGATCCGGGAACAGATGCCGGATCACCGACAGCGTGCCGGGTTCCGAAGCGGCCGCGCCGATCCCCATCACCGCGCGGCCCGCGATCAGCACCGCGACACTGCCCGCCAGCGCGGCGAGCAGCGAGCCCAGGCCGAACACGATCAGCCCGCCGACCATGACCTTCTTGCGGCCCAGGCGATCACCGAGCGAGCCCGCGGGCAGCATCAGACTCGCGAAGACCAGCGTGTAGGCGTTGACCACCCATTGCAGCGACACCACACCCGCGTGCAGATTCGACTGCACCGCACCGAGTGTCACGCTGACGACGGTGGTGTCGAGGAAGGTCACGAACAACACGGCGGTCAGGACGGCCAGGGCGAGCGCGGGTGAGGTTCCGATTCCGGCGGACCGCGCGGCGGGATCCGATGGCTCTGCGCCCGAACCTGGTGGCCATGCGCCGGAATCCGTCCCGGGTACCTGCTCCGATGTCATCACTACCTCCATCGGTCGAATTCTGTTGCGGCCGTTTGCCGATCGCATCCGGATCCGCGCCGGCGCGGCAGGTGACCGGTCCCCGGGCCGGCGCCTCGCCCTACCGAGCTTCGTGATCGAACGAGCGAGCGGGGCCCGGCGGCGCGGCCGCCCGGGTGGTCAATGTGCCGGAGTGGGGGCGGATGCCGCGCAGGCCGGGGGCGGATTGCCTTCCAGGGTGAGCAGCGCGCAGAAGGTGGCGGCGGTGACCTTCCAGGTGCCGTCCTGGCGGACGGCGGCGCCGTGCTGGTCGGCCAGCGCCGGTTTGCCGTTGAACAGAATGGAATACGTGACGTCGGCGTGGTCGGCGGCGGTACTCGTCACGGTGGTGACCGACGCGGTGGTGGCCTTGGCCATCGGCGAATTCGCCTGTGCGTTGATCGCATCCGCGAAGGTGGGACCGTTCTCGAGCAGCGCGATCTTCTGTGCGGCGCCGGTACCGCCGTCGAAGAACGTGCGGAAACTGCCGGTGACCTCCTGGGTGACACCGCCGCCGGGTGCCGGGGCGCTGTCGACGATGGTGGAGTGATCGGATGCGCCGCATCCGGCGAGGGCCGACATCGTGATCAACGCGCAGGCGGCGAGCGCTCTCGCCGCAAGGGTTTTCGCCGCGGGTGTGCGATCGAGCAGAAACATGCCTCGGCCTCCGATGAGGTGACGGTCGGCGGTGATCTTCAGCACACTCAGATTACTCGCCGGAACCGACCGGCGGGCCTGGATCGGCGACCGGCGCCGGACCCAATTCGGCCAATACGGTCGGCAATTCGGCGGCGAACCCGGTCGGGTCCACCAGTTCCGGATCGGCGGAGATCCCGAGCCCGAGGCGACCGGCCCAGCTCAGCGCACCGACCACCAGCGGCACCCCCGATGCGGGCGGCAGAATCGGGAAAACCTGCGCGACAGCGGCATTCGCGAGGGTGAGCGGCCGGTCGGGACCGGCCATATTGGAGACGATCGCATGGAAGAAACGGCCGCCGTATACCGTCGCGGCGAACCGGCCCGCGAGCGGCTCCGGCAGGATCCGCAATCCGGTGGCCATCACGAAACGGGATGCCAGCGCGCGGGTTCCGCTGTGCAACCGGTCGCCGCGCGTGACGATGTCCGCGAGTAGTTCGGCCGGATCGTCGAGATGCAGTGGGATGTCGATCATCACGGCGGCGGTCAGATTTCCTTCCGCCGCCGACCGCGGCCCGCGCACCATCAGCGGTACCGCCACCCGCAACGGACCACGCAGCCGGGTCATCAGATCCGGACGGGTCCGGCGCAGTGCTATCACGACCACCGCCAGCAGAATGTCGGTCACCCGCGCATGATACGAATGCGCCACGCCCCGAACGGTTTCCAGATCGAGCTCGGCAGTGACGAACCGCCGCCGATCGGAACCGACCGGCATCCGACCACGCGGACGAGCGTCCGCCGCCAGCTGCGCCAGCCCGGTGGCCGTAGCGACCGCCGCCGCACCCGCGCGGAGCCCGCCCCGCTCGGCGATCCGCAACTCGGTCCGCGGCCGCAACAGCCGCAACGCCTGCACCACCGTCCCGACCCCGTCCGCGACGGCATGGTGCACCAGCAGAATCACCCCGACCGGACCCGCGTCCCGCTCGCGGACCAGCACCATCCGCCACAACGGCCGATCCCGAGGCAGCGGCTCCGCGGCCAGTTCCCCGACCACCCGCCGAAGTTCGGCCACCGGATCACCGGCCGCGACCACCCGCTCGGCGACATGCCACTCCCAGTCGATCGCACCGTCCACCCAGCGCGCCCGCCGCCACCGCCCACCCGGCAGCAACCGCTGCCGGAACCGCGGCAGCCCATCCAATTCGGCGCGAACCAGCTCCCGCAGGTCGCGGACGGTCGGCCCGGCCGCACCCGGCTCCAGCACCACCAATCCCCCGACCTGCTGTGGCGGACCCGCATTCTCGACATGCAAGAAGAACGCATCGGCCGGCGCCACCGGCAACGAACGCCGACGCGCCCCCGCCGCAGGCGGCAAGTGCCGATGCACTACTACCCGCCGCCCCGGCCTACCGAGGGCATCGACCGCCGCATACCGCTCAGCGCCGATGTCCCGTCCCAGCCCGGGACGCGGCCCACTACCCACCCTTCCGTGATAACACAATCGCGCCGCCACCCGTCGCCGACTGAGCACCCCGTATCGTTCGCCGCCCCAGGGCCGGTCAGCCGATCCTTCTCGGCTGTCCGACTGCTCGCCGCAGGGCTGCCGGCCGCATCTTCGAGAGCCGACCGACCCACGATCAGAGTGAGTGTGCGTCCAGCCAGGTGCGGGCGAGGGTGGCGGCGGAGGTGTGGTCGTCGCGGAGGTGGGCGATCATGTCGATCAGTTCGGCGGTGGTCAGTTCGCCCGCGACGTAGTTGAGCTTCTTGATCTGGACCGGGGTGAGGGAGCCGGTGCGGAACAGCGGCAGTACGTTGCGGGCGCGGAAGGCGTAGCGCGGATCGGCGATCGTGGTCAGGCCGTCCGTGCCGCCGGGCAGCAGGGCAGCGGGTCCGGTGAGGATACCGAGCTGGACCTGCCCGTCCTGCAAGGCTTTTCGCAGCTCGGTATCGGACGGGTAGACGGTGGGGTGGGTGATGTCGCAGCCGTACCGGGTGTGCAGCGGATCGATCACGTCGCGTTGCGGGTCGGGGGCGGGGCGCAGGGGATCCAGCTCGGAACCGGTGGCGATGCCGACGGTGAGGTCGGCGCAACGGGGGGCCAGATCCGGCAGTGCGGCGGGGAGATCGTCCGTGGCGCGGGCCAGCAGCGCCGGGCGGAGGTCGGTGCCGTCCGCGATGTCGGAGACCGAGAGTCCTTGCGGGAGTGCGCGGCTGAGTGCGTCGGCGACGTCGGGGGCCGGTGCCGCGCCGACCGGACCGTCCACGGCCGCGGCGGGATTCGTCGCGGCGCCGCCCGCCGCGGCCGTCCGATCCGGGAGATGGGCGGGTGAGTTCGGGTCGAAGGTGGTCAGCAGGTCGCCGCTGACCTCGCCGACCAGGACCACGGTGGCGGCGTCCAGCGCGGCCAGATAGTCGCGGCGTTGTCCCATGTGCGCCACCACGGCCGTACGGGCGCCGGTGCGGGCGAGAGCCCCGGCATAGATTTCGGCGATCAAATCAGCCTGATCCGAATTGCCCGCACCCACCCGCAGGACCGGTCCGCCGTCGTCGTGGGAACAGGAAACCAGCAGCGTGGCGGCCACGGCGGCGACGAGTGCACGGGCTGCGATCCGTACCGGCCCGGTCGATCCCATCCGGCGACACCCCACTCCCGTTGCATGGAAAGAACGACACACTGCAGGCAGTATGGACAGCCGGGAGGCTGCGCCTGCGCACAGATCGTAGTCGGCGCGCGCCGGTCCTCTCGAAGTGCCCGGGACATCGGAAGGACTGCCTTGAACTCCTCGATCATCTCCGCCGCGCGGCGGCGTGGACATCGTCCCGCCCTCGCCGTCGTGCGCATCCTGGCCGCCGCCGTCGCGCTGGCCGCGGCCATGGCGCTGTCGGCGTGTGGCGGCAATTCCGATCCCTTGTCCTCCGGCGGGGGAGGCTGCGACAACGACACCAACAAGCTCACCGTCGGTTCGGCCAACTTCCCGGAATCCGAGACCGTCGCCGATGTCTACGCGGAGGCGTTGCGCGCCAACGGTTTCAGCGTCGACACCAAGCTGAACATCGGCAGCCGCGAGGCGTACATCCCGGCGCTGCGGCAGTGCTCGATCGGCGTGGTCCCCGACTACACCGGCAATCTGCTGCAATACCTGGACAAGTCGGCCACCGCGACCGGCGCCGACGATGTGAACGCCGCGCTGACCAAGGCGCTCGGCAGCGATCTGGCCGCCGGCACCCCCGCTCCCGGTGAGGATTCCGACGCCGTGGTGGTCACCCACGCCACCGCCGACAAGTGGAATCTGCACAGCATCGCCGATCTGGCGCCGCATTCGGCCGAAGTGAGTTTCGGTGCGCCGGCGGAATTCTCGGAGCGTCCCGGCGGCCTGCCGGGGCTGAAGAAGACCTACAGCCTGGACATCGCCGCGGACAAGTTCGTGCCGATCGCGGACGGCGGCGGCCCGGCCACGGTGCGCGCGCTCACCTCCGGGCAGGTCACCGCCGCCGACATCTTCACCACCTCGCCGGCGATCAAGCAGAACGATCTGGTGGTGCTCGCGGACCCGAAGCACAACTTCGCCGCGCAGAACGTGGTGCCGGTGCTCAACGCCAAGAAGAAGTCCGACAAGGCGGTGCGGGTGCTGAACGCGGTCTCCGCGAAACTGACCACCGCCGAACTGATCTCGCTCAACGACGCGGTCTCCGGCGCCAGCAAGACCGAACCGGCGGCCGCGGCGAAGACCTGGGTGGCCGCGCAGGGGCTGAACAAGCCGGTCGGATAGGCGGATTCGTGACCGAGATCGAATTCACCGACGTCACCAAGACCTATCCGGATGGCACCACCGCGGTCACGGGCCTGAGCCTGCGCATCGAATCCGGATCGTTCACGGTCTTCGTCGGGCCCTCCGGCTGCGGTAAGACGACCTCGATGCGGATGATCAACCGCATGATCACGCCCAGTTCGGGCACGATCACCGTCGGCGGCGCGGATATCGCGGCCATCGATCCGGTCGAATTGCGGCTCGGGATCGGCTATGTCATCCAGAGCGGCGGCCTGCTGCCGCACCGGACCGTTCTCGACAACGTCGCGACGGTGCCGGTGCTGCGCGGTGAGCGCCGCCGCGCCGCGCGCCGGGCCGCGCTCGAGGTATTGGATCGGGTCGGGCTGGATCGCGCTCTGGCGCAACGGTATCCGGCACAGTTGTCCGGCGGTCAGCAGCAGCGGGTCGGGGTGGCGCGGGCACTGGCCGCCGATCCGCCGATCCTGTTGATGGACGAGCCGTTCAGCGCGGTGGATCCGGTGGTCCGCGAGGAGTTGCAGGCCGAGATGCAGCGCCTGCAGGCGGAATTGCGCAAGACCATCGTCTTCGTCACCCATGACATCGACGAGGCGATCAAGCTCGGCGATCGGGTGGCGGTGTTCGGCCGGGGCGGCACCCTGCAGCAGTACGACCCGCCGCAGCGGGTGCTGGCCCGGCCCGCAACGGATTTCGTGGCCGAATTCGTGGGCCGCGATCGCGGGTACCGGGGGCTGTCGTTCCGGACCGCGGACGATCTCGCCCGGCACGAGATCCGCACCGCCACCGCGGAACAGGTACCGCAGCTGGAATTGGATCCGGGGGCGTGGGTGCTGGTCACCGATGCGGCCCGGCATCCGCAGGGCTGGGTGGACGGCACCGCGGTCGAGGCGGTGCGTGCGGGCCGCTCGCTCGCCGACAGCATGTCCGCGGGCGGTTCGCTGTTCCGGCCCGGCGCGGATCTGCGTCAGGCCCTCGACGCGGCGATCTCGTCGCCCTCGGGAATCGGTGTGGCCGTGGATGATTCGGGCGCGGTGGCCGGCGGCGTCGATGCCACCGAGGCGATCGGCCTGCTGGCCCGGCAGCGCGCGGACGAGGACGCCGAGCGCAACCGGCACCTCGCCGACGGCCGGGTACCGGAATGAGCGAGCGCAGCGGCGGTGTCCCGCGATGAGGTATCTGCTCCACAACTTCTCGGAGATCATGGGTTTCACCCGCACCCACGCGTATCTCGCACTGCTGCCGCTGCTCATCGGGCTCGTGATCGCGATTCCGGTGGGGGCGTTGGTCCGCCGGGTGTCCTGGCTGCGACGGGTGACCACCACGGTGGCCGGCCTCGCGTACACCATCCCGTCGCTGGCGCTGTTCGTGATCATCCCGCCGATCGCCGGGATCGCCACCATCGATCCGCTGAACGTGGTGATCGCGCTGACCGTCTACTCGGTGGCGCTGCTGGTCATCGCGGTGCCGACCGCACTGGACGCGGTGCCCGCCGCCGTGCTGGACGCGGCCGAGGCCATCGGCTACCCGCCGCTGCGCCGCACGCTCGTCGTCGAATTCCCCTTGGCGATACCGATTTTCGTGGCCAACCTGCGGGTCGTCGCGGTCACCAACATCTCGATGGTGACCGTCGGCGCGCTGATCGGGGTGGGCGGGCTCGGCAAACTGTTCACCCAGGGCTATCAGCGGGACTATCCGGACGAGATCGTGGCGGGCATCATCGTGGTGCTGGTGCTCGCGCTGATCGTGGACCGGCTGCTGTTCCTGCTGGGCCGCTGGGCCACCCCGTGGCTGCGCGCCCGCGGCGCGAAAGGTGCCCGAGCATGAACCTCTTCCTCGGTGCCTGGCACTATCTCACCGAATCCGCGCACTGGGGCGGCCGTACCGGCATCGGTCACCGGATCGCCGAACACCTCTGGTACAGCTTCCTCACGGTCGCGGTCTCCGTGGTGATCGCGGTGCCGACCGGGCTGGTGATCGGGCACACCCGCCGCGGCGCCGCGGCGATCGTCGGTGTCGCCAACGCCATGCGCGCGCTGCCCACCCTGGGCCTGCTCACCTTCGTGGTGCTGCTGCTCGGTCTCGGCCTGATCCCGCCGCTGATCGCACTGCTCACCGTCGGGGTCCCGCCGCTGCTGGCCGGCGCGTATTCCGGTGTGGCCAACGTGGATCCGGGTGTGGTCGATGCCTCCCGCGCGATGGGCATGACCGAGCGGCAGATACTGCTGCGGGTCGAGGTACCCAACGCGCTGCCGGTGCTGCTGACCGGATTGCGTTCGGCCACACTGCAAGTGGTCGCGACGGCGACCATCGCCGCGTACGTGAACCTGGGCGGGCTGGGCCGCTACATCTTCGACGGTATCGGCCTCTACGACTACACCCGGGTGCTGGTCGGCGCCATCCTGGTCGCGGTGCTCGCACTGCTGCTGGACGGCGTCCTGGCCTTCGTGGTCTGGCTCAGCGTGCCGGGTACGGGCCGGCTCAGCGTGCCAGTCCGGCGCGGTGCGCGTACGCGATAGCCTGACCCCGATCGCGCACGCCGAGCTTGGCGAACAGCGAATTGATATGGCTCTTCACGGTACTCACGCCGATGAACAGATCCTTCGCGATCTCGGTGTTGCTGCGGCCGGCCGCCATCCGGCGCAGCACATCCAGTTCGCGGTCGGTCAGGTCGACGTCGGGGGCGGGCTCGGCGGCGGTGAGACCGGAGACGAGCCGTGCGCCGACATCCGCGGCGAGGGTGGTGTGGCCGCTGGCGACCGAGCGGATCGCGGCGGCGATCTCGGCCCGGCCCGCATCCTTGGTGAGGTAGCCGCGGGCGCCCGCGCGCAGTGCGCCCGCGATCGAGGCGTCGTCGGCGTAGGTGGTGAGTACGAGTACCGCCGTCGCCGGATGCGCCGCGGTGATGGCGGCGGTCGCGGCGACGCCGTCCACCCCGGGCATCCGCAGGTCCATCAGCACCACCCGCGGGCTCAGGCGGCCCACCACCTCGACCGCTTCGGCGCCGTCGCGGGCCTCGCCGACCACGGTCACGTCCGGCAGCAGCGACAGGACGGTGGTGAGTCCGTCGCGCACCGTCGTCTGATCGTCGGCGACCACCACGGTGATCGTGCCCGGATCAGCATCCACCACAATTCCTCCTCGGCCCGTGTCCCACTGTGTCATTCGTCGCTACTCCGGTGCGTCCGCGCGCTGCGTGGCCGGTACCAGGATGCGGACGACCCACCGGTCCTCCTCCCGGCCCGCCGCGACGGAGCCGCCGAGAGCCGCTATCCGCTCGGTCATTCCGAGCAATCCGGCCCCGGAACCGCTGCGCGCCAGCGCGCCGATCCGCGAGCCGAGCGGATTCGACACCGTCACCGCGATATTCGCGCCGGTGGTGCGGAGGTCAATCGACACCGGTTGTCCCGGAGCGTGTTTGCGGGCATTGGTGAGCGCCTCCTGCACCGCGCGGGACAGCGCCACGGCGGTCTGCTCGTCCAGCCCTCGCAGTTCGGCGTCGACACCCACCTCCACCCGGCCGCCGCTGCCGCGGTGATCGTCGGCCAGCCGGTGCAGTTCGGCGCCGAGATCCACCCCCTCGGCCCGCAGCGCACCCACCACCCGGCGGGCGTCGGCGAGTCCCGACACCGCCAGGCGGTGCGACGCCTTCACCCGTTCGGCGGCGCGGTCCACCTCGCCGGCCTCCAGCAGCGCGTCGGCGGCATCCAGTTGCAACACCAGCCCGCCCAGGGTGTGCGCGAGCACGTCGTGCATATCGCGCGCGATGCGGCCGCGCTCGGTGAGGGCGGCGGCCCGGTCGCGTTCGGCGCGGATGATCCGGTTCTGCTCGACCAGTAACCGGTTCTGTTCGGCGGAGATCCGCGACTGCCGCCGGGTCCAGCCCATCAAGCCCATCACCAGCGCGCCGGACACCACCGCCAGCAGCGACCGGGGCTCGTCGCCCGCCGCCAGATCGGATATGCCCGCGCCGAAGATCGCCAGGGCCGCGAGGACCACGCCGACCGCCACCGGCTCGTTGAGCAGCGCGAATCCGGCGAACACCACGGCGAGCGCGGTGATCGCCGAACCCGCCGACCACGCGGTGGTCAGGCCACCGCCGATCGCCATCGCGAACAGGGCGGTCAGGGTCGGCCAGCGCGGCCGCTCCGGCGCCACGATCCAGACCGCCCAGCCGAGCCAGGACATCACCGCCGGTACCGCCCACCAGCCGTGCTGGAGGACGGTTCCGCCACCCGCCGCGACGACGGCGACGAGCCCGACCAGGCGCAGCAGCCTGGACGGGAACGTCGCCAGCGGGGATTCGGTCATCGCCGCTCAGTATCCCCGGCCGGGGCCGCTCGGATACCGGTCCCCGGCCCGGCCCGCGACCGGCACCGGGGTGCGCAGGTCCGCGCGGCGGATCAGCACGAGGGTGCGGCCCACCCGGTTGAGCGCCACCATCAGCAGGATGACGCCGGTGGAGGTCAGGATCTTCGCCCCGAGCGCGTTCGCGCCGACATCGACCCCGACCCGCACGGCGATGAGCACCAGCCACCACAGCGATCCGGCCCAGCCGGTGCGGGCCTGCCACCGGCCCTCGACGACGCGCAGCTGGGACATCGACCCCATCAGCGCGCCGACGCCGATACTCAGCAGGCCGGTCGCCAGCAGCAACGTCACCGCGACCGTGCCGAAGGTGTCGCCGTCGACCGGGGTGGATCGCAGCGACACCAGGCCGATCACCGCGAGGATGAGCGGCATCCGCCAGATCCGCGCGGGATCGAGCACCTGCCAGCGGGTCTGCCGGTAGACGATCCAGCCGAGCACCGCGACGACGAGAACAATTTCCGAAATCTGTGCCGAACTCATGCCTCTACGATCGCGGCGCGCGGCCCCGCGACCCACCACCCGCGGGTGGAGTGCGGGTGGATCTTCCGGAGGTCCGGGTGGGATTCAGTGCGGCGCCGGATGCACCGAGCTCACGGTGCCGTCCAGACCGGCGATGAGGTAGCCGCTGACGTTGTACGCGTCGGTCTCGTAGATCACCGACCGGCCGCCGTCGTGCCCGTCCACGCTGAAATAGGTGGTCTTCGGCTGCGGCACGCCGACCGTCTGCGGCGCCCCGGCCAGCAACTCCATCAGCTTCGCCACGTCGACCCGGGCCAGATCGACCACCCCGGTGCCCGGCTGCCGCGACATCGGGCTGCCCTTGTCGAAAGTGCCCCGGTAGGAGAAGAGCAGGGCGTGCGCGGCTTCGTTGGGCACCCCGCGCGTCACCACCGCGTAGTCGGGATAGACGCTGGCATCGTCGACGACGGTATCGCCGAAGGTGCGTGACACCGCGGCGACGAATGCGGAGAATCCGGCGGCGGTGTGCAGCGCCCGGGGCGCGGCCGTGGTGGTCGGGGCGGCCGTGGTGCGGCCGGTTCCCGCGGTCGCAGTCGCGTTCGCGGACACCGAATCCCGCGTTCCGCGCGTGGCGAGCCCGTACGCGTAGCCCGCCGCCGCGCCGATCCCGAAGACCGCGGCCGTCACGATCGCGCGCCGGCCGTACGAGGCACCGCCGGGTGCCGGCCGCGAAACATACTGCCCTGCGACATCTCCTGTGCGCGACGGTCGCAGATCCGCGGTCAGCGAACGTAATTCGGCGACGGTCCCGGCCGACATCGCCGCGGTGACCCGCGCCCGATGCTCCTCACCGTCGAACTGGCCGTCGGCGTAGGCACTGTTCAGCAACGTGCACGCGTACGCAATATCTTTGGCACGCAGCGGCGCCTGGTCGGGCATGCCCGCAGTGTACGGCCGGGCCACAGCCCGCGCACAGCAAACATCCGGCCGGCGCCGCCGCCGCGCCGTTCAGCGGTGGCAGGCCGCCCGATAGTCGATGATCGGCTGCCGCGCCGCCCGGAACTCCGCCGCCTGCTGCGGATGGGCCTGCCGGAACGCCTGCCACTCGGCCCGCCGCTGCTCCTTCGGCAACCCCTTCACCTTCGCGACCTCGGCCGCGACCTCCGGATGCCCCGACAGATACGCCTGCACCTGCCCGCGCGCCGCGGCCCGCGCCTGCGCACGCGCCGGCGGATTGCACTGCGGCCCATCGGCGGCCGCGATCCCCGGCCCGGCCACGGCAACCATCGCCAGCCCGGCAACCCCGGCGAGCACCCCTGCGGCAATTCGTCTCACATCGGATCCTTTCGATTCGGTACCTTCCACCACCGAATCTCCCCGCCCCACCTGAAGCCCCCCTGAAGATCACCCCCACCCCACCCGACCTTCAGCCGATCCTCAGCCCGCCACCGAGGGCGGACCGTCCACCGCGCCCGAAACCAGCTGGCCGACGCGTTGGAACGTCGTACCGACCAGCGTCGCGATATCCCGGACCGGGATCTTCTCCGCAGCCAGTTCGCCTGCCAGCAACTGCGTTTCGCGCTGCGCTTCCTGTTCCAGCCGCGACGCCTCGGCCCGGGCCGCCCGGATCCGCTCGGACCGGCGCTGCACATCGTGCGCGCGGCCGATATCACCGATCACCACCTCGATATCGACCGCCGAGGGCGCGAGATCGAGTGCGACGCCGATGTAGTCGCGCGCCTCGGCCTCGACCTCGGTGAGCCGGCGCGCCTGCGTCTGCGCGGCCTCGCCGAGCGCCGGAATCTCCACCACCCACCAGCGTCCTTCGCGTCCGGTGACATGAGCCGTGTATTTCACAGATCCTCCTTCCCGCACGAACAATCCAGGATCGCTCGCCTGATCACCCGCACCACGCCGGGGCGAATCTCGGTGTGACCGTCCGGTACGACCGTCGTGTGCGACCCCGTGGGGCACTGCCACAAGCTGTGACTACCCCTGCCTCGGCGTTTTCGCATCCAACCCGCGCGCGTGAGTTCTCCGGGAACGGTCCGTGTCGGCTCCTCGCGAATCATGGCACGAAAGTCTATTGACTTGACCGATTTAAGTCTAATCAATAGACGACAACTTGTCCAATCGAATATCCGGAACGCGGGTGTTCAGGTGGAGGGTGAAGGTGGCGCCGGGGGTGGGTGGGGGTGGGCAGGTCAGGTCGCCGCCGTGGGCTCGGGCTATGCCGCGGGCGATGGCCAGGCCGAGGCCGGCGCCCTGGGGGTGGTGGGCGCGGGCGGGGTCGAGGCGGACCAGGCGGTCGAAGATGCGGTCGCGGTCGGCGGCGGGTACGCCGGGGCCGTTGTCGGTGATGGTGATCTCGGCGGATTCCGGTGCGGCGGTGAGGGTGACCGTGACGATGCCGGGGTCGGGGGCCGGGTCGGCGGTGGCGATGGCCCGGCAGGCGTTGCTCAGGAGGTTGGTCAGGACCTGGCCGATGCGTTCGGGGTCGACGGGGGCGATCGGGTGGGGGCCGGTGAGGCGGAAGTCGATGCCGGGGTGCAGCATTCGCATCCGGTCCAGGTGGGTGGCGGCCAGGTCGTGGAGATCGGTCGGGGTGCGGTGCAGGTGCAGGCCGGCGTCGATGCGGGCCATGTCGAGCAGGTCCTCGACCAGGCGGCCGGCGCGCCGGGCCTCCCGGGCCAGAAGCAGGTGCATGCGCTGTTGTTCCTCGGGGTCGGCGCCGGGGGGCTGGTGCAGGACCGCCTCGGCGATCGCGCGGATTCCGGCGACCGGGGTGCGCAGCTCGTGGGCGGCGTCGGCGACGAAGGAACGCAGGTGTTGTTCGGAGGCGCGGGCGCGGGCCTCGGCGCCTTCCAGGGCGTCCAGCATTTCGTCGAAAGCACTTGCGGTGCGGCCCAATTCGGTGTCGGCGCGATCCGGGAGGAGGCGGCGGCCGCGTTCGCCGCGCGCGATCTCGCGGGCCAGGCCGGTCATCGAGTCCAGCGGCGCCAGGGCGCGGCGGACACCGAGCCACAGACCGGCGGCGATGACGGCGATCGCGGCGACGGTCGCGCCGATCAGGACCCAGCCGAGGCGGGACTGCAAACGGGACAGCAGCGGGGTGTCCACCTGCAGGGTCAGGCGCGCGTGGTTCAGTTCGCCGGGGCCGATCAACTGGATGACACGGGGCCGGGCATCGTCCTCGTGGCGCGGGCCCAGGCTGCCGTAGACGCGGCCGTCGGCGAGGACCAGGCGGGCCCGCACCGAGCGGTTGTCCACCCGGGTGATCAGCACCGTCGGCGGGGTGTCGGCCTGGGCCAGCTGGCGGGCCAGCTGGGCGCGGTCGGTGAGGACCGCGTTCTCGCTGCGGCCGACCACCACCCCGAACAGGCTGTGCACGGTCAGCGCCACCGCCAGCAGCGCGACGCCGGAGATCGCGGCCGCGGTCAGGGTGACCCGCCGCCGCAGCGACACCGTCCTCACCGGTCCCCCACCCGCAGCGTGTAGCCGAGACCGCGGACGGTGTGCAGCACCCGGGGGCCGTGCTCCTCCAATTTGCGGCGCACCGCGCTGACGTACACCTCGACCAGATTCGGGTCGTAGTCCTCGTAACCCCAGACGGCGGTGAGGATCTGGGTCTTCGTCACCACCCGGTCGCGATGCGCGGCGAGGTACGCGAGCAGTTTGAATTCGGTGGCGGTGAGCGTGATCGGCCCGTCGCCGCGGACCACGACACCGGAATCGACGTCGACCACCAGATCGCCGATGGTGAGTTTGGTCTGCAAGCGGCCCATCCGGCGCAGCAACGCCTCGATCCGGGCGACGAGTTCGGTCAGATCGAACGGCTTGACCACGTAGTCGTCGGAGCCGGCGCGCAGGCCGCGCACCCGGTCCTCGACGCCGTCGCGCGCGGTCAGCATCACCACACCCGCCTTGCATCGCGCGCGCACCGTCTCCAGCAGGGTGAACCCGTCCCGGCCGGGCAGCATCACATCGAGCACCACCACATCGGGCCGGAAGCGGGACAGATCGTGTTCCAGGCCGCTGCCGTCCGCGCGCGCCAGCACCTCGTGCCCGGCGGCCGACAACGCCGAGGTCACCGCCGCCCGGATGGCGTCGGCGTCCTCGATGACCAGAATGCGACCGGGCTGCACATCCGACATTGTGCCCCGCCCGCCGCGACCGCCGGCGCCGGCTCGGGCGCTGAGGATCGGCTGAACATCGGCGTCGGCGGCGGTGCGGGCCGCGCGCCGGCCGTGATACTCGGAGCATGGGAAGCCACTCGTCCCAGTGGGCGGTCACCGCGCGGGTACTGCGCCGATCCGGCTTCGGCGCCACCGGCGCCGAGATCGATGCGGTCACCGACCCCGCCGCCTATCTGCGCACCGCCCTCGCCGCGGATCCGGCGGCCGATCCGGGGGCGGTGGCGACGCCGATGCCGCAGCCGGTCGCCCCGGCCGCACCCGGCAAATCCGCCTCGGCCGACGAACGGCGTCGCTACCGGGCCGAATCGACCGCTCAGTTGGACGATCTCACCTTCTGGTGGCTGCGCCGCATGGCGGCCGTGCGGGTTCCGGTGCGGGAGAAGTTGACGCTGGTGTGGCACAACCACTTCGCCACCTCGGCGGTCAAGGTGCGCAGCGCGGCCGCGATGGCCGCGCAGAACCGCACGCTCCGGGCCGCCGGCACCGGCGATTTCGACACGCTGGCCTACGCGATGCTGACCGATCCGGCCATGCTGCGCTGGCTCGACGGCACCGCCAACAGCGCGAAGGCCCCGAACGAGAACCTGTCCCGCGAATTCCTGGAGCTGTTCGCGCTCGGCCACGGCAACGGATACACCGAAACCGATGTGCGCGAAGGGGCCCGCGCGCTCACCGGCTGGACGATCCGGGACGGCGCCGCGGCCCTGGATCCGGCGCGCCACGATCGCGGGCCGAAAACCCTGCTGGGCGTGACGGGTCCGCTCGGCGCGCGGGAGTTCTGCGATATCGTGCTGGCCCGCCCGGAGTCGGCGCGCTACGTGGCGGCGCGGACCTGGCAGCAACTGGCCGCCGACGAACCACCCGCGGCCGCCGCCCTGGACCGGATCACCGCCGCCTACGGACCCGGCCGCGATCTGACCGCGCTGACCACCGCGATCCTCACCGATCCGGATTTCCTCTCCGCGCGCGACACCGTCGTCCACGGCCCGGTGGAGTGGCTGATCGGCGCGATCCGCGCGCTGCGGGTGCCACTGGCCGACGACGCCGACGCCCGGCGGGTCGCCGGGGTGTTGCGCAGCCTCGGCCAATTGCCGTTCCACCCACCGGATGTCGGCGGCTGGCCGCGCGGGCCGGGCTGGATGTCCAGCGCCGCCGCGCAGATCCGGCTCACCGCGACCACCACACTGCTGAAACGGGCCGACCCGACCCCGATCTCGGCGGCCGGCAGGTCCGATCGGATCGACGCGGCCGGACATCTGCTCGGCATCGCCGACTGGTCCGACCGCAGCGCGAAGGTGCTCGCGACCGCCGTGGCCGACCCGGTCCGGCTCGCCGTCCTCGCGCTCAACACCCCCGAATACCTCACCAGCTGAAGGCGGTTCGCTCATGCCCCGGATCGGCCCGATCGACCGCCGGCGGTTCCTCGCCGGCTCCGCGGCGCTCGGTGCGCTCGGCGTACTCGGCGGCGGGATCACCCTGGCGGAGCTGCGGCACCACGCCGAGACCACCCCACTGGCCGCGGGTTCGGGAATCCTGGTGGTACTCACCATGTACGGCGGCAACGACGGCCTCAACACGCTGATCCCGTACGCCGACAACGCCTATCACGACGCCCGTCCCGAATTGTCCTATCGCCCCGAGGAAGTGCTGCACCTCGATGCGGCGCAGGGACTCAACCCGGCGATGCGCGGCTTGGCGGACCTGTGGAACCGGCGGCAGCTGGCGATCGTGCGCGGGGTCGGCTATCCGAATCCGGACCACAGCCACTTCCGGTCCATGGACATCTGGCAGACCGCCGCACCGGACGAACCGCTGCCGACCGGCTGGATCGGCCGCTGGCTGGACGCGACCGGCGCGGATCCGGTCCGCGCGGTGAACATCGGGCCGGTGCTCCCCCGGCTGGCGTTCGGCGCGAAACACACCGCGGCGGCGTTGAATCCGGCCGCGACCGGGCAGACGCCGGAAGCGGCGGCGGTACTCGCGGGACTAGGCGCCGCCGATCCGGGTGACAGCGCGGCGCGGGCCGCGGTGTGCACCGGATATCGTGCGGCCCAGACCGTCACCGGCACCTTCGCCTCGATCGCGCCGCCGGCGCGCGATCTCGGCGGCGCGAATCCGCTGGCGGCGCAACTGGATCTGGTCGGCCGCTGTATCCGGGCGAACGTCCCGACCCGGGTCTACACCGTGAGCCTCGGCGGTTTCGACACCCACGCCGACGAGCGGCACACCCAGGAACAGCTGCTGGGCCGCTTCGACGAGGCGGTGGCGGGCTTCCTGCGCGACCTGTCCGGCCATCCACGCGGCCGCGACGTGGTCCTGCTGGCCTACAGCGAATTCGGCCGCCGGGTGCGCGCCAACGCCTCCCAGGGCACCGATCACGGCACCGCCGGGCCGGTCTTCGTCGCGGGCGCACCGGTCGCGGCCGGCTTCCACGGCGACGAACCCGGCCTCACCGACCTCGCCGACGGCGATCTGAAATCGACCGTCGACTTCCGCGACATCTATCACGAACTGCTGCACCGGGTTCTGGGCGCGGACCCGGTCCCGGTCGTCGGCGCCGGCCGCCGCGACCTCGGCATCATCGCCTGACGATCGGCGCCGGTAGCATCGCAGCATGGCCGCCGACTCGATCCGATTCGCCGCACCCGTCCCGATCCTGCGCATCTTCGATGTGGCCAAGGCGTACGAGTTCTATCGCGATCATCTCGGCTTCACCGTCGACTGGGAGCACCGGTTCGAGCCGGATCTGCCGCTGTACGCACAGGTGTCGCGCTCGCAGACCACCCTCCACCTCAGCGAGCACCACGGCGACGGCACCCCCGGCACGGTCGTGTGGATCCCGGTCGACGACGTCCACGGCCTGCACGCCGAACTGGCCGCCCACCACTACCGCTACGGCCGCCCCGGCGCCCCCGAGCCGGGCCCCGGCGGCCCCGGTTTCATGATCACCGACCCGTTCGGCAACACCCTGCGCTTCTCCCAGCCGGACTGATCCGGCCTACGGAGGCCACCCGCGGTCGCCCGCCCGATCTCGGACGGACACCGCCGGAGTCTGCGACCGCCACACCGCGCCCGCACCGATCCGAGGGCGATCCCCACCTGTGCGGAGATGTACAGCGACCGACTACGCCGAGGTGTCCGGGCGGATGCGCAGCAGCACCGTGTCGTGCGCGGCCACCGTCGCGCCGAGCGGGCCGTCGGTGACGGACGCAGCGCCGGTCCACAGGTCGCGCACCTCGTAGCGCGGTGCGGCGGGCAGCCCGGCAGCGGCCGCCGAGGTGTCGATCCGGGTCGCGGCGCGGTCGCGGTTGGTCAGCGCCACCACCGCCGAACCGTCGGACATGGTGCGGCGCAGGACCTTTCCACCCGTATCGGGGACCGCCGTGGCCGGGGCGGCCAGCGAATCCTGGTCCACCGCGATCACTTCCGGATTCGTCAGCAGGGCCCGCGTCGCGGAATCCAGGTAGGGCAGCGCGTTTCCGGCGATCAGCGGCGCGGCCAGCAGCGCCCACATGCCGAACTGGGTGCGCTGCTCGGCGGCGGTGAGGCCGGGGGTGAGGGTGCCCGGGACACCCGCGACGCCGACCTCCAGCATGTCCGGATCCGGCCAGTGCCCGGGTCCGGCACGGTCGGTCAGCGGCGCGGTGGTGTCGAGGATCTCGCGGATACCCTGGCTGGTCGCGACGCCCAGCCCGATCGCCCAGGCCGGGGTGACGTCGTTGGTGGTCCGCCACATGGTCGCGATACCGGACCAGTCGTAGATCGCGCCGGGGGGTACCGCGAGGACGTCGCTGTTGGCGTTGATGCTGTACACGATCGGACGTCCGGTGTCGCGCAACGCGTCCCGCATCCGGGTGAACGCGGACAGCTGCCGGTCCAGATCGGATTCCGGTGCGCACCAATCGTATTTGAGATAGTCGACGCCCCAGTCCGCGAAGGTGCGAGCGTCGAGGGCCTCGTGACCGGCGCTGCCGGTGCGGCCGGGATAGGCGCCGCCGAGTTGCGCGCAGGTGCGGTCGTTGGGGCTCTCGTAGATGCCGAACTTCAGCCCGCGCGCGTGCACGTAATCGGCCACCGCCCGCATGCCCTGCGGGAATCGGGCCGGATCCGCGCGCAGCACGCCGCCGGGCCCGCGCGCCGGCTCGAACCAGCAGTCGTCGACGATCACGTATCGGTACCCGGCGTCGCGCATACCGCTGGACACCAGCGCGTCCGCGGCCTGTTGCACGACCCGCGCGGAGATGTCGCAGCCGTAGCTGTTCCAGGTGTTCCAGCCCATCGGCGGCGTGAGCGCGACGCCCGCGATGGCCACGCCGTCGCCGAGCCGGCCGCTGGTCCGGATCGGCGCCGCGGCCGTCACGCCGAGCAGCAGCACGACGGTCAGTACCGCGGTCACCACCGCGATCAGTGCCCCGGATGCGGTGCGCCCGCCGGACACCGATGACGGAGGGTGTTCCGGCGACCGCCGGCCCGACCCTCCGTCATGGTGGACTACGTTGTTACGCAACGCCTTCGGCGCGTGCCGCAGCGGCGACGGCGGCCGCCACGGCCGGGGCGACCCGCGGGTCCAGCGGGCTGGGGATGATCCGGTCCGGCGCCAGCTCCTCGGCGACCACGCCGAAGATCGCGTTGGCCGCGGCCACCTTCATCCCCTCGGTGATGCGCCGCGCGCCGGCGTCCAGCGCGCCCTTGAACACGCCCGGGAAGGCGAGCACGTTGTTGATCTGGTTCGGGAAGTCGCTGCGCCCGGTGGCCACGATCGCGGCATACTTGCCGGCCACCTCGGGGTGGATCTCCGGATCCGGGTTGGACATCGCGAACACGATCGACTCCGGCGCCATCGAGGCGATCAGCGCCTCGTCGACGGTGCCCGCCGACAGGCCCAGGAACACGTCCGCGCCCGCGAGGGCCTCGGCCGCGCCGCCGGTGAGCCCGCGCGGGTTGCTGCGCCGGGCCAGATCGTCCTTCACCGGGTTCAGATCGTCGCGGTGGGTGCCGACGATGCCCTTGGAGTCGAGCACCACGATGTCCTGCACGCCCGCGGCCAGCAGGATCTCGGTGCAGGCCACGCCCGCCGCGCCCGCGCCGGAGGTGACCACCTTCAGGCCGGAGATGTCGCGGCCCTGCAGCTTGGCCGCGCCGGTGAGCGCCGCCAGCACCACGATCGCGGTGCCGTGCTGGTCGTCGTGCATGACCGGGCAGTCCAGCGCCTCGATGACCCGCTTCTCGATCTCGAAGCAGCGCGGGGCCGAGATGTCCTCCAGGTTGACCGCGCCGAAGCTCGGCCGCAGCCGGATCAGGGTCTCGACGATCTCGTCGACGTCCTTGGTGTCCAGCACGATCGGGATCGAGTCCAGACCGGCGAACTTCTTGAACAGCGCGGCCTTGCCCTCCATGACCGGCAGCGACGCGCGCGGGCCGATATCGCCGAGGCCGAGCACCGCGGTGCCGTCACTGACCACCACGACCAGGCGATCGGTCCAGGTGTACCGCTTGGCCAGTTCCGCGTCGGCGGCGATCGCCCGGCTGACCTGGGCCACACCCGGGGTGTACGCGATGGACAGGTCCCGCTGGGTCTCCAGGGGCGCGGCAAGCTCTACCGACAACTTGCCACCGAGGTGGCCGGCGAAGATCTCCTCGTCGGTGATCGCGGACAGGTCTTCACGTTCGGGGGTGGTGGTGGCATTCGCTGCGTCAGTCACAGGTGACACGATTTCACTCCTGCAGGGTCCGGGCTAAACGGGTGTTCGGTTACCGGCTGGTATTGCTATTACCGGTTTTTCACTGTTCTCGGTAGCGATCCGGAACGCCGTCGTTTGTGGTGGGCGGAACGCCATCGTTCGTTACGGTGGTGTCACTGTCGCATGTCGCGCACGAAATCGCCATCGCTTACATCGCACAAATCGCACAAAGTAAAACTGAATGTCGTCGTGGGCATCGCCGTGCGGAGTCGCCGAACCACACCCGGAGGGGTGGGTCCGGGTAATCCGCTACCGATGTTCCCGGGACCGGAGCCGTGCGCACGTAGCCGGGAACATCACGCATCCCGTGCCGGGCGGTGGCACCGGCCGGGAATCCGCTACATTCTGCCAGCATCGGCACCCCCGTGCCAAATCGCCCCGCGACCGGAACCGCAACCGCGCCACTGCCTGCGGAAATCCCCGCGCGGCCGGTCGCCGCGGATCCGGCGGCGGACCGCTCGCGCCGCGATGTCCGCACCGGCCGCCACTTCCCCGGCGGCCGCCGCACATACCCGCCGGCGTCCCGCATCGTCCCGCGCGCAGCTACCGCGAAGTAAACGTCACCGCGCGATTCCCGTACGCTGCCGGAAAAGGCGAATTACCGGCCGGTAAACAAATACTCGTCGCCGATCCGGGTCGCCGGTGAATCATCGGGAGTTCACGCGGATGTCAGGTCCGCCCACGGCGAGGTGGTATCCGGATCGGGTTGTTCCGGCCGTACCCAGACCGATTCCACGCCGCCGGACACCAATCGGACCCGCCAATCACTGCCCACCCCAGGATGATCCGTGCGCCGATGCATGCCGCGGGTCTCGGTCCGCGCCAGCGCGCTGTATTTGGTCCACCGCGCCACCGCGAGGAGCGCCGCGGCCTGCCGGGCGTACAACCGGTCGGCGCCGCTGCCGCCGAGCCCGAATTCGGTGACCGGCCACAGGGCGTCGAGTTCGGTGATGCTGTCGCGCAGGCTGCCCGCGCTGCGCCAGTAGCTGCGCCGAAGCGGAAGGGTGTGTTCCTGAACCAGGCCGATCACCGCGCGCGGATCGATACCCGGCGCCGCGTTCAAGCCCGCACCCGGTACCGGCCGCATCCGGCGCGCCCGGCCGCCGCTCGTCGCGGCCGCGAACCGCGCGGCACTGGTCCCCGCCCAGGCACCCGAGGAGATCGCCCATGCGCCGCCCTGCCCGCCGAAACCGCCCACGGCGCCGGTGATCGGCTCCCGGGTCGCCACGTCACCGGCCGCGAAGAGACCGGGAACCGTTGTGGCGCAATCGAATCCGGTCAGTCGCAGACCGCCTGTGCCACGTACCGTGCCCTCGGCGACCGCCCGCAGCAGCACCCGGCCCGGACCGGACTCCCGCGCCTGCGCGCGTGGGTCGGCCGCCGCGTAGACCCGCTGCCCGTCGGCGAGGGCGGCGAACGCCGCGTCGTGCGCGCCGAGGACCGCGCCGCTGTGGTCGTAGAGGGTGGCCAGCTGCGGCGCCGGCTCCGCCGCGCTCGGGGCGGGCGGTCCCTCGGCCACCATCGCCGGCCGGCGAGGCCCGACCGGCGCCAGCGAATACGCGTTGGAGAACTCCATCCCCGACAGTTCGCCGCCGGCCTCCGCGGCCATCAGCAGCCCGTCGCCGGTGGCGACATCCGTACCCGGACCGCCGGACAGGAATGCGCACCCGCCCGTGGCCACGACCACCGCCGCGGCGTGCACCGTCCAGTTCGTGCCGCCGCGCAGCCGGACCCCGGTGGCGCCGCCGACCGTGCCCGCGGCGTCGACCAGCAGTTGCAGCGCCGGATGGTGATCGAGGATGCGCACCCCGGCGAGCACGAGGCTGCGGCGCAGCTTGCCCAGATAGTCCGCGCCCTCGACGGTCACCCGACCGGGCCGGTCGGCGCGGTCGCCGGAGCCGCGGTGCCCCGGCCGGATCAACTGCTCGACGCGCCGGTGCGCCTCCTCCAGAACCCGGTGCATCCATTCCGGATCGCCCAGGCAGCCGCCGTGGAGGTAGTTCTGCCGCACGGCCTCCTCGCGCGCCGGGCCGGGCGGGACGAACCAGAGCGAGACCGGTCCGCGCGCCGTGGGACCGCTGCTGCCGCACCGCCCCTTCTCGACCAGGACGACCCGGACGCCACCACGCGCCGCGGCGAGGGCCGCCCAGGCCCCGGCAGGGCCGCCCCCCACCACCAGCACATCGGCGACCAATTCACCCATAGGGCAAAATGTTCGGCCACAATTCACTCGACCGCAACCGACACGCAGGGCTCAATTCCACCATTGCGTAACCAGTAGGTAACCTGTCGCAACAAAAACGACCAGCGATCCGGAAAGCGCGGCCATACCCCGATGCCGATCGGCGAAAACCTGCGCCGCCACCGCGACCACCGTGAGTCCCAGATGCCAGCTCAGCCGACCGGTGCCGGGACCCGGAAAACCCCGCTGGGCACCGAGAATCGCCGCACCCACCAGCACCGCGGTCAGTACGACCAACCCGCCCGCGACCAATCCGCTCAACGCCCGCAGCGCCTTCACGCGGTGATCACCGGTATCCCGGAGGCCTTTCCGATCAGGATCTCGAATTGTTCCGGATCCGTTGTGAATCGGCCCAACTCGACCGCCTTGTCCACGCCGTGATAGTCCGACGATCCGGTGGTGACCAGTCCCAGTTCGGTACCGAATTCACGCAATATTTCCCGATCCTCGGGCGCGTGGTCCGGATGGTCGACCTCGATACCGCCGAGCCCGAGCGCCGCCAGCCGGCGCACCTCCGCGAGATCGAGCAGCCGGCCCCGCGAGCGCGCTCGCACATGGGCCACCACGGTGACGCCGCCCGCCGCGGCCACCATCGCCACCGCGCGATCCAGCGGGGTATCCGACTTGTCGAGGTAATAGGGGCCGTGCTGGGCGAGCAGCTCGCGGAACGCGGCATCCACCGTGGGCACCACCCCGGCCGCCACCAGCGCGCGGGCCAGATGCGGCCGGCCCGCCACCACCCCGGCCCCGGCGAGTACCGCGTCCGGATCGATCGGGAGGCCGTCGGCGGCCATCCGTTCCGCCATCGCGCGGACCCGCGCCACCCGCTCACCGCGCAGTCGCTCCCGCTCGGCGGCGAAGGCGGAGTCGGCCGGATCGAACAGATACGCCAGCAGATGTACCGGTACCGGGCGGCCGTCCTCGCCGAGGCCGGTACAGGACATCTCCATCCCGCGTACCAGCGTCATCCCCGGGGGCAGGGCCGCGGCGGCCTCGTCCCAGCCGGCGGTGGTGTCGTGATCGGTCAGGGCGACCGCGTCGAGCCCGGCCGCGCCCGCTCGCCGCACCAGCTCCGCGGGAGTGTCGGTGCCGTCCGAGACGGTCGAATGGGTATGCAGGTCGATGCGCACGATATTCCATCTTGCCCAACGGCGGCCGCCGCGGCGGCGCGCCGGTCGCGTGGCGCGGGCGATATCCGGGACTCGAACAGGCACGCCCGTACCGCTACCATCCAGCTCGTGCCCTCCATTCCACCGCTGTCGTCCCTGCGCAACCGCCGCAGGCCCGAGGAACCCGTCCATCGGATCCCGGTGCCGACCGCGCGCGCGATCGTCGACTGCGCGGTCTACGTGGACGGCAAGCGGCTGCCCGGCCGGCTGCTGCCCGCGGCCGCGCTGGCCGAGGTGCACGAGCGCGAGTCCGGATTCGTCTGGGTGGGCCTGCACGAACCGGACGAGACCCAGATGGCCGAGGTGGCCGCGACCTTCGGCCTGCACGAACTGGCCGTCGAGGACGCGGTCCAGGCCCATCAGCGGCCGAAGCTGGAACGCTACGACGACACCCTGATCCTGGTGCTGCGCACCGTGAAATATCTGGAACACCCGCGCCACGGCATCAGCGAGATCGTGGAGACCGGCGAGGTGATGATGTTCGTCGGGCCGTCGTTCGTGGTCACCGTCCGGCACGGCGACCACACCCCGCTGACCGGGGTCCGGCGCAGACTCGAGGCCGATCCCGAACATCTCGCGCTGGGCCCGACCGCGGTACTGCACGCCATCGCGGACCACATCGTCGACAGCTATGTCGAGGTCGCGCAGTCCATGGAGGACGACGTCGACCGGATGGAGGAGGACGTGTTCACCCCGCGCAGCCACATCGCGGTCGAGGAGATCTACCAGCTCAAGCGCGAGGTGGTCGAACTGCGCCGGGCGGTGGCCCCGCTGACCGTGCCGCTGCAGCTG